>NZ_JAVRFH010000007.1:0-277493 GCF_031845825.1 Streptomyces lancefieldiae | reverse complement strand
CGGCCACTCCGTCCGCCCCGGCGACCCCATGCTCGCCGAGCGGCCCCACCGTCAGCCCCGCGCGGCGGCAGTCGCCCACGATGTCCGGCAGGGCGGCCAGGGTGGTCCGCCAGCTGTCCGGGGCGCAGGCGTGGTCGGTGTCGTGCAGCAGGACCGTGCCGCCTCCCCGCAGATCCGCCGCGACGGTCGCGTGCACCGAGGCAGGGGTCGCGTCCTCCTGCCAGTCCTTGCCCCACGCCGTCCACAGCACCGGCCGCAGCCCGGCGCGGCGGGCTGCCGCCCAGCGCCCGGAGGTGAGGATGCCGTAGGGCGGGCGGTACCAGCGCGGAGCCCGTCCGGCGACCTCTCCCACCGCATGCGCGGCACGCAGCAGTCGGCGTACGTCCCGCGCCGGCGCCGGCAGCCAGGGGCGGTCGTGGGTCCAGCCGTGGACGGCGAGTTCGTGCCCGCGCCGGGCCAGCTCACGGGCCGGCACCGGGTGGCGTACGACGTTCTCGCCCAGGACGAAGAAGGTCGCCCGCACGCCGAGCGCGTCCAGCGCGTCGAGGAAGTGCGGCGTGGACCTGGGATCGGGTCCGTCGTCGAAGGTGAGGGCGACGTGGTCGGGGCGGCCCTGTCCGGCCAGCCCCGGGAACCGGCGCCGGCGCAGTTCCGGCAGCCACGTCGCGGCGGGGCCGATGTGGGCCAGCGCGGCGACGACGGGCGCGGCGGCGTACACCGCCCGTCCGGCATGAATCCCCTCACGCATCCGTGGTGCCTCCTGTCCCCCCGGCGATTCGGTCATGGCCCCCGATGTTCCCGATTCCCCAGACCCGACCGGGGCCCGTCCCGTGCCGCCGGCGTCGTGTCCCAGGCACCGTGGACCGACGGCGCCCGCGCCAGTCCCACGCTGCCGAGGCCGATCAGCGCCATGCCGATCAGCTCGGGCAGCACCCGCACCCCGAGGGCGATCTGTTCGCCGAACAGGGCGGAGCCCAGGGCTACGCTGGTCAGCGCGTCGCCGAGGGTCAGCGCCGGCTGCGACGCCGCGAGGGTGCCCGCCCGCAACGCGCTCTGCAGCAACAGGAAGCTGACCACGCCGACCACCGCCGTGGCGTACAGCGGCCACTGGGTCAGCAGGGCGCCCACCCCCTGGGGGAACCGACCGGTGACCTCCTTCAGCAACGCCGCCGTACCCCCGAACCCCACCGCGGACGCCGACCCGAACAGCGCGGCGCGGGGAGCGCCCCGCACCAGGCTGCCGACCGAGGCGAGCGACGCCACCACGACGAACAGCGCAAGGCCGGCCCAGCCCCACCGGCCGGGGGTCGCGGTGCCGTGGCCGGTCGACGGCGCGGCGGCGCCCAGGAAGAGCGCGAGCCCCACGGCCAGGGCCACGAAGGCCAGCCAGGTCCGCGAGTCGGGACGCCGGTGGAAGACCATGCTGCCGACCATCAGGGTGAACAGCAGCTCGGTGGCCATCAGCGGCTGGACGACGGCCAGACTGCCCACCGCCAGCGCCGCCGCCTGCAGCACCGTCGTCAGCGCGAGCAGCGCCGCCCCGCCCACCCAGTACCGGTCGCGCGCCAGCCGCGGCAGCGAGCGCAGCACCGCGTGGGCGGCACCGGCCCGGTCCTCGTCCTGCGCCGCGGCCCGGCGCTGCAGTACCGACGCCGCCGCGTTGGACAGCGCCGCGAAGAGGGCCAGGACGACGGTGAGGACACTCACCGCCGCGCACTCCCACTCATCCGAATCGCGCGGCCAGCCGCCGGTACACCCCCGGAGCCGCGCCCCGCACCCGGCACGGCACCCGCAGCCAGCCCGGCACGTACACCTCGTCCCGGCCCCGCACCACCGCGGTACGCACCGCTTCGGCCACGCGCTCGGCGGACACCGGACGCGGCCTGGAACGCTGGTAGGGGGCGCCGCGGCGTTCGAAGAACGGTGTGTCGACGACACCGGGCACCACATGGGTGACCCCCACGCCGGTGCCCCGCAACTCGTAGCGCAGAGCGTCCGCGAAGGCGCCGACCGCGGCCTTGGCGGCGGAGTAGACGGCCTCGTCGCGCACCCCCACACTGCCCGCCAGCGATCCGATGAGCACCACCCGCCCCGACCCCGCCTCCACCATCCCCGGCAGCAGCAGCCGCACCAGTCGCAGCGTGGCCAGCACGTTGATGTCGAGCACCTCGTCGATGCGGTGCGGGGGCATGTCCAGGAACTCCCCGGCCCAGCCGATCCCGGCCCCGGCCACCAGCAGGTCCACCGGGCCCACCGTGGCGAGCGTGAAGTCGGTGAGCTGCCGGTCGGCGCCGGGCAGGGTGAGGTCCGCGGCGAAGGCGGTGGCCGACGCGTCCGCGGCGACCTCCCGCAGCCGGCCCGCGTCACGCCCGCTGAGCACCAGTCGCCAGCCGCCCTCCTCGCCCAGCCGCCGGGCCACGGCCGCGCCTATGCCGGAGGAAGCCCCCGTCACGAGTGCCGTGCGCGTCTGCGTGTCCCGCACGCCGACGGGCTCCCGCCGGGGCCTGGCGTGGTCCGCGTCGGGAGCGACGACCTGCGGCCCGGGAACGGCCCGGGGACGGGAGAACGCAGACACCATGACGACCACCTTGGCTCGGGGCGGACGCGGAGGAGGCGACCGACCAGGCGGTCGGGCTCCGCGTCCGGCCGGACGGGCGGTCATGGAGTATCCCTGGCGGAACACCCGAAACACCCTAAACACCCGAAACGCCAAGATCATCGGTGCTTTGGTACTCAGTGGCCGCTTTGGTGACCAGTGGTTCTGACCAGCGGTGGTTCTGACCAGCGGTGTTTCTGAACAGCGGTGTTTCTGAACAGCAGTGCTCTGAACAGCCGTGCTCCGGACAGCAGTGGTCCGCAGCGGCAGCGGTTTGGAACATGCCGGCAGGGCAACCTGGACCGCCGTGCATCCTCACAGCTCATCGACGCCCCACCGGCCCACGGGCCCGCGCGCCCCGCAGGACGGCAGCCGTCTGCTGGTGGTCAGTGCGAGCATGGGCGCCGGGCACGACACGGTCGCCGCCGAACTGGTCCGCCGGACCCGGGAGCGCGGCGGCGACGCCCTGGCCGTCGACGTCCTCGCGCTGCTGCCGTACGGCCTGGGCCGCGCGCTGCGGCACTTCTACCGCGGGTCGGTACGCCACTTCCCCTGGGCGTACGCCGTCCTGTACCGCCTCTTCCTGCGCCCCGGCGCAGGACGCCGCCCGAGCGGCACGCCCCTGGCCCGGCTCGCCGGCGACCGGCTGCGGAAGCTGGTCGAGCGCACGGGAGCGGACGTGGTGGTCCCCGTCTTCCACCTCGGCGCCCAGCTGACCGGCCATCTCCGCGCCCGTGGTCTGCTGCCGGTGCCCAGCGTCGTCCTCGTGATCGACTTCGCCGTCCACCGGCAGTGGCTCCACCCCGGCAACGACCACTACCTGTGTCTCACCGAGGACGCGGCGCACGAGGTGCGGGAGTACACCGGCACGTCCGCGGGGACGTGCGGCCCCGTCGTGGCTCCGGAGTACTTCGCCGACGCTCCCGGGGCGGCCGGGTGGCACGGGCTGTTCGACCGGCTCGGTCCCGGGCGGCCCGCCGTCGTCCTGTCCGCCGGCGCCTGGGGAGTCGGCTCCCACCTGGACACCACCGTCCGGCTCCTGAGGGACCACGGTTTCCTGCCGGTCGTACTCTGCGGCGACAACGAGCGGCTGCGCCGCGCACTGTCCGGCACACCGGGCGTGGTCGCGCCGGGCTGGGTGACGGACATGCCCGGCCTCCTGCACGCGGCCCGCGCCCTCGTCGACAACGCGGCCGGCCAGACCGCCGTCCAGGCGCTCGCCGCCGGACTGCCGGTCGTGGGGCACCGCCCGATCCCCGGCCACGGCGCGGACGGCGTCCGGCGGATGGCCGCGCTGGGAGTGTCGGAGGTCGCCGAGGACGACACCGCGCTGCTCGCCGCACTGCGGCGGCTCACCGCCCCGGGCCCGGCCCGGCGGGAGCGGATCGCCGCCGGACACGCGCTGTTCACGGACGACGCCGTGACCCGGGTGACGGCCCTTGCCGACGCCGAGCGCGCACGCCGGTGAGACCGCGCCCGTTTCCCCGGCCCGGGCGGTGGGCACCCGGCCCGGAGCGTGAACCGGCGGAAGGAGGAAGCCGTGCGGCTCGACGAATTCCTGACCCTGGTCCGCGACCGCGGCGAGTACCACAGCAAGGAGGAGGCCGAGCAGGTCAGTACGGCCGTCCTGTGGGTGATCGCGTCCTGCATCGCCCAGGACGAGGCGGCCGACCTGGCCTCCGACCTGCCCGCACCCCTGGACGACGCGCTGCGCCTGGAGCGCGGGCGTCCCGAGACCTTCGGCCGCGAGGAGTTCCTGCGGCGGGTGGCGCAGCAGACCGGCGCCCGGCCCCGCACCGCGGAGTGGGACGCGGGCGCCGTGCTTTCCACCCTCACCGAAGCGGTGCCCGGCGAACGTGTGGACCATCTCCTGGCCGACCTGCCGGCGGACTGCGCCGACCTGTTCGGCGGACCGGCAACGCGCTGAGAGCGGCCCCCACCACGCGTTGCGGACGGCCGGAACAGGGCACCCGCTCTCCGGCCGAGGACCCGAGGACCCGAGGACCCGAGACGTCCCACGAGGAGGCATCGATGATGGACGGCGAGGAGCCCTACGACGGCGGGGAGGACACACCGCTCGGCGGGTACGCGGCGCTCGCGACGACCTTCGCGGCGGGGGCCGGCGTGCTCGCCGTGACGGCGCGGCGCCGTGGGCTGCGACTGCCCGACGCCGTCCCCGTCTGGGACGTGGCCCTGCTGGGGACGGCGACGTTCAAAGCCTCCCGGCTGCTGACCAAGGACAAGGTCACCAGCTTCCTGCGGGCGCCGTTCACCCGCCGCGAGCGCGAGAGCGACGCCAACGAGGTGATGGACGCCCCGCGCGGCACGGGCCTGCGCCGTGCCGTCGGTGAGCTGATCTCCTGCCCCTTCTGCACCTCCGCCTGGGTGGCCGGGGGACTCGTCGGCACCTACGCCGTCGCGCCCCGGGCCGGGCGGCTGCTGTGCGCGGGACTGACCGCCGTCGTGGTGTCGGACTGGCTGCAGTACGCGTGGAGCCTGACGGAGCAGAAGTCCGAGGGATGAGCGAGCAGTGAACGAGAGGCCGGGAAAGGGCGGCCTGCGTACGGGGCGTGCGCGCGCCCGCCGGGACGGTCAGTCGCGTGCGGCACGCTCGGCGCGCTCCGCGTGCAGCTTCTTCACGCGGGCCGACTCCTTGCGGACGTCGGCCTGGACGGCCTGCTCCCGCTCCAGCCACTCGGGGCGTTCCTGCTTCAGCGTCTCGATCTGCTCCGTGGTGAGCGGTTCGGTGACCCCGCCCCGGTGCAGGCCCGCGATGGACACGCCCAGCTTGGCCGCCACCACCGGACGCGGGTGCGGCCCGTCGCGTCGCAGGTCGCGCAGCCACGCGGGCGGGTCGGTCTGCAGCGCGTTCAGCTCGGCGCGTGTGACGACGCCCTCCCGGAACTCGGCGGGTGTGGCCTCGAGGTACACACCCAGCTTCTTCGCCGCGGTCGCGGGCTTCATGGTCTGGGTGTTCTGGTGCGACGTCATGGTGTCTAGGGTATCGAGCATGTGAGCGGTCCCCGACCACGCCCGGTAACCTGGCCGGGTGACAGGCTCGCAAGACCCCCCCTCGTTCCGGCTCGCATACGTCCCGGGGGTGACACCCGACAAATGGGTGCGCATCTGGAACGAGCGGCTGCCCGGCGTCCCGCTGTCCCTGCACCAGGTGCCCGCCGCCGAGGCGAGCGGCGTGCTGCTGGGCGGTGACGCCGACGCCGGGCTGGTGCGGTTGCCCGTCGACCGGACCCTCCTCAGCGCCATCCCGCTGTACACCGAGACCACGGTCGTGGTGGTCCCCAAGGACCACCTGGTCACCGCGGCCGACGAGGTGACCGTCGAGGACCTGGCCGACGAGATCGTGCTGCACCCCTTGGACGACGTCCTCGGCTGGGAGCGGCCGCCGGGCCGGCCCGCCTTCGAACGCCCCGCCACGACGGCGGACGCCGTCGAGCTGGTCGCGGCCGGGATCGGCGTGCTGCTCGTGCCCCTGTCGCTGGCCCGGCTCCACCACCGCAAGGACCTCACGTACCGGACGGTGACCGACGCCCCCGGGTCGAGCGTGGCGTTGTCCTGGCCGGAGGACGCGCACACGGACCGGGTGGAGGACTTCATCGGGATCGTCCGGGGCCGGACCGTCAACAGCACCCGGGGCCGGCAGTCCGCGCCGGCGTCCACGGGCGAGCGCACCGAGAAGGCCGGCGCGCGGCGCGGACCGGTGGCCTCGAAGCAGACCGGCGGCGCGCGGCGCGGCGCCGGCGGCGGCACGAAGAGTGGCGGCACGAAGAGTGCTGGCCCCAGGAGCGGCAACCCCAAGGGCGGCGGCACGAAGGGCGGCGGCAGGCGCGGCAAGCCCCGCGGCCGCTGACCCCTCCGCGACCGACCCCCGTGTCAGCGGACCGTCGGCCCGGGCGTCGGTGCCGAGGGGTCGACGTCCGGCCTGGGTGGGCTGCGCCTCGGCCAGGTCCGGCGGGGCCGACTGCTGGAAGTTGACCTGGTCGAAGTTGACCAGTCCGTTCTTCTCCAGCACGGTGACGTGGTCCAGCACGGTGTCGTTGGCCTGGTCGGCCGGCTGCCGGACCGGGAGGATCTGGCCGTGCGTGATGCGCATGATGCCGACCGCGACACCGCCACCCGTCGGCCCCGTCAGCCGGCGTACGACGCCTTCTGCGCGGTCCTCACCACCCGCTCGCCCTCGTCGCGCCCGAGCAGCCCGGCCGTCACCCACGCGTCCACCGTCGACCGTACGTGCGTCACCAGCGTGGCCTTGCCGCGGAACGGAGCCGCGGCCCAGATCTCGTCGAGCAGCGTGGTGCCGTCCTCCTTCGCCGGGTTGGCGACGCCCGAGTCGGTGCCGCCGAGGACCACCCGGGGCTCCGAGCGGCGGAAGTAGGCGTGCGTCGGGTCCTCGGTCCCCTCGGCGAACGGCGCCCACTCGGTGCCGTCCAGCGTGTAGTGGAGCGGTCGGCCGGACACGGGGGTGAGCGTGGGCAACAGATCGCCGGAGAGTCCCGCGTTGCGGTACAGGCCGCACTCCAGGAGATCGGTGCCCGGGTCACGGGCGACCAGGTTGACCGGGCCGTAGAACAGGGCCTGCAGGGACGGGTCGTCGAGGGCCTTCTCCACCCGCAGCCGGAAGGGGATCCGGACCCGCACGGTGTCGCCCCGGCGCCAGCTCCGGGACACCGTGAAATAGCTGCCCGGCGTCGGAGTGCCCTGGACGGCACGGCCGTTGACGGTGACCGAGAACCCGGCGCCGGCCCAGGACGGCACCCGCAGCCGCAGGGCGAAGGACGCGCCGGAGCCGCCGATGGTGAGGGTGCTGCCCTGCTCCCGGGGATAGTCCGTGGTCTGGGTGACGGTGACGCCGCGCTCGGCCCAGGTCAGCGTGGAGCGGCTGTAGAGGTTGACGTACAGGGCGCTGCCGTCGGCCGCGGCGAAGTACACCGAGTCCTGGTACTTGGTGGCGCTCTCCATGCCGGTGCCCTCGCAGCAGGTCGTGCCCTGCTTGGGCGTGTAGTCGCGCACATGACCGGGCGTCAGCCCGATGAAGTAGGTGACGAGCGGCTTCTCGGCGTCCGGCGCGTCCTGTTTGGAGCCGAGCACCTGGTTGTACAGGGCCCGCTCGTAGTAGTCCATGTACGCCGGGTCCTGGTCGTGGAAGAAGAGCGTCCGGCTCAGCTTGAGCATGTTGTACGCGCAGCAGCTCTCCGCCGTGGTCGCGCCGATCGTGCCGGCGATCACGTCCCGGGCCTTCCAGAACTCGCCGGCGCTGGTGCCGCCGATGGCGTACATGCGGTGGGGTACGACCATGCCCCAGAAGTTCTTCGCCGCGGTGAGGTAGCGCTCCTCGCCCGTCTCGTCGTACAGCCGCACCAGGCCGGTGAAGATCGGTATGTGCTGGTTGGCGTGCAGGCCGTCGAGGACGTCGGTGTCCGTGGCACAGGCGTCGATGAGCCGGTCCAGGTCGAACAGCCGGGCCAGCGCGAGGTGTTCCGTCCTCCCGGTGACCGCGTGCAGATCACAGATCGCCTCCACGATGCCGCCGAACTCACCACTGGAGAAGATGCCCCACATGCGTTGCAGGGTGGCTGCCGGCAGTACGGACAGCCGGGAGTACATCCAGTCGCACATGCCGGACGCGAGGTCCAGCGCACGCTCGTCGCCGGTGGCGAGATGGGCGTCCAGCAGACCGCGGAGGATCTTGTGCGCGGTGTAGTACGGCGCCCAGACCCTGGCGTAGTCGCTGCCGGTCATCGACTCCAGCTCGATGAACTGCGTCTCCGGGTACGCGGCGAGGAACCCGGGGTGGCTGGGCCCGCCCCAGGTGCGGCGCAGCGTGGCGGTCAGGCCCCGGCCGGAGGAGTCCGCGAAGGTGCCGCCCCCGGTCTCGTCGAAGGCGTACGACGCCAGGTCGCCCCGGCCCGCCGGTGTGTCGGCGGCGCGGCTGTCCCGCAGCGCGCCGATCTCGTCGGGGCTCAGGGCGCGCGACCAGACGTTGAACTCCTCGAACGCGCCCGCGAAGACGGGGTCGGCGCGGTAGTGCGACCTGCCGAGCCAGTGGTGGGCGAGCGGGCCGAGGGTGGCGGGGGTCAGGGACATGCCCGTGTTGCGCGCCACGGCCGTTCCGTCGACGTAGAGGGTCCCGGTGCCGTCCGCGAGGGTCACGGCCAGGTGGCTCCACTCGTTCAGGGGCAGTGCGGCCGTGCCGTCGAGGCCCTGCTCGCCTCCGGCGCCGCTGTCCGTGATGGCGAAGCGCGGCTCGCCGCGGGCGTTGCGGGCGGCGAGGTAGAGGTAGCGGTTGGTGTCGTCGCCGAAGTCGAGGACGCGGGCCCAACTGCCGTCGTGGGTGGGTTTCACCCAGGCGGCCAGCGTGATCTCCGGGGTGTCGCCGAGGACGCCGGCGGGGAGGTCGACGTACTTGTGGGAGCCGCGCACGTTCTCCGCGGCGCCGCCGAAGCGGCCGTCCGTGCTCAACACCACCGGGTCGTGCCGCAGGGCCTCGCGTACGTCGGTCAGCGCGCCGACCATGGTGCCGATCCGCTCGGCGAAGACGCGCTCTCCCGTGCTGCGGTACGCCTGGGACAGCATGGTCAGGAAGTGGCCGGTGTAGTGGCCGCGGAGGTTGCCGTTGGCCTCGCCGTCCAGCCCCTCCCAGCCGCCGGGGGCGACGGCGCCGAGGGTGGAGAGACCGGCGTTGGCGCGGAAGACCTGGAGCAGCCGGTTCACGTCGTAGCCGCGGGCGTGGTCCAGCATCAGCCGCCGCTTGTCGGCGAACACGCCCGGGCCGAGCGTCACGTCCTCCAGCTCGAACGGTCGTACGGACCAGGTCGCCGGTGCCGCGAGGTTCGCGGGCGCGGCCGGTGTCCGTGGTGCGGTGCCGGGCCGGCCGCTCGCCGCGTACGAGACCGCGGGCGTTCCCGCGGCGACCGCCGTGGCCAACAGGAAGGTCCGCCGGGAGAGGGGCGCTGCCATGTGCTCCTCGTTTCTTCGGTTCTTCGGTTCTTCGGTTGTTCCGTGGGGGCGTGACATCGGGTCGAGGTGTTCGACGTGTGCGTTCGAAATATCGACCACTGTTCGGAAGGTCGCCCAGAAGATAGGCAAGGGGCCCGGGAGCGTCAACGGTACTGACGAGTAGGGGCGGATGCGGGTGCCGGGTGCGGGTGCGGTCCGCGGCGGGCGCGGTCAGGAAGACCGCGCCGCCCGCACGAGCCAGTCGTACGCCGCCCGCGCGGTGAACTCCCGCTGTCCGCCGCGCAGCAGCAGGCCTGCGGTGGCGAACTCCGTGGCGTCGGCCTGTGCGGCGACGTAGGGGATCGCGATGCAGCGCATTCCGGCAGCGTGCGCGGCGGCGGCTCCCGGTGCGGCGTCCTCCAGGACCACGCAGTCGGCGGGGTCCGCCCCGAGCCTGCGGGCCGCCTCCAGGAAGACGTCGGGGGCGGGCTTGCCGTGCGCCACCTCGTCGGCCGAGACGACCGTGCGCAGATACGCGTCCAGCCCGGTCCGGGCGAGGATCGTCCCGATGGCCTCGGGTGACGACCCCGACGCCACGGCCAGTGGGACGCCCTCACCGGCCAGCAGTTCCACGAACTTCCGCATCTCGGGGTACGCGCGCGCGGAGGTGCGGGCCAGCTCCAGGTAGTGGCGGTTCTTGACGGCGAGCAGTTCCTCCACCGGGGCCCGCAGGCCGTACCGCCGCTTCCAGTCGGCGACCGTCTCCTGGGTGCTGATGCCCACGTAGCCCTCGTGGTCGGCCCAGGTGAAGTCGGGGACGCCGTACTCGGCGAGGGTCCGCCGGCCCGCTTGGTAGTAGTTCGGCTCGCTGTCCACGAGTGTGCCGTCGAGGTCGAAGACGACCGAGATGCCGCCGAGAGTGCTCATGGACCCAGGATGCCAAGGCTCATTTCCGTGCCGTGCGCCCGATCGACTCCACCAGGGGCAGCAGCCGGTGCGGCACGCGTTCGCGCAGTGCCACCTCGCTGCGGGTGCGGACCACCCCGGGCAGGCTGATCAGCTTCTGGACCACGTCCTCCAGATGCGCGTTGTCGCGGGCCACGACCCGGGTCAGCAGGTCGCCGCCGCCCGTGATGGAGAAGGCCTCGACGATCTCCGGGACGGCTGCCAGCGCCTCGCCCACCTCGTCCAGGTGGCCCTGGGTGACCTCGATGTGCACGAACGCCAGCACCGGGTGGCCCAGCGCGGCGGGGGAGAGGGCGGGTGCGGTGCCGGTGATCACGCCGTCGCGCTCCAGACGGTCGAGCCGGGCCTGGAGTGTCCCGCGGGCGATCCCGAGGAGGCGGGCGTACTCGCGCACGCTGGTGCGCGGCTGCTCCAGCAGCAGCCGCAGGATGCGGGTGTCGAGTTCGTCGACGGCCATGGCGCCCGGTTCCCTTCGTCGGCCGTTGGCTCTTCGGTGGCTGTGAGATCGCCGTGATCACTGTACCAATGGCTCAGTTCTGAAGGTGCCTCTTGAGCCACTGGCGGTCGGGATGCTGATATGGAGGAGTCGATGGCGCTGCGGATCCCGCGGCGCCTTTTTCATGCCGATGACCGGGCGGGTGACGACCGGTTCACGAAGGGGGCGGTACGTAGTGCTCAAGCGGCTGTTCATGAGCCCGGACCCGGGACGGGCGCGGCTGCGGTTCGCCGCGCGGGCCGTCCTCGGCATCGGCCTGGCCGTCGTCGTCTGCGGCCTGGCCGGCACCTCTCTCGTGGGCGCCGTCATCGGCGGGCTCGCCGCGCTGCTCGCGCTGTTCACCGTCACCGACGCCACCGTGCGGGGGCAGGCGGTCACCACCGCGCTGCTTCCGGTCGTCGGGCTGCCGGTGCTCGCCGCCGCGGCCGCGCTGCACGACCACCCGGTGGCCCGGGACCTCACCTTCCTCGCCGTCGTCGGCGCGGGCGTGTACGCCCGGCGCTGGGGGCCACGCGGGCACAGCCTCGGCGTGTTCGCGTTCATGACCTTCTTCATCGCCCAGTTCCTGCACGCGACCACGGACCGGCTGCCCGAGATGTACGCCGCCGTCCTGCTGGCCGTGGCCGCAGCCGCGGTGGTGCGCTTCGGCCTGTGGTGCTACGAGCGCCGGCTGCCCGCGCCGGTGGCCCCCGCGCCGCCCGCCGGCACCGGGCTCGCCCGCATCACCACCCGCCAGGCCGTCCAGGCCACCGCGGGCGCCGGTTTCGCCCTGGTCGTGGGCCAGATGGTGTCCGGCGACCGCTGGTACTGGGCCGTCGGCGCCACCTGGTGGGTCTTCGTCAACACCACCTCGCGCGGCGAGACCCTGGTCCGCGGCTTCCGCCGGGTCCTCGGCACGGTCATGGGGATCGGCCTCGGCTTCCTGATCGCCGTCCCGCTGGCCGGTGCCGCGGTGCCCTCCGCCGTACTCGCCGCCGCCTGCGTCTTCGGCATCTTCTACACCGCCGCGGTCTCCTACACCTGGATGATGCTCTGCGTCACCCTCCTCGCCGAGCTGCTCTACGGCCTCCTGGGCGTCCTCAGCCCCGGACTGCTCGCCCTGCGCCTCGCCGAGACCGGGGTGGGGGCGCTCGGCGCCGCACTCGCGGTGCTCTTCGTCCTGCCCGTGACCACCCACGCCGTCAACGACGCCTGGATCCAGCGCGCCCTGCGCTGCGTGCACGCCTGCACCGCGGAGGCCGCCGCCCGCCTCTCCGGAACCGAGGACGCCGATCCGGCGCCGCGGGTGGCCGAACTGGAGCAGCTGCTCGGCCGGGTCCGGCTGTCGCTCGCCCCGCTCGTGCACCCGCTGAACCCGATGTACCGTCGCAAGCGGCGCGCCCGCCGGGTGCTCTCCCTGCTCGACGACTGCGCCCGGGAGATCCGCGGCCTGGTCGCCGTCGCCGCCGACCCGGAGGCCTCGCACGACGCCCGGCTGGCCGCCGCCTGCTGGCGTGTAGAGGCCGCGGTCGAGGCGCTCACCGGCGGCGGAGCCGTCCCCGCCCGCGCGGACGGGCCGCTCGCCGCCGAACCCGCGCTGGCCCACCTCCACGGCCTGGAACGCGCCCTGGCCGAACTCGCCGCGCCCCTGCGGAGCCCCTCCGGGTCGCCCCTGGTCGGTGCGTGAGCGGGCCGGTCCCACGCCACGCCACCCATTTGGTCTAGACCGCGAGTGATCGACTGCTACCGTCGCTCCTGGGCAGACGATCAGTCGGTACTCGACGAGGCGCCGGACGACGCGGCGCGACGCGGCGCGCGGCAGCGCGAAGCGGGACGAGAGGGGTCAGCGGTGGCAGACGGCGACAGGCGGAAGCGGCGGGCGTTCATCGGGTCGTTCACGGCGGCCGGCGGTCCAGGGATCCTGGCCGTGGCCGTCGCCCCCGACAACGGCGCGCTCACGGTCGTCAGCGGCACGGACCGCCTGCCCGACCCCTCCTACCTGGCCCTCGCGCCCGACGGGGAGACGCTCTACGCCGTCAGCGAGCGGGCCGAGGGCGCGGTGGCCGCCTTCCGCGTGACCGGGGACAGGCCCGAGCCGGCCGGGCGGCCGGTGCCCGTGAACGGCGACGGGCCGACCTATCTGAGCCTGTACGCCGGGCACGTCCTGACCGCCAACTACGGCTCCGGGAGTGTCACCGCCGTGCCCGTCCGCTCCGACGGCACCCTCGCCCGCACCCCGACCGGCGTCCTGCAGCACACCGGCTCGGGCCCGCACGCCCAGCGGCAGCAGGGGCCGCACGCCCACCAGGTGCAACCCGACCCGAGCGGGCGCTGGGCCGTCAGCGTGGACCTCGGCACCGACTCGGTGCGGGTCTGCGGACTGACGGACGGCGCACTCGTCGTGCACCGGGAGGTCGCGCTGCGCCCCGGCTCGGGTCCGCGGCACCTGGCCTTCCACCCGGACGGCTCCCACGCCTACGTGGTCAACGAACTGGCGCCCACCGTCACCGTCTGCCGCTGGGACGCCGCCGACGGCGTGCTGCAGCCCCTCACCGAGGTACAGGTGCTGACCGGGGTTCCGGAGGGCGACGCCTACCCGTCCGGCATCGTGGTCTCGCCCGACGGCCGCTTCGTGTGGACCGCGACCCGCGGCGAGGACGTCCTGTCCGTGTTCGAGGTGGAGCCGGACGGGCTGCGGCTCTTCGGGACGGTGCCCTGCGGCGGACACTGGCCGCGGGCCCTCGCCGCGTCGGACGGCTTCCTGTACGTGGCGAACGAGCGCTCCGGAGACGTGACCTGGTTCGCGCTGGACCCGGAGACCGGTGTGCCCCGGCGCGGCGGTTCACTCGCGGTACCCGCGGCGTCCTGCGTGGTCTTCGACTGACCCGGCACCGGGCCGGCGCGCCCGGCGCAGGGGGACTCGGCTTGTCCGCGGATGCTCTCCAAGGTCCGGTGGTGGCTCGCATGTCCGGCCCGCGGCCGGCGGGGGTTCCCGGCGCAGGTGTGCTCGCTTGTCCGTGGATGCTCTCGAAGGTCCGGTGGTGGCTCGCATGTCCGGCCCGCGGCCGGCGGGGGTTCCCGGCGCAGGTGTGCTCGCTTGTCTGTGGATGCTCTCGAAGGTCCGGTGGCGGCCCGCACGTCTGGCCCGCGGCCGGCCGGCCCGCGCGCCGCACGGCACGACGAAGGGCCCGCTCCGATACCCGAGCGGGCCCTTTCGGTCGTGCGCGTCACCCTGGCGTGCGCCCCACGCCTCAGCGGACCGGCGTGCCCTGCGGCTGCTGCGGCGAGATACCGAGCGCCGTGGTGTACTTCGCCAGCGTCAGCTTCCCGATCGCGGGGTAGGGGCCGAGCGGCTCGGCGGTGGAACAGCCCGCCTCCTTGGCCGCCTCGTCCAGCAGGCTCGCCTCGATCTCCGGACCGATCAGGTACGGGGCGAGCGCCAGCTGCTGCGAGCCCGAGGACCGCAGCTGCTCGGCCACGGACGCGATCGAGCCCTCCTCGTCCAGGGCCGCAGCCATCACCGGCACGGCGAGGCGGGCGGCGAGCAGCATGCCGGTGATCCCGGCCGCCTGGACGGCCTCGTCACCGCCCACGGAGGCCAGGATGATGCCGTCCGCGGCGGTCGCCACGGTGAACAGGCGGGCACGGTCGGCGCGGGCCAGCCCGGCCTCGGAGAGCCGCACGTGCAGCGCCTCGGCGAGCAGCGGGTGCGGGCCGAGCACATCGGTCAGCTCGGCCGCGATGCTGCTGTCCATGACGGCCTGCCGGATCCGGCGCAGCAGCGCGCTGTCCGGGCCGGCGAGCAGCGGCACGACGACGGCGACGGGGCCCTCCGGCTCCTTCACGTCCATCCCGGCGGCGCGTGCATGCTCGTAGCGGGCGGTGCGCTCCTCGGCGGCACGCACGAGGACGGTCGGCAGGGGGAGGAACTCCTCGTCCTCCCCGTCGAGCCAGCCGATCCGGGCGTCGAGGCCGGGCAGCTCGGAGCGGGCGATGCTGATGACCTCTTCGGCGAGGCCGCGGGTGGCGCTACTGGGCGTGCCCGGCACCGCGAGGACGAGCGCGGGCGCGCCCTCGGGAGCCACCAGGGGTTCGGGACGGCGGTGCCGTCCGGGCTGGCGGGGGCGCGGCATTCGTACTGGCAGGCCGGACGCGGGCCCAGTGGAGGAGCTCATGGCGCCGCATGTTACTGGTTTCCGGGGTTTCCCCGTTCGGGGAGGGTACGGCTGAGCGGTATCCGTCCGGTTTTGTCTGATGAGTGATGTACGGATCGGCCGACATCGGCACGATTCACCTCGTTGGCGGACCGATTCTCAGCCGTCGGGCACGGTCGTCACCCATAGCATCCTGTCGTCCCTCGGGAGGGTGAGCGAGCCGGTCGCCAGGTCGGTCGCGATGCGGACCGAGCCGTGCAGCGGATCACCCTCCGCGGCCGCCCGCTGAGCGTGCGGCAGCCGCTTGGCCAGTTCCTCCGCCAGCGGTACGACGAGGGGGTCGCCCATCTTCAGCAGACCACCGGTGACCGCGACGCGGGGCTCGCCGCCGGTGGGGCAGACCGCGGCGGCAGAGTCGGCCATGTGCGCGGCGGCGGCCCGCAGCACGTCCGTGGCGACGGGGTCGTCGGCGGCGGCGCACGCGGCCACCTCGGGCGCGAAGGAGGCGAGGACGGCGGGACGGTCGGGGCGCGGATACAACTGGCCGGGCAGTCCCGCCACCGGGCCGAACCGCTCCTCGGCCCGGGCCAGCAGCGGGGCGGAGCCGCCCCGGCGCCCGTCGTGGGCGCGCAGCGCCGCCTCCAGGCCGGCCCGCCCGATCCAGGCGCCGCCGCCGCAGTCGCCCAGCAGATGCCCCCAGCCGTCCGCCCGGCGCCAGCGGGCGAGGTCGGTTCCGGTGGCGATCAGGCCGGTGCCGGCGGCGACCACGGCGCCGGCCCTCGGACCGAGGGCGCCCACGTACGCGGTGACCGCGTCGGCGACGAGGGCGACCGTGCGCGCCCCGAACTCCCGGGCCAGCGCGCCCGGCAGTTCGGCGCGCAGGGCGTCACCGAGGGTGGCCAGTCCGGCGGCGCCCACGACGACGGTGCCGAGCCGGGACACGCCGGTCTCGGCGGTCAACGCCCTGGCCATCGGTACCAGTTGCGCCATCAGATGTCCGGGGTCGATGCCCCGCGCCCCGGTGCGGACGGGCTCGCGCGACGCACGCCGCCCGAGCCGACCCCGCCCGTCGTCACCGGCTGTGCCCATGACGACGCGCAGGCCCGAGCCGCCGGAGTCCACGGCCAGGAAGCCGACGCTCACGGCAGGCGCCAGTCGACCGGCTGACCTCCCAGCCGCATCAGCAGGTCGTTGGCCCGGCTGAACGGACGGGACGTAGGGGCATGACGTCGGCGGCGTGGGCGGATCACTGGACTCGACGTGCCTCTCTTGTTCCGGAGGACCTGCTGCGGGATGTGCTCGTCACTCTGGCAGAAGACGAGGAGGAAGAGTAGTGCCGCTGGATGCGGGGCGGGGCGGTTGGTTCGCGGGACTTGTCCTTCACGCGCACCAGTAGAGTGAGGGCTCGTGGCACCACGACCTCTTCATGAACTTGTCGAGCCGGGCTGGGCGAAGGCCCTGGAACCGGTGGCCGAACGCGTCGCCTCCATGGGCGCCTTCCTGCGGACCGAACTTGCGGCGGGCCGTACGTATCTGCCCGACGGGCCGAATGTCCTTCGCGCCTTCCAGCAGCCTTTCGACGACGTGCGCGTCCTCGTCGTGGGACAGGACCCCTATCCCACGCCCGGGATGGCGATCGGCCTGAGCTTCGCCGTCGCCCCGGAGGTACGTCGTCTGCCCGGCAGCCTGATCAACATCTTCCAGGAACTGCAGAGCGACCTCGGCCTGCCCGGCCCGTCCAACGGTGACCTCACCCCATGGACCCGGCAAGGGGTGCTGCTGCTGAACAGGGCGCTGACCACACGGCCGAACAGTCCCGGCTCGCACCGGGACAAGGGCTGGGAAGAGGTCACCGAGCAGGCGATCCGCGCCCTCGCCGAGCGGGGAAAGCCCTTGGTCTCGATCCTGTGGGGCCGTGACGCCCGCAACCTGCGCCCCCATCTCGACCGCTATCCGGTGATCGAGTCCGCGCATCCCTCACCCCGCTCCGCCGACCGGGGATTCTTCGGCTCCCGCCCTTTCAGCCGCGCCAACGACTTCCTCACCCGGCAAGGTGCAGCGCCGGTGGACTGGCGTCTGCCGTGACGAACCGCCGGCGCCTTCCCCGCCCGGAGTGGCTGTCCGGACGGGGCCGCGCCGACGCCTGAGACGCGTTCCCTGCCGGGGGCCGTCACAGGACATCTCCCGGGAGGTGCACTGGGACCCGGGGCCGCTCCGGTCGTCCGGCGGGGAACTGACGCCGTGACACCGCAGGTCGTCGCTCTCGATGAAGCGCCGCGGGGCGGACGACCTCGAGGGGGAGCTTCTGCTCCGCGACCTGACGAGTCCGGTCGGGGAAGGCCCTTGCCGCGGGTTCGACGCTGAAGCGGTCTTCCACCTCGCGGAGCGGTCCGCCGGTCGTCGTCAGGGTGGGGTCGCCGAGGAGGCCGGTTGCGTATTCTCGCCCGTGAGTTGAGCGGAGACACCTCATGGGGGGGACATGTGGGGGGAAGAGAACAGTCCGCGGGGAGCGCGGGTCATTGTCTGTCTGATCTCTGTCGGCTTCTTCGTCGCATCGGTGGCGGCAACGGCCGCCAACCGTGACGGACTTGCTGACCTGGTGGTGGGGTCAGCCATCCTGGTGGCAACCCTGGGCCTTCATCTGCGCCACTCCGCCCCAGCGGCGGTGCGCCGGCGCAAGCCCTGGTGGCCGTGGTCGTTCGTCGCGCACGCGGCCTTGACCTACGCGCCGTACTGCTTCTTCCAGGACACCTGGGTCGGTATTCCGGGGTCCCTCGCCGCCGCGGTGCTGCTCACCACGCCCATGCCGCACGCGTGGATCGCCTTCGCCGTGCTGGTCGGCCTTCAGGTACCCCTGTCCCTGGTCATCGGCGAGACGACCGGCCAGAGCCTCAATTCGGCGGTCTCCCACGCGGTGGGTGGCCTGGCCCTGTTCGGCGTGGTGCGCCTCGCGGATCTCGCCGAGGAACTGCAGGCGGCCCGTGCCGCACTGGCACAGCGGGCCGTCGACCGTGAACGGCTGCGCTTCGCCCGCGACCTGCACGATCTGTGCGGTTACTCACTGACGGCGGTGGCGCTCCAGTGCGAAGGGATCCAGGGGCTCGTACGCAGCGATCCTCAGCGCGCCCACGAGGAGTTGGGCCGGACGCAGGCCCTCGCACGGCACGCTCTGTCGGAGGTACGGGCCGTGTCCGCCGGATACCGGAAGCTGTCCCTGGAACGGGAGGCGCGGACGATTGCCGCGCTGCTGGAGTCCCTCGGTGTCACCGTCGACGTCCAGCTGGCCGACTCCCCACTGCCGGTGCCCGTCGACGAGACACTGGCCATCGTGGTCAGGGAGGGCGTCACCAACGCGCTGCGGCACAGCAAGGCTCGGCACTGCGCGATCCGCCTCATCGTGGGCCATGAGCAACTGGGCGGAGTGTGGGCGCGCCTGGAGGTGACCAACGACGGGGTCGCTTCGGGCGAGGTGAGACGGGCTCGGTCGGACTCCCCTGATCTGAAGGGACTGGGCGGCAGCGGTCTGCACAATCTCCGCGAGCGGGTCACGGAACGGGGCGGCAGGCTGAGCGCGGAGGCGGATGGCATGGGTGGCTACCGGATCGCGGTGGCCCTGCCCTTCGCAGGGCAGGACAGATCCGCCGAAGCCTCCACGGCGTTCGCCACGCTTGCGTCCGTCCCCGAGGGGAAGACCGGTCGGCTGTGACCGGTCCCGAGGGATCCACCATGCCGCATGCCGGCGGTCTCCCCCGTCCGGCCGACGCGCCGGGCCGGTCGCGCCGGATCCGAACGGCGGCGTTCTGAGCCGAAGGTGAGGTCAGGAGACGGCCTTGGCCAGCCCGTCGGCCGCGGCACGCCGCATGGCTGTGCGGCCGACCATGGTGACCGTCAAGACGGTCACCATGGGTGCCCCGGCGGCCAGGGCGGTCAACGGTCCCACAGCGAGGGCGGGGACGGCCGAGCCGGTGAGCGCCGTACTGAGCGGCACCAGCACCGCCGCGCACACCAGCGTGGCCAGCGCCAGCGCGACCACGCAGGTGAGCAGGGCCTCCCAGGCCAGTACCCGCAACACCTGCGCGGACTGGGCGCCGGCCAGCCGCAGCAGAGCCAACTCCCGTCTGCGGCCGGCCGTCGTCATGCCCAGGGTGTTGACGACGGCGATGGCCGTGAACGCATTGATCATGGCCAGCAGCAGGAGGACGAACAGGTCGGCCGCATCCGTGGAGCCCGAACCGCTCTTGGCGTCCTCCGTCGCTCCACCGCCGACCCGGGTTCCCGGGAACTGCGCGGCGAGGGCCTCCAGCCCTTGCTGGACACCGTCACGATCGGCTCCGGGAGCGGTGCGTACGAGGACGGTGCTCTCCAGGGGATCGGCCGCGTGCCGGGCCGCCGAGGCATGCGGCAGCAGCGCGTCGGCGAACCCCTGGTCACGGGAGTAGACGGCCGCGACGCGGAAGGTGTCCCGGGTTCCGTCGTCCCAGTCGACGCGGACCGGGTCGCCCACCGCCACGTCCAGCTGTCGTGCCGCGCTGTCGCCGAGCGCCACGGAAGTCGCACCGAGCCGGGCGACCGAGCCCGCGCGGACCCCCAGGTCGAGCAGTTCCGGTACCGCCTCCGCCCGTACCGCGACCAGACGCGCGCCGACGACTGCCTCGGCGCCGCCTTCATCGGCGTCCGCCCGGCTCAACTCTCCGTACAGGGACAGTTGCCCGGACGCCGCCGCCACTCCAGGCAGTCGGGCGGCCCGCTCCGCGTAACCCGGCGCGATGCCCGGCCCGGTCGAGGTCACCACATGGTCGGCGAGAAGGCGCTGCCGTTCCGCTCGCTGCGCGCCCTCCGCCGTGATCACCGGTACACAGAGCAGTGTGCCGGTGAAGGAGAGGGCGAGCACGAGCGGTGTCACGGTGGACGCCAGCCGTGCGTTCTGCTGCCGGAGGTTGCGGACGGCCAGCGCGCCTTCCATGGGCAGGAGCGGTTTCAGGGGAGTCACCACAACGGCGCCGGCGGCACGGCAGAGCAACGGAGCCAGCAGCGCCACCCCGACGATCAGGACCAGCACCATGCTCTCGGCCGTCCCGCCGCCCCCGTCCAGGCGGCCCGAGGCCACCGCGCCCAGGCAGGCACCCGCCCCGGCCAGCACGCACACGCCGAGCAGCACACGCCGCCACCCGATCCCCGGGGCAGGTGCGGCCGACTTGCGCAGCACCTCCACCGGCCGCACCCGGGACGCGCGTCGGGCTGCGGCGAACGACGCGAGCTGGGCGACGACCGCGGCCAGGACGACGGTCAGCCAGGGCGCGACCGGCCCCACGGACAGGGCGAACGACGGGGGCAGGACCTCCCCGTCCACCAGCACCCGGTGCAGGAGCAGCGCCACACCGATGCCGCCCGGTACACCGACGAGCGCCGCTGCCGCGGTCACCAGAAGGGCCTCCATGGCGATCATCCGACGGATCTGCCCCTTGGTGGCCGCGACGGCCCGCAGCAGACCGATCTCGGTCAGCCGTCCGGCGACCGCGAGCGACAGCGTGCCGGAGATGACGAAGGCCGCCAAGAAGAGCGACAGTGCTCCGAAGGTGCCGACGAGCGAGGAGAGCACCGACGCGGGGGACGGCACGTTCCAGAACTCCGCGTCCGCCCGCCCCGCGCCGGAGGCGACCACGACCGGCGCGCCGGCGTTTCCGTACAGGGCCGTGACGTTCTGTTCCACCTGCCGCCGCAGCTGTGCCGTGTCCGCTGCCGCCTTCGCCAGCACGCCGACGGCCCGGACCGGCTGGGCGGAGCCCGCGAGCCGCTCCGCCTCCCGGGGCGTGTGGAACACCGCGTACTGGCGGGCCGGTTGCCGGGGAGGGTCGGCGACACCGGAGACACTGTATGCGCGCGGCCCGTCCGGGCCGGTCAGCCGTACGGTGTCGCCCGCACCGACGCCCAGGCGTCCGGCGAGGACGCCGTCCAGCACGACCTCCGCGTCGTCGGCGGGTGCGCGGCCCTGCCGCAGAACGAACGGGCCGAGGACGGCGCTCTCCCACGAGTGCCCCAGGGACGGGCCGCCCCAGGGCGCCTCGACCGGCTCACCGGACCCGTCCACCGCCGACACGGGGAACGACAGCTCCGGTACGGCTCGCTCGACGGACGACAGGGCGCTCAGCGCCGTCACAAGCGCCTGTGCCCGGGGCACGAAGGGCTGCCCGCCGACGACCACGTCCGTCCCCGCGTACCGCTCGGTGGGTGCGGCGGCCCGGGTGCCCGACTCCAGCAATACGGCGCACGCCGTCGTCATGACCAGGGCCAGGACGAGCGTCACGAAGCTCGCGGCCCAGCTTGCCCTGCGGCCCGAAAGGGTCCGCCATGCGAGTCGTATCACGGGTGCCTCTCGAAACGGACGGATTCTCTGGAGCGGGCGCTGAAACCGTATCGGAGATCTCCTGGTTACCGACGTCAGGCTCCTGCCAGGCAAGGGGTTTGGCCGATTCGAACAGCCTGAACCATGCGTTTTTCACGGTTCAACTTGGGTGTTGTGTACTGGTGGGGTCGTTCGTGAGTGTGAAATGTTTCCAGTCGTTCGAGGAAACCGAATGCGGGAGTACGAGAATCACGGGGGGACAGAAAGGTGCGGTACGACGCGTATTGCATGGTTGACCGAACGTTCTTCGACTCACCGGGGGAGGCGTACGAAGAGGAGTACGCCTTCGCCGCCGCGGGCCGGGAGCTGCCCGGGGGGTGGCTCCACGTCCGCCAGGACGACTGGCTTGTCTGCACCCCGGAAGGCACACGACGGCCGGCCCAGGGCTGGAAGATCCACGCCTCCGGGTGTCAGGACAACGCCGAGAAGATCCTCGACGCCGTCTGGGACTTCTGTGTACCCCGGGGAATACCGTTCAAGTTCTTGCGCGGTCACCACATCCTGCAGCTGCGGAACATGAAATACGCGCCCCGCGGGGCCAGCGGCAAATTGGTCACCGTCTACCCGGCGGACGAGGCGGAGCTGCGCGAGGTGCTCGAAGGCCTCGACGCCGTCGTCGGCGGGGAGCCCGGTGCGTACATTCTCAGCGATCTGCGCTGGAACCAGGGCCCGTTGTACGTGCGCTACGGCGGCTTCGTCGAACGTCACGTCGTCTCGGAGCGGGGCGTTCTCGAGCCCGCCATCGAGCGGCCCGACGGCACGCTCGTACCAGACCGGCGCCGGCCCGGCTTCCACGTCCCCGACTGGGTGACACTGCCGGAATTCCTGGCGCCGCACGCCGAGGCCCGGCACGCCCACTCCCTGGCCGGACTCCCCTACGTCGTCCGCCGTCCGGTGCACTTCTCCAACGGAGGCGGCGTCTACGTCGCCGAGGACACCCGCACCGGCACAGAGGTGATCCTCAAGGAGGCCCGCCCGTACGCGGGGCTGACGGCCGATGGGAGAGACGCGGTGACCCGGCTCCAGCGGGAGCGGGACATCCTCGAACGGCTCGCCGGTCTCGACACAGTCCCCGCGGTGCTCGACTACTTCACCGTGGGCGACCACCACTTCCTCGCCCAGGAGCTCATCGCGGGCAAGCCACTGAGCAAGTTCTTCGGCCAGAAGTACCCGGAGACCGGCCCGCGGGCCGACCCCGCCGAGATCGCCGGCTACACCCAGTGGGCGATGGACGTCTGCGCCGCGGTGGAGCGTGCGGTCGCCTCGTTGCACGACCGCGGGATCGTCTTCGGAGATCTGCACCCCTACAACGTCATGGTCGGCGACGACGGCAGGGTCGGACTGATCGACTTCGAGGTCGCGGCGCCGGTCGAGGCCGAGGCGGTACGGATGCTCGGGCACCCCGCGTACGCCGCCCCCCGCGACCGCACGGGCTTCGCGGCGGACACCTACGCCCTGGGCTGCATCAAGCTCGCGGTGTTCCTGCCGCTGACCGCGTTGTTGCGGCTGGACCTGGGCAAGGCAGCGGAACTGGCCGACGAGATCGCCGCACGGTTCCCGGTACCACAGGAATTCCTGGATGCGGCACTGCGTGCGATCCTCGGCGAGGACGCCGCTGTGGGCGCAGGCCCGGCCGAGGGCGGCGGGAGTGGCCGGCACAGCCGCCGTGCCGGTGAGCTCCGGGGGCGGGACGGCCGGCCGCCCCGCCCCCGGCCCGACCGGGAGAGCTGGCCCGCTGTACGCGGCTCACTGGCGGAAGCGATCCTGGCCAGCGCCACCCCGCACCGCGACGACCGGCTGTTCCCCGGCGACATCGCGCAGTTCAGCACGGGCGCGCTCAACCTGGCCCATGGCGCGGCGGGCGTTCTGTACGCCCTGCACGTCACGGGTGCGGGCCGTCACCGTGAGCACGAGCACTGGCTGCTGGAACGGGCACTGCGCAAGGAGCAGCGGGCCCGGATCGGCTTCTACGACGGGCTCCACGGGGTGGCGTACGCCCTGGACCGTCTGGGGCATCACGACGAGGCCAGGCGGGTCCTCGACCGGTGCATGGACGAGAAGTGGCAGCGCCTCGGCACGGACCTGTTCAGCGGGCTGGCCGGAGTGGGCCTGAACCTGCTCCACTTCGCCGGGACGACGGGGGAGCGCACCCTTCGGGACGCGGCCCTCGACGTGGCTCGCACCGTCGCCGAGCGGCTCGGGGGTGAGAGCGACGTACCGGAGGTGAGCGGCGGCGCTCACCCGAAGGCGGGCCTCATGCTTGGTTCGTCGGGGCCGGCCCTGCTCTTCGTACGCTGCTACGAGGCCACCGGTGAGGAAACGTTCCTGGACCTTGCGGCGACGGCACTCCGTCAGGATCTGCGCCGCTGCGTGGTCCGGGACGACGGAGCCCTCCACGTCAATGAGGGCTGGCGCTCGCTGCCGTACCTTGCCGAGGGCATCGCCGGAGTGGCCATGGTCCTCGACCTCTACCAGACTCATCGCGACGACGAACGCTTCCGGACGGCGGCCTCGGGCGCAGTGATCTCGTCCAGCTCCCAGTTCTACGTCCAGGCCGGACTCTTCAACGGCCGGGCGGGCATTCTCGCCCACCTCGCCGCCGTGTCCCCTCAGCGCGCGGCGTTCGGGGATCCGCGTGTTGCCGCGCAGATCGAGGCGCTGTCCTGGCACGCGCTGGAGTACCAAGGGCATCTCGCCTTCCCGGGGGAACAGTTGCTGAGGCTCTCCATGGACCTCGCGACCGGCTCCGCCGGCGTCATGCTGGCGCTCGGCTCCGCCCTGCACACCGAGCCGGTCCACCTGCCCTTCCTCGGTTCGCAGACGCCCGCCGGTGCCGCGGTCCAGAACCGGACCGTGTGACGCCCGACCCTTTGGACCTGCCCGCCGACCACGGGGGGCGCCCGCAACGCGGGCACGCGCATCCGCGCACGAAGGAGGTGATCTGTATGTCTCTGCTCGAACTTCAGGAGATGGAACTGTCCACCGAGTCCTCGGAGGAGACGGTGCTCGGCAGTGGTCAGAGCCAGCACTGCTCGGACGCCAGCTGGGTCTTCTGCTGACGCGGCCCACGCCATGACCGGCCCACATCAACGAAAGGACACAGGATGTCTCTGCTCGAACTTCAGGAAATGGAACTGTCCACCGAGTCCTCGGAGGAGACCGTGCTCGGCAGTGGTCAGAGCCAGCACTGCTCGGACGCCAGCTGGGTCTTCTGCTGATCCAGGTGGACGAAGCCTGTGGACTCCGCAGGCTGAGAGCACCTGACGCGGCTGCCAAGCCGTGAACGAATCCGGTCGGCGGGTGGGGCAATCATCCGCCGGCCGGATCATCCGCCCAGGACGCCCGTGGCACTCGTGCAAGGAGCGCGCCCCATTGACCGTGAGTCAGCCGCTGAAAAGTGTATCGCAGGCCCCGGGGCGTGCGGCAGACCGCATTCTGCTGCGCACCGCACGCAGGTGCGGCGCCTGGACCGCCGTCCTGCTCGTCACGGCCACCGTCTCGACCGTGGCGCAGATCCTTTTTCCGGCCCTCCTGGGCGGGGCTCTGGACCACGCGCTGGACGGCGGTGGCGCGGGCCGGTGGGTGATCGGCTGCCTGGTGGCCGTGGTCGCCATGGCCACCGCCGATGCGATGTTCGAACTGGCTGCCGGAGTGAGCGCCGCTCGGGGCACAGCCGACCTGCGGCGCTCGATGCTGGGGCCCCTGCTCTCGTGGACCGGACCGGTCGCGCCCCGCGCGTCCGTTGGTGACCTGGTGAGCCGCGTGGTGGGCGCTGCGGGGGAGGCGGGCGCTGTGGCTGCCGTACTCGTCCGCGCGGTACTGTCGGCCGTGCCGGCCGTCGGCAGTGTCATCGCCCTCTGGCTCATCGACCCCTGGCTCGCCGGCACGTTTCTGCTGGGCTTTCCCGCCGTCGTCGTTCTCCTGCGCGCGTTCACCCGGCAGATCTCCGATGTGTCCATCCGGTACCAGAAGGCCCAAGGACACCTCGCCACGGCCCTGTTGGAGGCTCTCGCGGGACGCCGCACCATCGCCGCGGCGGGTACGACCGAGGCCGAGACCCGTCGGGTGCTGCGCGCGCTTCCCGAACTCAACCGGCTGGGGCACGGCATGTGGCGGGCGCAGACCAGCGTCGTCGGCCGGTCCGCCCTGCTCACCCCGCTGCTGGAGATAGGGGTCCTGTCCGTGGCGGGCTTCGGCCTCGCCGCCGGCCGTATCACCGCGGGCGAGATGCTGGCCGCCGCGCAGTACGTGGCCATCGGCAGCGGTATCGGCATGACGACGATGCTGCTGGGCAGGCTGGGCAGAGCGCGGGCCGGCGCCGAACGGGTCCGGGGCGTCCTGGCGCAACCCCTCATGGAGTATGGCGACGAACTGCTGCCACCGGGCCCGGGCAACCTGGAGCTCCGGGGCGTACGAGTGGTCGCTGGGAGCGAACGGGTCCTGGACGGAGTCGATCTGACGGTTCCCGGAGGCTCGTGCGTGGCGCTCGTCGGCAGGTCGGGCTCGGGTAAGTCGCTGCTCGCCGCGGTCGCCGGACGGCTGGCGGACCCGGACGCCGGGACCGTCGTCCTCGACGGCGTGCCGCTGCGCCGGCTGACCCACCTCGACCTGCGGTCCGCTGTGGCCTACGCCTTCGAACGGCCGGTGCTCTTCGGCGAGACGCTCGGCGACGCGATCGCACACGGCACCGGCCGGCCGGCCGGTCTGGTACCGACCGAGCGGATCGTGCGCGCGGCCCGCGCGGCCGACGTCGACGGCTTTGTCCGGCGGCTCCCGGACGAATACCTGACCGCGTCCGCGGAAGCGGCCCTGTCCGGAGGAGAGATACAGCGCATCGGCCTGGCCCGGGCCTTCGTGCACTCCGGTCGGCTGCTCATCCTCGACGACGCCACCTCCAGCCTGGACACGGTCACCGAACACCACATCAGCCGGGCTCTCACCGGAAGACTGCACGACCGGACCCGCGTCGTCGTCGCCCATCGCGCGGCCACCGCGGCCCGCGCGGACACCGTCGCATGGCTCGACGGCGGGCGGGTGCGCCGGGTCGGCCCGCACCGCGAACTGTGGCGCACGGAACCGGAGTACCGGCGGGTCTTTCGCGGCGCCGACTCCGTCGATGAGGTGCCGACGTGAGCGCGGGACCACCGAACGAGGCGCTGCTCCCCCTTCTCGTGGCTCCTCTGCGGGCACGCCCCGGCCGTCTGCTCAGATTGGTCTTGTGGTCCCTGGTCGAAGCCGTTCCCGCGTTGCTCGCCGGCCACGTCGTGGCCCTGGCGGTCGACCGCGGTTTCGCGGCGGGACACCCACTGCGAGGACTGGCCTGGCTCGCGCTGATGGGGCTCGGCGTCTTCGCCGGAACCTGGGCAACACGGCAGGCTTACCCTCTGCTCGCCGAGGTGGTCGAGCCGTTCCGGGACGATCTCGTGCGCCAGGTGGCCCAGGGCTCCCTGCGCCAGGCCGTGTCCGGACGTTCCGTCGACGCGTCGGGCGTCTCCCGGCTCACCCTCCAGGTCGAGATGGTGCGCGAGGCCTACGCGGGCGTGCTCATGGTCGTACGCGGCTTCCTCCTGACCGTGGGCGGTGCCCTGATCGGCATGGTGTTTCTCGCGCCACTGGTCCTGCTGCTCGTCGCACCACCCCTCCTGGCGGGTCTCGCTCTCTTCCTGGTGCTGCTCCGCCGCATGGCCACCGCCCAGCGGGACGTCATCGTCGCGGACGAACGCGTCGCGGAAACGGTCGGCGCCGCGTGCGCGGCCGTCCGGGACATCGCGGCCTGCGGGGCGGAGAGCGGCGTACGCGACCATCTGGCGGAGCGCATCGACGCCCAGGCGGCCGCGAGTCGGCGACTCGCGGCCCTGATGCCGGCCCGTGTGCTGTGCCTGGTTGTCGCGGGTTGGCTGCCCCTGCTGCTTCTGCTGGTGGCCGCCCCCGGGCTGCGTGCCGGTGGGCTGTCCACCGGTGCCGTGCTGGGAGCGGTGACGTATGTGATGAGCGGCCTGCAACCGGCGGTTCGTTCGCTCATCCAGGGGCTGGGCGGCAGCGGCCTGCGTCTTGCGGTGGCGCTGCGCCGCATCCGGGCGGCGTACCCGCCGCCGTCTCCCCAGCCCGGACCGAAGGAGGACTCCGCCCGTACCCTTCCTCAGCCGCGTACGACGGCCCCGACCGCCTACGACGTCGCACTCACTGCCGTCACCTTCGCCTATGGCGTGGGGGCCGACCCGGTGTTCCGGGACCTCGACCTCACCTTGCCCGAGGGCGGACATCTCGCGGTCGTCGGCCCGAGCGGCATCGGCAAGTCCACGCTGGCCGGGCTGATCAGCGGAACACTGGAGCCGGAAAGTGGCCAGATCCGCCTCGGCGGCCACCCCCCGGGCGCTCTTCCCCCGGAGGCTCTCTCCGCCCGTCGCGTCCTCGTCCCCCAGGAGGCGTACGTGTTCTCGGGCAGTCTCATGGACAACCTGCGCTATCTGCGGCCCGACGCCTGTGAGGACGAGGTGGTGGCAGCCGTGGAAGCGGTGGGGGCAGCCCCGCTCGTCACCCGGCTCGGTGGGATCGGCACCCTGATCGATCCCGCCACGCTGTCGTCGGGCGAGCGCCAGCAGATCGCGCTGGTCCGCGCGTACCTGTCACCGGCCCCCCTCGTCGTGCTGGACGAGGCGACCTGCCACCTTGACCCCGCTGCCGAGGCACGTGCGGAGGAGGCGTTCACTCGGCGGCCCGGATCACTCGTCGTGGTCGCCCACCGCATCAGTTCCGCGCTTCGCGCCCGGCACGTCCTCGTCCTGGACGGCAGCCGGGTGGTGAGCGGCGCCCACCAGGAGGTGCTGGAACGCTCGCCTCTCTACCGCGACCTGGTGGGGTACTGGAGCGACGACGACGAACTGTCGGAGACCGGTGCGGGGAACGAGGAGGTGCCCGTCGGCAACGACGTGGTGGTCAGAGCCAACCTGCCTCGGTCGCGATCCTGATCGCGTCCACCCGGCCCCGCGCCTGCGTCTTGGCCACGGTGGACGCCAGATGGTTACGCACCGTCCCGACCGAGATATAGAGCTGCGCGGCCACTTCCCGCGTCGAGGCCCCTTGCGCCGTCAGCCGCAGCACCGACACCTCACGGGGGGTCAGCGGATTGTCCGTCGCCGTCGCAGCAGCGAGCGCCAATTCAGGGTCGACCACCCGATGGCCCTGCGCCACCTGACGAATGTCCTCCGCGAGACGTGAGGTCGGTGCGTCCTTGCGGACGAATCCGACGACCCTGGCCGCCAGCGCGCGGCGCAGGTGATCCGGCCGTGCCACGCTGGTCAGCAGGAGCGTGCGGCAGGAGGGCAACTTGGCCTGCAGTTCCACGGCGGCCGTGATCCCGTCCATGCCGGGCAGGTCGATGTCGAGCACCGCCACGTCCGGCGGTGTGCGGAGCGCGGTGGGGACGATGAGATCACCGTGGTCGACCGCCGCCACGATGTCGATGTCGGGTTCCTGGCTCAGCAGCGCGGTCAGCGCCTGACGGATCAACGGAGCGTCCTCGGCCAGAAGCACCCGAATGCGAGCAGCGCTCCCCGTTCTGTCGCCGTCGGCTCGTCCTTCCAGCACGCTCACGGCCCCCCTTGTTGATCGCCCACGCTCCACCCAATGACAAATGACACAGAAGAGAGGTACAAGGAGTAAACCAGCCACAGGGGCATCACAAACGTGATGGATTCGGTTACTCAGCTTGAACCCGTGATGACACTCCGACGTTTCAGCCGAAGTTCGCGGCAGTACGGGCGTCACCCGTACTGCCGTACGGGTGACGTCGATCAACCGGTGGCCGAGGCCGGACCCCCTGTCCGGTTCATCCGACGACCGCGGCCCGCACGCACAGCACGTCCGGCAGGTGGGAGGCCAACTGGCGCCAGCTGTCGCCGTCGTCGGCCGACGCGAACACCTCGCCGTTGCGGTTGCCGAAGTACACGCCCGTCCGGTCCGCGTCGTCGGTGGACAGCGCGTCGCGCAGCACCGTGCCGTAGTGGTCCTCCCGGGGCAGCCCCGCCGTGAGCGGCTCCCAGTTCTTGCCCGCGTCCGCCGTGCGGAAGACCCGGCAGCGCCGGTCGGCCGGGACGCGGTCCGCGTCGGCGTTGATCGGGAAGACGTACGCCGTGTCGCCGCGGTGCGGATGGGCGGCCACCGCGAAGCCGAACGTGGACGGCAGCCCCGCACCGATGTCCGTCCAGTGCGCGCCGGCGTCGTCGCTGCGGTACACGCCCCAGTGGTTCTGCAGGTACAGCCGGTCCGGCGTCGCCGCGTCCCGCGCCACCTTGTGCACGCACTGGCCGAACTCCGGGTTGGGGTCCGGCAGGAACACCGCGGAGACCCCGGAGTTGGACGGGGCCCAGCTCGCTCCGCCGTCAGCTGTGCGGAACACGCCCGCCGCCGAGACGGCGACCGTCACCGACCGCGGGTCCCGCTGGTCGGTGAGGACGGTGTGCAGCCCCTCGCCGCCGCCGCCCGGAACCCACTGGGACCGCGTGGGGTGCTCCCAGAGGGGGCGGACCAGCTCGAAGGTCTCGCCGCGGTCCTCCGAGCGGTACAACGCGGCCGGTTCCGTGCCCGCGTACACCACGTCCGGCTCCGCGGCGGACGGGTGCAGCTGCCACACCCGCTCCAGCGAAGCACCCGTCTCCTTGGGGAACTTGACGGCCGGTGCGCTCGGTTCGGTCCAGGTCCGGCCCAGGTCGTCGGAGTGGAACACCGACGGCCCCCAGTGCGCGCTGTCACCGCCGGCCAGCAGCCGCGGGGTGTCCCGGCGGGTGTCGAGGGCGACCGAGTAGACGGCCTGTGCGTTGAAGTAGGGACTCTCGTCGAACTCCCAGGTGCCACCCCGCCGGCGCCCGATGAACAGACCCTTGCGGGTGCCCACGGCGAGCAGTACCTCGGTCATGCCGATCACCTCCGCGACGTCGTCGTCGACGCCTTCGACTCGGACACCGGCCAGTCTGCACCCAGGCACTGACAGTCACCTCCGGAAAGCGCTTCGCCGCAGGTCAGAGCGGCGAGGCCCCCTCTGCGCGTCAACTCCCACCCGGCAGCGCACGCTCCAGGGCGCCGCCGAGGCCGACCGGACAGGTCCGGGCGCGGGACGCCCGGACCTGACGCGACGGGGATCTCCCGTACCTCACGCGTGCGTCACTTGTAGGTGATGTCGGACGACGCGTACTTGCAGTGCGTACCGTCGGGGCCGGAGCCGTTCGAGTCCGGCTCGTCGCCGTCGTCGTTGCCGATGTACTTCTGGCACGGGACGATCTTCTTGCTGCTGTCCCCGATGATCGTGATGTTGCGCAGGGTCGCGCTGTCGCCGTAGTTGGTGTTGATCCCGGCGAGCCGGCTGCCCTTCCAGGTCACCTCGACGGTGTTGAGGTTGATCGTCCGCTTGTACTGCGTGGAGCAGTTGCCGCAGGAGCGGACGAAGGTGCCGAAGTTCTTGACGGCGAAGTTGGAGACGTTCAGCGTGCCGGCGCCGTTGAACTGGAACACCTTGTCACTGGCTTCCTTCGCGCCGCCGCCGGAGACGGTGTAGACGTTCGACGACGAGGAGCCCCGGAAGGTCGCCGCGTCCTCGCCGACGTCCTCCCACCAGACGTTCTGGAGGGTGCAGCTGCCCTTGCAGTGGATGCCGTCCGCGGCCGGGGCACCGATGATCACGTTCTTGACGACGGCGCCGGGGGCCAACTCCAGGATCGGGCCCTGGTCCTCGTCCTGGCCGCCGGAGCCGAGGTCGCCGGTGCCGTAGAGGCGCTGCATCCCGTAGTCCTTGGTGCCGGAGACCGAGATGGTGGAGGAGACTCCCTGGCTGCCGTTGGGGGTCGGCCAGGTGGCGGCGTGCGCCGACGAGGTCCCGGTGGTCATGACCATGCCAACCGAGAGCCCGAGGGCGGCCAGCGCGCCGGTCACTGCGCGGTGCCGCGCCCGGGGGCGTGTCGCAGCAGTCATGTTCTGATCCCTTCCGTAGGGAGTGGGGGTTGGAACGGAACATGTACATGAACGTTGTACTTCAGCATGATCGATGCCGCGAACGCGGAAGGGCGCATGTGGGGCCTTGGCGACCTACCGCGCTCGCGACGGTCATGCTGATGAACGGACCGTAGAGGGCAAGCGCTTTCTAGTCAACGCTTTGCGCGCTGCGCCGTCTCACACGGCCCATCCGTACTGGTCCGGCATCCGGACCCCGGCGCCCAGTTCCCGGGCCGCATGCTGGGCCCAGGACGGGTTGCGCAGCAGCTCGCGGCCCAGCAGCACCGCGTCGGCCTCGCCGTTGGCCAGGATCTTCTCGGCCTGCTCCACATCGGTGATCAGGCCGACGGCGGCGACCGGCAGCGCGGTGTCGGCCTTCACGCGTGCGGCGAACGGGACCTGGTAGCCGGGCCCGGTCGGGATCCGGACGCGGGGGGCGTTGCCGCCGGTGGAGACGTCGAGGAGGTCGATGCCGTGGGCCCGGAGGTCGCGGGCGAGGCGGACGGTGTCGTCGGGCGTCCAGCCGCCGTCCTCCAGCCAGTCGGTCGCCGAGACGCGGAAGAACAGCGGCTTGTCGTCGGGCCACACCTCCCGCACGGCGTCGACGACCTCCAGGGCGAACCGGGCCCGGTTCTCGTACGAGCCGCCGTAGGCGTCGGTGCGGTGGTTGGAGTGCGGCGACAGGAACTCGTGGATCAGGTAGCCGTGGGCGCCGTGGATCTCGACGATCTCGAAACCGGCGGCGAGGGCCCGGCGCGCGGCGTCCGCGAACTGGCCGACGACCTCCTGGATCTGCCCGACGGTCAGCTCGGTCGGCACGGGGTGGCGTTCGTCGAAGGCGAGGACGCTCGGGGCCAGCGGCTGCCAGCCGTGCGCGTCCGGGCCCACGGGTGCCCCGCCCTTCCAGGGCTGTGCGGTCGACGCCTTGCGGCCCGCGTGGGCGAGCTGGACCGCCGGAACCGTGCCCTGCGACCGCAGGAAGCCCGTGATCCGGCGGAACGCCTCGACCTGCGTGTCGTTCCACAGGCCGAGGTCCTGCGGGGAGATGCGGCCTTCCGGGGACACCCCGGTGGCCTCGACGACGATCAGGCCGGTGCCGCCCACCGCGCGTGCGCCGTAGTGCGCGAAGTGCCAGTCGCCGGGGACGCCCGCCGACGGGCCCTCCGGTGCGGCGGAGTACTGGCACATCGGCGGCATCCAGATCCGGTTCCCGATCGTGGTTTCACGCAGTTGGAGAGGCTGGAAGAGGGCGCTCATGGGGCTGCTCCCTTGGTCGCGGCAGGACGGAACGGCTCGTACGATAACTCTCGTAGTACGGCAGGTGTCAAACTACGATGTCCTTCGTACAATGCAGAGGCCCTCCTGAACGGTGGGACCCTCCCGACGAACCGGAGCCGCCGTGACCCCCGCCACCACTGCCGCCGGCACCCGCGACCTGCCGCACCCGGCGCGCGAGGAGATCCGCCTGGAGGGCGTGCTGCACGCGCTCTCCGATCCGGTGCGCCTGCGGATCGTGCGGGATCTCGCCGCCGACAGCGACGAGCTCTTCGCCTGCTCCTACTTCGACCTGCCGGTCACCAAGTCCACCACCACGCATCACTTCCGGGTACTGCGCGAGTGCGGGGTGATCCGGCAGACCTACCGGGGCACGGCCAAGATGAACGGGCTGCGCAGGCAGGACCTGGACGCCCTGTTTCCCGGGCTGCTGGACGCGCTCCTGGCCGCCGCCGGCCGCCAGGCAGCGCGTCTCGGCACCGACTGACCGGACTCGGCGGCCCGTCGCTCAGCGGGCCGCGGTCCGCGCCGCCGCCAGCAGCGACTCCCAGTCGGGCAGCTTCACCACGCCCCGTCCCAGCGAGGCGCCGTGCTCCGCCTCGGCCCGCTCGATGGCCCGCCACCCGGCCCACTCGACCGGCTCGGCACCCTCGGCGCGCAGCTGCCCGAGAGGATCCGCGGGGACGTCTGCGCGTACGAGCGCGGCGGCGTCCGCAAGCAGGGACGTCACCGTCTCCTTCGCGCAGGGGCGGTTGGTGCCGATGACGCCGGTCGGGCCCCGCTTGATCCAGCCGGCCACGTACTCGCCGGGGGCGACGACGCCCTCGCGCAGGACGCGCCCCGCCCGATGCGGCACGGTGCCGCTCACCGCGTCGAACGGCAGCCCCTCCAGCGGCACGCCGCGGTATCCCACCGACCGCAGCACCAGTTGGGCCTCGATCTCCTCGTGCCGCCCGGTGCCCGTCACGCCGCCGTGCCCGTCCGGCACCGTCCGTTCGAAGCGCACGGCCCGTACGCGTCCGTCGCCGCCCGCCGACAGTTCCACCGGGCGCAGGAAGAAGCGCAGCCGGATCCGGCGGGCGGCCCCCGCCGGGGGCCGCCCGGCCCACCCGCGCAGCACCTCCACATTGCGGCGCAGCGGTCCGGGCAGCCCGGCCGGGTCCCGGTACGCCGGGTCCAGTACCGGCTCCGCCGGGTCCACCAGGACGGCGGTGCCCGGCAGGGTGCCCAGCTCACGCAGCTCCTTGGTGGTGAAGCGGGCCTGCGAGGGGCCGCGTCGGCCCACCAGGTGCACGTCCGCCACCCGGCTCGCGGCGAGCGCGTCCAGCGCCGCCTGCGGCATGTCGGTGCCGCGCAGCTCGGCCGCACCCCGGACCAGCATCCGCGCCACGTCGACGGCGACATTGCCCACGCCGATCACGACCGCCGACCGCGCCCCGCGCAGGAACCCGTCGTCCAGGGCGTCCGGATGGGCGCTGTACCAGGACACGAACTCGGTCGCCGACCAGCTGCCCGGCAGGTCCTCGCCGGGGATGCCCAGGCGCCGGTCGGTGGCGGCGCCCACGCAGTACACCACCGCGTGGTACAGCTCCCGCAGTCGCGTGGACGGCACGCCGCCGGGGCCGACCGGGACGCCGCCGAGGAACCGCACCCGCTCGTTCTCCAGGACCGTACGCAGGGTGCTCTGCAGCGACTTGATCTTCTCGTGGTCCGGCGCCACGCCGTACCGCACCAGCCCGTACGGGCACGGCAGACGGTCCAGGACGTCGACGTGCGCCTCGGGGCTGAGCTGGACGAGGCTCTGAGCGGTGTAGCACCCGCTCGGCCCCGAGCCGACGACGGCGACACGCAGCACGGCGGTACTCCTTGTCCGGGGACCCGCCGGAGGATCGGAGGCGGGGGGGCGGGAGGATCGGGAGGTCGGGAGGATCCGTGGTCGGAAGGTGGCGGGAAGCCGCTGGTGGTTCCAGCATCCCACCGCCCCCGCTCCGCTGACAGGGTGCCGCGCGCGGTGAACGGCGCGTGTTCTGGTCGGATGAAATGTGATCGTGCGGTTACGTTGCGTGTGTGCTCGAAGCATCCTTCGTTGATCGTTCTCTTCAGCTTTCCGACCGCTGTCCGGACGACGGTGCGATGTCCGTGCGGCACACCTGGGTGGTGCGCGAGGGTGGCACCACCACCTCGTGGTTCGACGTCCGGCTGACGTTCACCGACGGCGCCCGGGTGGACGCGCTCGCCGTGCTGTCCGGGGACGGCATCCGGGTCGAGGACGTACGCGCCAAGCCGCCCCTGTCCCTCGACGATCTGGCGGTCCTCGCCGACTGGCTGGAGAACCCGCTCTTCGAGGCCTGCGTGCCGCACTCCGAGGGCTCCGCACGGGCGACACCGCGGCGGGGCCGCCCCGCGTGGCCGCGCGGCAGGGAGGGGTGCCGGCTCGCCGCGCAGGAGTACCGGGCGGCCCGGGAGGAGGGAGCCGACCCGGTGCTCGCCGTGATGCGCCTGACCGGGCACAGCCGGCGCAAGTCGCTCAGGCTGATCGGGCAGGCGCGCGACGAGGGCTTCCTGACCCCGCGTCGCGCCCGGCGCTGAGCGGCCGCGGGACGTCCGTCACCGCATCCGTCACAGCATCCCGTGCATGCGGGAGATCTCGCTGGTCTGCTGGGCGACCACGTCGTCGGCCATCTCCTCGATCCGCACGTTGTTGCCCTGCGACTTCACGTCCGTGGCCATGGTGATCGCGCCCTCGTGGTGAGTGATCATCAGCGTGAGGAAGAGCTGATCGAAGGCTTTGCCCTTCGCCGCGCGGAGCTTCTCGAGCTGTGCCGCCGTGGCCATCCCCGGCATCGCGGCGTGGTCGTGCCCGCCGCCCGTCTCCTGCTCGCCGTGGGACTTCAGCCAGCCCCGCATCGCCGTGATCTCCGGGCCCTGCGCGGCGGCGATCCGTTCGGCGAGTTTCCTGACCTTGCCGGACTCGGCGTGCTCCGGGACGAGTTCGGTCATCTCCAGCGCCTGGGCGTGGTGCTGGATCATCATGCGTGCGTAGGAGACGTCCGCCGAGTTGGGGGAGTCGTCGTCGGCGCGCTGCTTCTGGGCGTCCTCGGCGGACAGCGTCCGGTTGCCCTCGCCCGGCTTGCCCGGAGCGAGCACCGAAGGCCCGGCGGCGGACGCCGACCCGGTGTCCGAACCGGAGTCGCAGGCGCCGAGCCCGAGCACGGCCAGCGCGGTCAGCGAGGCGGTGACGAGCGCAGCGCGGGTCGACGAGGGGCGAAAGGGCACAACGACCTCCTGTGGCTGGGAGTATCCCCTCTGGGAGGGATGCGGGACACCTCGTGAGTGCCATGACCGTCCTAGCACGCTTCCGTGCGTCAGTGATCAAAAAACTTCATTGCGTGTTTGTTGCCCCCTGTTGGTATGAGCATGGCGAAGACGATACTGCGTGGTGCGTGAACCGTTCCGAAGGGAACGGACGCAGGGAGGAAACAGTGATCCTGTCGAACGACCCGCGAACGCGGCGCAGACGTCTGGGAGTCGCGGCTGCCGCCGCGGGGCTCCTGTCCGCGCTGCTGACAGCCGGCCCGGCCATGGCGACCCCCGACCCGGGAGACGGTCCCGTCACGTCGAAGGAGGTGTCCGGGAGTGCGCGCGCCGATGTGCGCGAGGCCATCGAGAGCGGGGAGATACCCGGCCAGGACGAGATAGTCCACTCCGACAACATCGAGCACCTGGCCAACATCCCCAAGGACGTGCTGCCCGGCACCAACTCGGACCTGGCCTTCCAGGGTCGGTACGCCTTCGCCGGCAACTACGACGGCTTCCGCATCTTCGACATCAGCAACCCGAAGAAGCCGAAGACCGTCGCCCAGGTGCTGTGTCCCGGTTCGCAGAACGACATCTCCGTCTCCGGGGACCTGCTGTTCCTGTCGACCGACTCCTCGCGCAGCGACAGCAGTTGCAACAGCACCACGCAGCCGGCGACGGAGAAGTCCTCCTGGGAGGGCATGAAGGTCTTCGACATCAGCGACAAGCGCAACCCGAAGTACGTCGCCGCCGTCGAGACCGCCTGCGGCTCGCACACCCACACGCTGGTGCCCGAGCGCAAGGACGTCTACGTCTACGTCTCCTCGTACTCGCCGAACGCCGCCTACCCCGACTGCCGGCCGCCGCACGACGGGATCTCCGTCATCAAGGTGCCCCGCAAGGCCCCCGAGCGGGCGGCCGTCGTGAACTTCCCGGTGCTGTTCCCCGGTGAGGGTGCGGACGGCGGCGGCAACCCGGGCGGTCCCACCAACCCGGGCGTCTCCAAGACCACCGGCTGCCACGACATCACGGTCCTGCCCTCGAAGGACCTGGCCGCGGGCGCCTGCATGGGTGACGGCATCCTGTTCTCCATCAAGGACCCGGAGCGCCCGAAGGTCATCGACCGGGTGCAGGACAACGTCAACTTCGCGTTCTGGCACTCGGCGACCTTCAACCAGGACACGAACAAGGTCGTCTTCACCGACGAGCTGGGCGGCGGCGGTGCCGCCACCTGCAACGCGGAGATCGGCCCGAACCGCGGCGCCGACGGCATCTACGACATCGTCGGCAAGGGCGACCACCGCAAGCTGGTCTTCCGCAGCTACTTCAAGATCCCCCGCCACCAGGCGGACACCGAGAACTGCGTGGCCCACAACGGCTCGCTGATCCCGGTCGAGGGACGGGACATCATGGTCCAGGCCTGGTACCAGGGCGGCATCTCCGTCTGGGACTTCACCGACTCCTCGCGCCCCAAGGAGATCGCCTACTTCGAGCGCGGCCCGCTGTCCACGGACGGCCTCGCCAGCGGCGGTTCCTGGTCGGCGTACTACTACAACGGCTACATCTACTCGAACGACATGGCCAAGGGCTTCGACGTCCTCAAGCTGAACGACCGGCGCACCGACCCGGCCAAGCGGGTCCACCTGCGCGAGCTCAACGTGCAGACTCAGCCGGACTACTTCGACTGATCGGGCACGCCGGTCGCGAAGAACCGCGACAGGTCGGTGTCGCACTCCGTCCCGTCGGGCGCCTCGGCGTCCGGCGGGACGCCCCGCTCCCACTCCAGCCGGTAGCGCCTGAACAACTCGGCGCGCAGCACCGGTACGGGCATCGGCACACCCGGCACCAGGGCCGCGAAGACGGCGCCCATCAGCAGCGCGCGCAGCATCGGGTAGTCACGGTCGACGTCCGACGAGCCCTGCCGGGCCACCGTGTCCCGCAGCAGCTCCGCGAGACGACGCTGCTCCGGGCACGGCACGAAGCCCTCGGCCTGCAGGAGGCCCGCCATGTGCTGGCGCATGAGCACCGGCCGGTCCCGGGCCAGGCCCAGGATCGCGTCGATGGCCCGGGCCATCCGCTCCGGGCCCTCCACGGTGTGCGGCTCGCGCTCCAGGGCCTCCTCCAGCGTGCGGTGCATCAGCCGGTGGACTGCGGACTGCACGAGCTGGCGCTTGCCGGGGAAGTAGTACGAGACCAGGCCGCGTGCCGAGCCCGCGCGGTCGGCGATGTCGCCCAGCGTGGTCGCGTCGTACCCGCGCTCGCCGACCAGCTCCACGGCGGCCTGCAGGAGCCGCTCCTTCGAACGTCTCCGCAACTCTTCATTGACCGAGGCGCTGCGCGGGGACATGCTGTACTCCTGCGTTGACTGGCTGCCGGCCAACTATACTCGGCGCAGGCGGACGGACCCCAGGGTCCGGTCCGGCCACCGTCTGCTTCGGGCGACACGGGGGATCGTCCGAGGCGGACGGTCAGCCTCGCTGGTTGCCTCGGGCGACGTCCGTCGGCGGGAGCCGTGGTCCACGAGGCCGCGCACCGTCCTGCTCACGGGTGGCGGCGCCGGTGGACCAGTACGGCGAGGGTCACCACCAGGGCGCCCAGGAGCCAGCCGCCGGCGACGTCCGTGGCCCAGTGCACGCCGAGCCACACCCGGGTCATCCCGACACCGGCCACGGAGAGCACGGCCACGGCCAGCGCCGTCAGGTACAGGCCGCGGGCGGCGCCGTAGTGGTGGAGCAGCCACACCAGCAGCCCGCACACGAAGGTCGCGGTCATGGCGTGGCCGGACGGGAAGGCGGCGTAGTGCGCGGAGTCCACGGGGTCGGGCCAGACGGGGCGGGGTCGGTCCACCGCCGCCTTCAGCGCCTGCTGCAACAGGCTGCCCAGCACGCAGGTCGCCCCCAGCCACACGGCCGTCCACCTGTCCCCGCGCCGCCACCAGAGCCACAGGACCACCGCAGCACACAGCAGACGCATCGTCCACGTGTCCCACACCCAGTCCGTGAGGAACCGCATGACGTGCGTGATGCCCCGCTCGTCGACCGCCCAGCGGTGCGTCGTTGCGGCGATGTCGTCGTCCAGGCCGGTCAACGGGCGCCAATCGGCGGCGACCAGGACGAGCAGCAGCACGGAGCACGCGGCCAGCGCCCAGGTGGCGCGGAGGACGGTGCGGGAACGCGGCGGCGTGGGCGGGGAGTCGACGGACGGCGTCTGCATGCTGCGATACTCGCCGAACCGGAGGGCCCGGGGCCAATCCCCGCGGCGCCGGCCCGCCCAGGCCCGCCGCCGCGCCCGCGCCCCCGGGCCGCCACGGGGGCTTGCGGCGCAAGCAATCCCGGGCCGCCACGTGGCTTGCTGTGCTTGTAGTCCTGGGTGGTCGAAGGGGTGCGTCGGCGTCTGTGGCCGGGGTTCTGCGCCGGGCCCGGCCCCGGGCCGCCGCGTCGCTCGCCGTTCTTGCCGTGCCGCCGAGGGACTGCGTCGGCGTCCGGAGCCGCGGGCCGTGGGGAGTTGCGCCGGGCTCGCGATGCCGGGCCGCCGCGTCGTCCGCCGCGCCTGCGGCCACAGGCAGCCGACGGGGCACGCCGCGCTCGCAGCGCCCGCACCCCTCGTTGCCGAAGGTCCGGGCCGCGCCCCAGCCACGGGCCGCCGCGTCGTCCGCCGCGCTCGCAGCGTCCGCGACCCCGGGTGACGAGGGTCCGGGCCGTGCCCAAAGCCGCGGCGCGCCACGTCGTCCGCCGCACCCGCGGCCCTGGTTGCCGAGGGGTACGCCACGCCCCCGGGCGGGGGCCGCCGATCGCGCCCAGCCCGCCAGACCCCGGCCCGTCCGGGCGCTACGCCAGTGCTCGCAGCCCCGGTACGAACGCCACCAGAACCGGTACCACCGGGACCAGCGCGGCCGCCGCCGTCAGCCGCAGTCGACGGGCCGCCGTCAGCCGGTTCGGCGGCGTGAGGAGCCGGTGCACCCGCTGCGGGACATGGGCCTGCGCGGTGGGGCACGGGCCGAACACCCCGCGGTCCTCGTTGAGTTCGACCAACGCCAGGGCGGTCGTCAGCCGGCCGAACCGGCGGGAGGCCACGTCGTCCGCGGCGAGTTCGACCAGGCGGTGCATCTCGTCGCGGAACGCGGCGAACACCGGAACCCGCCCGAACCCGTCCGCCAGCGCGGCCGAACAGTGCAGCAGCCAGTCGTGCCGCGCCTGCGCGTGCCCCTGCTCGTGGGCGAGGACCGCGTCCAGCTGCCGGCCCTTGAGGCGGCGCAGCGCGGCGGTGGTGACGACCAGCTGCGGGGGAGTGCCGGGCAGCCACCAGGCGTCGGGCCGCTCCCCCTCCAGGACGACGAGCCGGTCGGTTCCGGGCACCTCACCGGGCAACACCGGGGCGCGCCGCAGGAGTTCCGCCCGTCGCCGCCGACGCCGGGACCGGGCCCGTACGATCTCCCGGGCCAGCATCGCGGCGCTCCACAGGCCGGCGCAGGCCAACGTGACGGCGGTCGTGTCCGCCCACAGGCCGGACGTGCCGAGCGCGTAGGCCTCGACCACCGGGCGCGGCGCCGTCGCGAAGACGTGTCCGCCCACCGCGTGCCAGGCCGCCGCCGCGCTGAGCGTCATCGACAGCGCGCAGCACACGAGCACCGCCGCGACCACGCACTGCCACACCCACAGCGCGACCACCGGCTCGCGGTCCGGCCAGTCGGCCCGGGCGAGCAGCCGCGGGCCGAGGACGGCGGTCAGGGCGCCGAGCAGCAACAGTGCCGCGGGGAGAATCATGGGGGCAGCCTATGAGCGCCGCGCCCCCGGCAGTACGGCCCGCCGCGCAAAGTGACGCAGGCAACGGTTGCGCGCGGCGTGAACCGGGCCGGCGCGTGCCGCCACCGGTGATCACATGGTGAGCAGCATGGCCAGCATCGCGATCCCCATGGACAGCCGGCAGGCCCGCGCCAGCTCCGGCCGGTCGCCCCACCCGGTCGCCGAGCCGCCACCGGCCACGGCGACGACCGGTATCAGGCGTGCACCGGTCGCCATGACGTAGCCGGTGAAGTAGAGCAGCAGCACCCCGGTCAGCGCGGGATTTCCGGAGGTGCCGTGCCCGTGGGCGTGGGCGGGGGAGCCCGCCATCACCACCGCCATGTAGACCATGGCGGCGGCCCCGACGAGGTGGTGCAGATGGTGCCGGTCGGACCGGGCCGCCCACAGGGCGTGCAGCCCCGCGGCACCGAACAGCACCGCGTAGGCCGGCCAGGCCCAGGCCGGTGGGGTGAACACCGCTGCCGGCACGGCCATGGCGGCCATGCCGAAACCCATGAGGGCCTCGCCGCCCGCGGCACGGCGCTGCTCCTCGACGCCGCTGCGCATCCGCAGCAGGCAGTAGGCGCCGGTGGCCGCGCACAGCGCGACCAGCAGCCACCCGGACGACGCCGATCCGTGCACGCGCGCCTCCCCGCTCGACGTTCGACGGTCGCTCAAGGACTGCCCGAGCCACGCGGCGCGCACGCGAGCGCAAGGGTGTACACGGGGGGTATTCGGGGGAGCGCGGTGGGTCGCGGCTGGTCGGCGCCGGGGCCGAGGTCACATAGCGGTAGTCGTTTACTGGTAAAACACCTGTTAAGCTAAATTCCATGAGCAGTGCGACCCCCACCTCCGGCACCTCACTCGGCCGACGTCTGTCCCTGGCAGGCGTGCTGCGCCTGCGCCGCCCCTCCGACATCTGGTTCAAGCCCGCCCTGAGTTCGGTCGCCGCCGTCGCTCCGCCCAACCTGATCCTGCTGGCGCTCGGCCGGCTCGACCTGGCGATGTACACCATGGCCGGGTCCCTGTGTGCCCTCTACGCGCACAACCGCCCCTACGCCGCCCGGGCCCGCACCCTGGCGTGGGTGGTCCTCGGCATGCTCGGCGGCGTCGCCGTCGCCCTGGTCACCGCCTCGTTCACGCGGAACGCCGTCGTGCTCGTCACCGTCGGCGCCCTGCTGGCCGCCGTGCAGAAGGCACTGTGCGACGCCACCCGTGTCGGCCCGCCGGGCAATGTGGTCCTGACCTTCATCAGCTCCGCCTCCCTGTTCGTCCCGCAGACCCTCGGACAGGTCCCCGGACATCTGGCACTGGGCGCCGCCGCGGGCGCCTGGGCCTGGCTCGTCGGCATGGCACCCGCACTCCTGCGCCCGCACGGGCCGGAACGCCGGGCCACCGCCCAGGCACTGAACGCCGCCGCCGCGTACGCCGACACCCGCGGCACCGGCGACGGCCACGTCCCCGCCCGCGCCGCCGGGTACGCCGCCGTGCAGGCCGCCTGGCAGACGCTGCTGTCCCTCCCGGCGACCGGCGCCCGCGCCACCACCCGGCACGCCCTGGAACGCCTCGTGGTCCGCGCCGAGGTCGCGCTCGCCGCGCCCGCCGACATGGACCCGGAGCGGTTGCGCGGCTGGGCCCGCGCCCTGCGCGGCACCGGCCGGATCCCCCGCACCGGCGACTCCCCGGGGGTCGCCGACGAACTCCTCGGTGTGGACGCCGAACTCGCCGCCCGCCCCGCGCCCCTGTGGCAGCGGCTCGGTCCACTCACCCCGATCGCCGTGCGCACCGCCCTCGGCTGCGCGCTGGCCGGCTACGCCTCCCTCGCCCTCGGCATCGGCCGCCCCTACTGGGCCCTGGTCACCGCCGCCGCGCTGTACCAGGCCAACATGGCCCTGACCTGGAGCCGGGCCGTCCAGCGCGTCGTCGGCAACGTCGCCGGAGTGCTGCTGTTCGCCGCCATCGCCCCGCTCGCCCACCTCGGGCAGGCCCTCCTCGTCCTGTTCTGCGTCGCCCTCAACTTCGGCGCCGAGGCGCTCATCACCCGCAACTACTGGCTCGGCTCCGTCTGCGTGACCCCGATGGCGCTCCTCGTCACCGAGTTCGCCGGCTACCAGGAACCCGGGGAGCTGATCACCGAGCGGGTGGTGGACACCCTCGTCGGCGCACTGGTCGGCTTCCTGGCCGCCGTGGTCGTCACCAACCGGCGGGCCGGGGACCGCGTCGAACAGGCGGTGACCGCCGCCGACCGAGCCCGCGAACGCGCCGCCCGTCTCCTGGCGGAGCCCGACCCGGCCCCCGGCGCCCTGGAGGCCGCCCGCCGGGGGCTGGTCGCCGCGCTGACCGACCTGCGGGCCACCGTCGACGGGGCCGCCGGTGAGTGGTGGGGGCGTGCGCTGCCCCAGGAGAGGGTCGTGCTCGCCGAGCAGTCGGGACACCGTACGCTCGCCGCAACGGTGCGACGCCAGGCAGCGCGTCCGGACCGGGACACGGGCACGAGAACGGAGGACGTACTGCGATGACCGCAAGCGACGGGGGCTCGGCGACCGGGGGCGACGCGAGAGGGGGAGCGGGCGGGGACACCGTCGCCGCGGTCGTCCGGCAGTGGCGGGCCGTCCACCCCGACCTCGACACCGGCCCGATGGAGATCATCGGCCGCATCAACCGGTGCGCCGCCCTCCTCCAGCAGGCCGAGGACGCCCCGCTGCGGCGGGCGGGCCTCAGCCGCGCCGAGTTCGACCTGCTCGGCGCGCTGCGCCGCACCGGGCACGAGCTGACCCCCGGGGAACTGGCCCGCGAGACCTTCTCCTCCGGCGCCGCCGTCACCAAGCGCCTCAAGCAGCTCACCGAGCGCGGCCTGGTGGAGCGGCGCGGCGACACCCGCGACCGCCGGGTCGCCCACGTCCGGCTCACGGACGCCGGACGCGACCTCGTCGACGGCATCCTGCCCGATCAGCTCGCCTACGAGTCCGCCGTCCTGTCCGGCGTCGAGCCACCCGCCCAGGGCGAGCTCGCCGCGCTCCTCGGCGTACTGCTGGGCCAGCTGGAGGGGCGCCTGGACGCGCTCCGGATCTGAGGCGCCGCCCCTGGGCGTGCCTCCCGTGGCATCGCCCTGCGGTGGCTTTCCCCCGCCCATACGGGTGGGGCGCCTTCGCGCGGCGGTGCCTTCCGGTGTACCGGCGGTTCAGCGCTCGTCGCCCGCCCGGCGCACGCCGAACATCGCGCCCTGCGGGTCCCGCAGTACCGCGATGCGCGGTCCTTCGGGCACGGAGGTGGGCAGCATGAGCACGGTGCCGCCCCCCTCGGTGGCGTCGGCCGCCGCGGTGTCCACGTCCGCGACCGCGAAGTACGGCAGCCAGTGCGCGGGCACCTCGTGCGGGAACTTGTCGTCCATCGTCACCATGCCGCCGAAGTCCGCCCCGTCGATCCCCCACCGGGGATAGCGCTCGGAGGCGGTGACGCTCCAGCCGAACACCGTGGTGTAGAAGTCGGCGGCCCGGTCCGGCTCCCGGGTCAGCAGCTCCACCCAACCCAGCGAGCCGGGCGCGTTGAACAGCCCGGCGCCCGGGAACGAGCCTCCCTGCCAGAGCTGGAACACCGCGCCCGTCGGATCCACGGCCACCACGGAGCGGCCCAGGTCGAAGACGTCCGTGGGGCCCTGCGGCACCGCTCCGCCGGCCGCCGTCACCTGCCGTACGGCGGCGTCCGCGTCGCGCACGGCGAACGACACGTTCCAGGCGACCGGCCGCGCCTGCTGGTACAGCGGGGTCAGGGCGGCGACCGCCGCGTCACCGAGGCGCGCGATGGTGTAGCCGCCGGCCTGCTGCCGCGGGTCCGTCTCGGGGCGCCAGCCGAACAGCTTCGTGTAGAACCGCTTGGCTGCTTCCAGGTTGCTGGTCCCCAGCTCGGCCCAGCAGGGCCCGCCGGTCACCGGTTCGTGGAGCTTCATCGCGTGGGGCGTCCTTCCGCCGAGCCGCGGCCGTCCGTCCCCAGCACGCTAAGGCCGGGCCAGGACGGCGGCCATCCGGCACGTACCGCCGCGGAGGTTCAGATCCCGGGCCGGTAGCGCAGCGGGTGGTCCGCGGGGACCTCCACCAGCACGATCTGCGTGCCGTCCGGGTCCGCGATCCACATCTCCACGAGCCCCCACGGCTCCTTGACCGGTGGCCGGACGATCTCGACGCCCTTCGCGCGCAGCTCGTCGTGGGCCGCTGCCGCGTCCTCGACCTGGAGCCACAGCTTCAACGCGGGGGTCACCGGCGCCTCGGAACGGCCGGAGACCTCCAGGAAGCCTCCGCCGAGGAAGTAGACGGTGCCCCGCTCGGGCCCGGTGCCGAACTCCCGGTGGACGGCCAGGCCGAGTTGTTCGCCGTAGAAGGCGCGGGTCCGGTCCGGGTCGGTGGGGCGGAGCAGGGTCCGGCTGCTGAGTACGTACACCATGCGTCCGGAGCCTAACGGCAGCGTTACCCTCGTCGGTGCCGCCCCGCGCCCCAGAACGAACCGGAGACGCCCCGCATGGACACCGCCGCCATCACACTGACCTACCGCGAAGCCACCGACGCCGACGTGGACGCGATCGTCGCGCTCGTGGAGTCGGCGTACCGAGGGGAGTCCAGCCGGGCAGGCTGGACCACCGAGGCGGACATCCTCCAGGGCCGGCGCACGGACCGGGAGGGTGTGCTGGCGGTCGTCAACGCGCCGGGCAGCCACCTGCTGACGGTCGAGCGGGACGGCGGGATCGCCGCCTGCTGCCAGCTCGAGCACCGCGGTCGACACGCCTACTTCGGGATGTTCGCCGTCAGCCCCGAGCTCCAGGGCGCGGGCCTCGGCAAGACGATCATCGCGGAGGCGGAGCGGCGGGCCCGCGAGGTGTGGGGTGTGACGGAGATGCACATGACCGTGATCTCCGTGCGTGAGGAACTCATCGCCTGGTACGAGCGCCGCGGCTACCGCCGCACGGGGGAGATGACCCCGTTCCCGTACGGCGACGAGCGCTTCGGCATCCCGCAGCGCGACGACCTCCAGTTCGAGCTGCTGGTCAAGCCGCTGGTCTGAGGCTCAGGCCGTGAAGCGGCCGGTGCGTTTGATCTCCGGGTAGTCGGTCGTCGCGCCGTCCAGGCCGAGGGCGCGCACCAGCCGCAGATGGTCCTGGGTGTTCACGGTCCAGGAGAAGACCCGCAGGCCGGCCTTGCGGGCCCGCTGCACGATCTCCAGCGTGATCCGGTTGATGTCCAGGCACAGCGTCCCCGCCCCTGCCTCCACGGCGCGGTCCACGACGTCGGTGCCGTAGTACTGCGCGACCAGGGCGGTGCGCACCCCCGGCACCAGCCGGGCGATCTCGACGAGGGCCTCGTCGTGGAACGAGATCACCTCCACCCGGTCCACCAGGTCCCGCCGGAGCATCACCTCCGCGAGCGTCCGCGCGGCCGCCGCGTCCTTGATCTCGGCCTGCAACGGCACGGACACGGCGTCCAGCACCTCCTCGAAGACCGGGATCCGCTCCCCGCGGCCCGCGTCCAGCGCACGCAGCTCCTCGAGGGTCTGCTCGGCGATCGCGCCGGTGCCGTCGGTGGTGCGGTCCACCTCCGCGTCGTGCATGACGACGAGCGCGCCGTCCTTGCTCAGGTGCAGGTCCAGTTCGACGACGTCGAGCCCGGCCTGCTCGGCGGCGACGAAGGAACGCAGGGTGTTCTCGGGTTCGACACCCATCACTCCGCGGTGACCGATGGTGAGGAAGTTCAAGGCTCGACTCGCTTCCGTCGACGGCGGCGATGGCAGGGCGCAGCCTAACGGCCCTGCGGGATCGTTTCCCCTCTGCCGCGCTGGGTATACGGAATCAGGCATCCCGCAGGAAAAAATGCGGTGAAGCCCTAGGTGTAGCAGGATTATTTACGGGGGCTCCCCTTGAAGGGAGGAACCTCGTGCGCATACGGTGTCCTGACTCAAGCTTCTCCCGTGGAGGATGGGACATGACGGAAATTCTTGTGCAGGTGGGTGCGGAGGAGAAAGTTCCTCCGGTCGGCAGGGTGGTGGAGCACCCGGCGTGGCCCGTGCTCAAGGATGCCGTGGAGCGGATCCGGCCATGGCAGTCCAAGGACGGGTCGATCGACTTCGACGCCGAGGGCGCGCCCGACCGGGACGCCGCCGAGGACGCCGTACGCCGTGTCACCGGGGCCGTCCAGGAGCTGTCCCCGCTCCTCGCGCACGACCGCGCCTATCACGAGGCCCTGGTGACGGACTTCGGCCGCTGGGCCGACGGCGGCTTCCAGGTGCCCGACTTCCTCGACTCGCTGCTGGCCTTCCAGCCCGCCGTGAGCCGCGCGGACGGCCTCCAGCACCTGGTCGTCTTCCCGATGTACACCCAGAACGGCAACCCGGACCGCAACCTCGAGGCGGTCGTGCTGCGCATGGTCTGGCCCGACTGGCTGGCCGAACTGGAGCGCACCCGCTACGACAACCCGCTGTTCTGCGGCATCACCTTCGAGGACTTCACGTCCGGCTACGACACCAACTCGGCCGTCCTCTTCCCGGAGACCATCGCCGTGCGCGAGGCGCCGGAACGTTTCTCCTGGGGTGGCATCTTCTGCGACCGCGAGGCCGCCCGTTTCCGCCGCGTCACCGAGGCCGCCGTCGGCATCCTGGGCCTGGAACTGCCCGAGGACGTCGCCGCCATGGTCCACGACCAGAAGCGGTGCGAGGAGGCGTTCGTCCTGTGGGACATGGTCCACGACCGCACCCACAGCCACGGAGACCTGCCGTTCGACCCCTTCATGATCAAGCAGCGCCAGCCGTTCTGGATGTACGGCCTGGAGGAGCTGCGCTGCGACCTCACCGCCTTCAAGGAGGCCGTGAAGCTGGAGGCCGACGGCGTCCCGCAGGCCCGTGACGTGCAGTACGCGGTCCTCTTCGACCGGATGTTCCGCTTCCCGGTCACCGGCGAGCGCGTGCGCAACTACGACGGCCTCGGCGGCCAGCTCCTCTTCGCCTACCTGCACAAGCACGACGTGGTCCGCTGGACGGACAACAAGCTCTTCATCGACTGGCAGCGCGCCCCGCAGGTCACCAACCAGCTCTGCGCCGAGATCGAGACGCTCTACCGCGACGGCATCGACCGCCCCAAGCTCGTCCACTGGTTCGCCGGCTATGAGCTGGTCTCCACCTACCTCGCCCCGCACCCGGGCTCGAAGTGGGCCAAGGGACCCGACGCGCTGGACCTGAACCTGCCTCCGCGCAAGCTCGTCGACGACGTGCTTCCGGACGAGTTTCCGCTGAGCATGTTCTACGAGGCCCTGTCCAAGAAGCTGAAGAACGTGATCGCCTCCACCAAGGGCATCACGGCGGACGGTGCCGAGCGGGCCGCCGCGTGAGCGACGGCATGCGGGAACAGGCCCAGCGGGAACAGGCTCAGCAGGTACAGGCTCGGGAGGCGAGGACCATGGGGAACGGGGCGCTCGACGGCGCGGTGATCGCGGTGGCCGGAGCGGGCGGACCCGCCGGACGGGCCGCGCTGCTGCGGCTCGCCGAGGCGGGTGCGACGGTCGTCGGCTCGGACAACGACCCGGAGCGGCTGGCGGAGGCCGTCGACGCGGCGCGCTACGCGCACGGCGGCGCCGCGGTCACCGGTGAGACGGTCGACCTGCTCGACCTGGACTCCACCCGCGCGTGGGCCGACCGCATCGAGAAGGAGTTCGGCCGCGTCGACGGTCTGGTCCACCTCGTCGGCGGCTGGCGCGGCAGCCAGAACTTCACCAAGACCGACCTCGGCGACTGGGACCTGCTGGAGAAGCTGCTCATCCGCACCGTGCAGCACACCTCCCTCGCCTTCCACGAAGCCCTCCAGCGCAGTGCCCGCGGCCGCTACGTCCTGATCAGCGCAGCCGGCGCGACCCACCCCACCGCGGGCAACGCCGCCTACTCGGCCGCCAAGGCGGCCGCGGAGGCGTGGACGCTGGCCATGGCGGACTACTTCCGCAAGGCGGGGGGTGAGCAGGGGCCGACGTCGGCGGCTGCGATCCTGGTGGTCAAGGCGTTGGTGCACGACGCGATGCGCGCCGAGCGCCCCAACGCGAAGTTCGCGGGTTTCACGGACGTGCGTGACCTCGCCGAGGCCGTCGCCGGAGTCTGGGAGAAGCCCGCCGCGGAAGTGAACGGAAACCGTCTGTGGCTGACCGAGAAGCCGTGAACCCCCCGAAGACCGACGCGCGTCGCCACCACGACCCCGAGGTCCGCGGTTTCGCCAGTGACAACTACGCCGGCGCGCACCCCGAGGTGCTCGCCGCCCTGGCCCTGGCCAACGGCGGGCACCAGGTCGCGTACGGCGAGGACGAGTACACCGAGAACCTCCAGCGTGTGATCCGCAGCCACTTCGGGTCCGGCGCCGAGGCGTTCCCGGTCTTCAACGGCACCGGCGCCAACGTCGTCGCGCTCCAGGCGGTCACCGACCGCTGGGGCGCGGTGATCTGCGCCGAGAGCGCGCACATCCACGTCGACGAGGGCGGCGCCCCCGAGCGGATGGGCGGCCTGAAGCTGCTCACCGTGCCCACGCCCGACGGTAAGCTCACACCCGAGCTGATCGACCGGCAGGCGTACGGCTGGGACGACGAGCACCGCGCGATGCCGCAGGTCGTCTCGATCACCCAGAGCACCGAGCTCGGCACCCTCTACACGCCCGACGAGATCCGCGCCATCTGCGAGCACGCCCACGCGCACGGCATGAAGGTGCACCTGGACGGTTCGCGTATATCCAACGCCGCCGCCTCCCTGGACGTTCCGATGCGGACGTTCACCAACGCGGTCGGCGTCGACCTCCTCTCGCTCGGCGGCACCAAGAACGGCGCCCTGTTCGGCGAGGCGGTCGTGGTCCTCAACCAGGACGCCGTGCGCCACATGAAGCACCTGCGCAAGCTGTCGATGCAGCTGGCCTCCAAGATGCGCTTCGTCTCGGTGCAGCTCGAGGCCCTGCTCGCCAAGGACCTGTGGCTGCGCAACGCCCGGCACGGCAACGAGATGGCCCAGCGGCTGGCGGAGGGCGTCCGCGCCGTGCACGGGGTGGAGATCCTCTACCCGGTGCAGGCCAACGCGGTCTTCGCCCGGCTGCCGCACGAGGTGAGCGAGCGTCTGCAGAAGCGGTTCCGCTTCTACTTCTGGGACGAGGCCGCGGGCGACGTCCGCTGGATGTGCGCCTTCGACACCACCGAGGACGACGTGGACGCGTTCGTGGCGGCGCTCAAGGAGGAGATGGCGCGGTAGCGGGCAACACCCGAGGTCTGCATAGGTATGCGGTCACCTGAAAAGTCATTGACTGATGGGTGATCGTGTTCCTATGCTCTGCGGGCATGGAGCTGATCCAGGAGACCCACGACCTGTCCGCCTATCTGGCCGCCGACGAGGTCATCGACCACGACCACCCCCGCGTACGGGAGGTGGCCGGACGCCTCGCGAAGGAGGCGGAGGACTCGTATGTCTATGCACAACTGGCGTTCGAGTTCGTACGCGACACCATCCCGCACTCGCAGGACGTCGGCGATCCGCGCGTCACCTGGCGCGCCTCCGACGTCCTGGAGCAGCGCACCGGCATCTGTTACGCCAAGGCGCACGCGCTGGCCGCGCTGCTGCGGGCCGAGGACATCCCGACCGCGCTGTGCTATCAGCGCTTCGACGTGGTGCACGGGCTCGTCGCCGTACGGTTCAACGGGGCCTGGCACCGGCAGGACCCGCGCGGCAACAAGCCCGGCGTGAACGCGCAGTTCTCCCTGGGGAGGGAGCGGCTGGCCTTCACGCCGGACTTCGAGGCGGGGGAGGAGGACTACCCGGAGCTGTACGCGGCACCGCATCCGGTCGTGCTGGACGCGCTGAGGGCGGCCACCGACCGACCGCACCTGTGGGCGATCCTCCCGCCCGCGCTGTCGTCGTAGCCGGAGCGGCCCGCCCCGGCCGGGGTCAGTGCGCCTCGGCCGTGCGCAGCTGCTCCGGCGTCGGGGCCGTACCGCCGAGGTGGGCCGGCATCCACCACGTGTCGTCGGCGCCCCTGGGGCGCACCGGGTAGGCGCGCTGCGCGGCCTCCAGCAGCTCCTGCACGCGCTCGCGCAGCCGACGGGTGATGGCGCCCGCGTACTGCTCGCGGGAGGCCTCCAGCGCCTCGCCGACCCGGATGGTGACCGGGATGTGGCTGCGCCTGAAGTTGCGCGGGTGCCCCTTGGTCCACAGCCGCTGGGTGCCCCACACCGCCATCGGGACCAGCGGAACGCCCGCCTCCTGCGCCAGGCGCGCGGCGCCCGACTTGAAGCTCTTGAGCGTGAACGACTCGGAGATCGTCGCCTCCGGGAAGACTCCGATGATCTCACCGGACCGCAGCGAGTCCAGGGCGTGCGCGTACGCCGCCTCGCCCTGCTTGCGGTCCACCGGGATGTGCTTCATCCCCCGCATCAGCGGACCGGAGACCCGGTGCCGGAAGACCGACTCCTTCGCCATGAACCGCACCAGCCGCTTCTGCGGAAGCGCCGCCAGGCCGTTGAAGATGAAGTCCAGGTAGCTGATGTGGTTGCTCACCAGTACGGCGCCGCCCGAGCGCGGGATGTTCTCCGACCCACGGCAGTCGATCTTGAGGTCCCACACCTTGAACATGGTGCGGGCGAGACCGATGACCGGGCGGTAGACGAGTTCTGCCATGGGCGGGTCGGGCCCTTCCTTCTCTGCCTGGGAAGGGGAACTCCCAGTCGAAAGTTACGCAGCCGTAGGTTTACGGCTTGTCGCAGATCGTGCCCCAAGAACGGCCGGTGTACCAGCCTTGGTGCCCCGCCGTGGCGAGATCCTCATCACGTCATCGGCCGCCGTGTGGCCGAATCACGACGGTGGGAAGGGAATCTCCGCCGTCCCACGAGTGCTGACCTGTACGACGATCGGACAGATGGCGCGTGCGAAGCGTGTCGACGGAGTGCCGCGGTGGCGGCGGAACGGGGGCACGCGGGTGCGCGGGCGGAGCGACGGCAAGCGGTTCGACGCGGCCGGAACGGGGCTCGCTGCGGCGGGCCCGCGGCTCGACGCGGCCGGTCGCCGGCTCGACTCGGCCGGTCGCCGGCTCGGCGCGGGCGACCTGGGCGCGGCACTGGGGGAACGCGCCACGCTCGTGCAGTTCTCCACCGCCTTCTGCGCCCCCTGCCGGGCCACCCGGCGGATCCTCGCCGAGGTCGCCGGTATGGTCCCCGGCGTCGCCCACGTCGAGATCGACGCCGAACACCGCCTGGAGCTGGTGCGCGCGCTCGACGTGCTCAAGACCCCGACCGTGCTGGTCCTCGACGCCGGCGGCCGCGTCGTACGGCGCGCCGTCGGCCTGCCGCGCAAGGCGGATGTCATCGCCGCGCTGGGGGAGGCGGTGTGACCACCACCACGCCGGTCGTGAGGCGTTCTCCACAGCTCTCACATCCCGGGACGTATTTGACTGTGCGCGCCACCCATCGTCAGCCTGCCCGTACTGCTTCGCTCTCTCTCCCCGGAGCGAGGCGCAACGCAGAAGGACACCCCGTATGACGGCCACCCCCGACCTCGCCGCGCCGCGGCTCGCCACCGCCGACCTGCTGCGGTCCGTCTTCCGGCGGCACGCGGCGGGGGTGGCCGTGATCACCGCGCGCGGAGAGTCCGGCCGCCCGGTCGGTTTCACGGCCACCTCCCTCACCTCTGTCTCCACTCAGCCGCCGATGCTCTCCTTCGGCATCGGTACCGGATCCTCCAGCTGGCCCGCGGTGTCGGCGGCCGACCACGTGGGGGTCCATCTGCTCGGTGAGCATCAACGGGACCTCGCGACCACCTTCGCCCGCAGCGGTGCCGACCGCTTCGGCGCGCCCACCGCCTGGCGGGAGGGCCCCGAGAGCGTGCCGGTGCTGGACGACGTACTCGCCTGGCTGGTGTGCCGCGTCGTCGGCCGGGTGCCCGCCGGGGACCACCGCATCGTCCTGGCCGAAGTGCTCCTCGGCGATCCCACGGGCACCGGCAGCCCCCTGCTGTACCACCAGGGGCGGTACAACGGCCTGCGCGACTGATCTCCCCCGCGACGCCCCTTGGGGGCGCCTCTGCGAACCCGTCGAGTTCCGGTTACGCTGCGTTGCGAAGGTCACAGTTCAAAGCGCTTGCTTAGCGGGAAAGAACTGGATGTACTGACGAGTAATATTCCGGGCGGAGCGCGGATCGCCCCGACCGGGATCGGCCGCTTGAGGCGCCTATGCTGCCTGCAAGCAGGCAGTACTGAAATGTCGATGCAGTAGGAGAGCCGGCGTGAGCTTGAGGATCGTTGTCACTGTGAAGTACGTGCCCGACGCCACTGGCGACCGGCACTTCGCCGATGACCTGACCGTCGACCGGGACGACGTGGACGGTCTGCTCTCCGAACTGGACGAGTACGCGGTCGAGCAGGCGCTGCAGATCTCTGAGAACGCGGACGACGACGTCGAGGTCACCGTCCTGACGGTGGGCCCGGAGGACGCCAAGGACGCCCTGCGCAAGGCGCTGTCCATGGGCGCTGACAAGGCGATCCACGTCGAGGACGACGACCTGCACGGCACCGACGCCATCGGCACCTCCCTGGTCCTGGCCAAGGCCGTCGAGAAGGCCGGCTACGACCTGGTGATCTCCGGCATGGCCTCCACCGACGGCACCATGGGCGTGGTTCCCGCGCTGCTGGCCGAGCGCCTCGGTGTGCCGCAGGTGACCCTGCTCTCCGAGGTCTCCGTCGAGGGCGGCACGGTCAAGGGCCGCCGCGACGGCGACTCCGCCACGGAGCAGCTCGAGGCGTCGCTGCCGGCGGTCGTGTCGGTCACCGACCAGTCGGGCGAGGCGCGCTACCCGTCCTTCAAGGGCATCATGGCGGCCAAGAAGAAGCCGGTGGAGTCCTGGGACCTCTCCGACCTCGACATCGACGAGGACGAGGTCGGTCTCGAGAACGCCTACACGGTCGTGGAGTCGGCCGCCGAGCGCCCGGCGCGCACCGCGGGCACGATCGTCAAGGACGAGGGCGAGGGCGGCAAGCAGCTCGCCGAGTTCCTCGCGGGCCAGAAGTTCATCTGAGCCCCGGACCCGCAGACCGCCCCTCATATCTCGCAAGCAGGAGAGAAGAAGTCCCATGGCTGAAGTTCTCGTCTACGTCGACCACGTGGACGGCGCCGTCCGCAAGCCCACTCTGGAGCTGCTGACGCTGGCCCGCCGCATCGGCGAGCCGGTCGCCGTGGCCCTCGGCAACGGCGCCGGCGACACCGCCGCCACGCTCGCCGAGCACGGCGCGGTGAAGGTGCTGACCCACGAGGCCGCCGAGTACGCCGACTACCTGGTCGTGCCCAAGGTGGACGCCCTGCAGGCCGCCCACGAGGCCGTGTCCCCGGCCGCCGTGCTGGTCCCGTCCTCCGCCGAGGGCAAGGAGATCGCCGCCCGTCTGGCGCTGCGCCTCGGATCGGGCGTCATCACCGACGCCGTCGACCTGGAGGCCGGCGACGAGGGCCCGGTGGCCACCCAGTCGGTGTTCGCCGCCGCCTTCACCACCAAGTCCCGTGTCTCCAAGGGCACCCCGGTCATCACGGTGAAGCCGAACTCGGCCGCCGTCGAGCCGGCCCCGGCCGCCGGTGCGGTCGAGGCCCTGTCGGTGTCCTTCTCCGCCCAGGCGACCGGCACCAAGGTCACCGCGCGCACGCCGCGTGAGTCGACCGGCCGCCCGGAGCTGACCGAGGCCGCGATCGTCGTCTCCGGCGGCCGTGGCGTCAACGGCGCGGAGAACTTCGCGATCATCGAGGCGCTCGCCGACTCGCTCGGCGCGGCCGTCGGTGCCTCGCGCGCCGCGGTGGACGCGGGCTGGTACCCGCACACCAACCAGGTCGGCCAGACCGGCAAGTCCGTGTCGCCGCAGCTGTACATCGCCTCCGGCATCTCCGGCGCGATCCAGCACCGGGCCGGCATGCAGACCTCGAAGACGATCGTGGCGATCAACAAGGACGCCGAGGCCCCGATCTTCGACCTGGTCGACTACGGCGTCGTCGGCGACCTCTTCGACGTCGTCCCGCAGCTGACCGAGGAAGTCGAGAGCCGCAAGGGCTGAGCAGCCCGTCGGATCGACGCCGAGGCCCCCGCGACCGTCCTGGTCGCGGGGGCCTCGGCGTCTGCGCAGGATGGTGTTGACCGGCGACGGACCGACAGATAACTTCGCTGTACGGATTATTGATTCCGTTCAGCGGAAAACAGGAGGGTGTGGGATGGGTCAGCAGGAGAAGGTGGCAACGAGCCTCGCAGGCGCCGTCGGCGAGGAGATCAGCGCCTCCCTCGCACCGGTCGACGCGGAACTCGAGCGCCGCTACCCCGGAGACCCGGGCACCCGCCAGCCCGTCCACACGGTCTACGTACCCGGCGACGTCTTCGCCGCCGACACGATCCGCTCCTGGGGCGACCGGGCCCTCGCCGCCCTCGACGAGCACGCCCCGGACGCCGCGTCCTTCGCCGCCGTGCTGGGGCTCACCGACGATCTCGCCGAGCCGGTGTACTCCCGGGTGCGCGCCAAGCTGGAGCGCGAGCCGGTCGAGGACCTGCGCGTCGACTTCGAGGACGGTTACGGCAACCGGTCCGACGCCGAGGAGGACGAGGCCGCGGCCCGCGCGGCCCGGCTGATCGCCGAGGCGTACGACCAGGGCACGGCGGCCCCGTACATGGGCATCCGCATGAAGTGCATGGAGGCCCAGGTGCGCGACCGGGGCATCCGCACGCTCGACGTCTTCCTCAGCGGCCTGATGGAGGCCGGCGGCCTGCCCGACGGGCTGGTCCTCACGCTGCCGAAGGTGACGTACCCCGAGCAGGTCACCGCCATGGTGCGTCTCCTGGAGGCGTTCGAGAAGGCACGCGGACTGGAGCCCGGCCGGATCGGCTTCGAGATCCAGATCGAGACCAGCCAGTCCATCCTGGCCGCCGACGGCACCGCCGCCGTCGCCCGCATGATCCAGGCCGCCGAGGGCCGCGCCACCGGCCTGCACTACGGCACCTTCGACTACAGCGCCTGCCTCGGGGTCTCCGCCGCCTACCAGGCCAGCGACCACCCGGCCGCCGACCACGCCAAGGCGGTGATGCAGGTCGCCGCCGCGGGCACCGGTGTACGCGTCTCGGACGGTTCCACCAACGTCCTGCCGGTCGGCGCCACCGAGAAGGTCCACGACGCCTGGCGGCTGCACTACGGCCTCACCCGCCGTGCGCTGGCCCGCGCCTACTACCAGGGCTGGGACATGCACCCCGGCCACATCCCGACCCGGTACGCGGCCGTCTTCGCCTTCTACCGCGAGGGCTTCGAGCAGGCCGCCGCCCGCCTCGCCCGCTACGTGAGCCGCACCGGCGGCGACGTCATGGACGAGCCCGCCACCGCCAAGGCCCTCAGCGGCTATCTGCTGCGCGGCCTGGACTGCGGTGCCCTCGACATCGGCGAGGTCGCCCGGCTCACCGGCCTGACCCGCGCCGACCTGGAAGGCTTCTCCTCGCCGCGGCGGGGCGACCTCACGGCATCGGCGCAGTAGGCGGCGGCTGGGCCCCGGGGAGCGGCCCGTCGGTCCGGCCGGAGAGCACGTACCGCTCCAGGCCGGACGCCGTCACCCGCTTCTCCTCGGCGAACAGTCGCGTTCCCCGCTCGCACAGCCGCCGGTCGGCCCGCGCCCGGGCGCAGAACTCCTCGGGTGTCACCCCGAACAGCTCGCGCAGCCGGGCCGACCCCTGCAGCAACTCGGTGAGCAGCGGGCGCTGTTCGCCCGGGTGCCGACGCGGTGCCCCATTGCCGTCGTGCAGGACTCCGTGGCGGTTGACGTAGGCGTACGTCCCGCGCAGCACCGTGCCGTCGGCCGTCTCGACGCGCACGTCGGTCGCGGGGAGCCAGGCCCGGTCGAAGTTGCCGGCCGCCATCGGCACGCCCTCGCTCGCGTCGATCACGGCGAGCTGCTCGGCGTCGAGCCAGAGGACGAACAGCTCCCGGACGACGCCCGGGGCGCGCACCGGCGAGGCGGACACATAGCCCATACGGCTCACATGGGCGGAGACACCGACGTCGACGCCGGTGACCCGGGACTTGACCATCGGGATCGGCGAACCGATCCCGAACTCGGCCATCTTGTGGCGCAGCTGTCCCGGGCTCGCGTTCGAGCCGATCGCGAGCACGGGAACCCGGTCGGCACCGTCCTCGTGCACCGGCCCGTCCAGCGGCAGCAGCCGGTCCCCGTCGAGCAGCCCCGACTCCCGCGGCCACGCGCCCGGGTACAGCAGCGGCTCCTCACGCGGCACGCCGGCCAGCCCGAGCGCTCGCAGCGTCCGGTCCTCGCCGAGTGGCTTCGGCACGGTGGGGTTCCCTCCCGGTGGTGGGACGGCGGTCGCGGAGGTCGTACGCGGGAACGTCCGAGGGCGGCACGGCTGCCCTCGGACGTTGCCGCCCAGTCCCCGGTCCCGGGGCGCTCAGTCCGCCGGCGGCAACTCGCCCGAGCCCCGGGTGACCAGCCTGGTCGGCAGTTCGATGCGGTCGGGCGAGAGCAGGGTGCCGTCCAGTTGCCTGAAGAGCCGCTCGGCGGCGGTGCGGCCGAGGGCCGCCGCGTCCTGGGCGACCACGGTGACGCCCGGCTGGAGCAGGTCGGCGAGCTCGATGTCGTCGAAGCCGACCAGGGCCACGCCGCGGGCCTGCTCGGCGAGGACGCGGATCACGGTGACCGTCACCCGGTTGTTGCCGGTGAAGATCGCGGTGACCGGATGGGCATCGGCGAGCATGTCCTCGGCCGCCCGGCGCACCCGCACGGGGTCGGTGACGCCCAGCGACATCCAGGAGTCCTTCACCGGTATGCCCGCGTCCTCCATGGCCGCCCGGTAGCCGCGCAGCCGCTCGGCCGCGGTGTGGATGCGGGGCATGTCACCGATGAAGCCGATCCTGCGGTGCCCGTGCGCGATGAGGTGGGCGACGCCGTCGCGGGCACCGCCGAAGTTGTCGGACAGCACCACGTCGGCGTCGATCCGCCCCGCCGGACGGTCCACGAACACCGTGGCGACGCCCGCCTTGAGCTCCGGCTCCAGATACCGGTGGTCGTCCCCGGCGGGGATCACCACCAGTCCGTCCACGCGCCGCGCGCACAGCGCCAGCACCAGTTCCTGTTCGCGGTCCGGGTCCTCCGCGCTGGACCCGTTGATCAGCAGGGCGCCGTGCGCGCGGGCCACCTCCTCCACGGCGCGGCTGAGCGGCCCGTAGAAGGGGTCGGCCAGGTCCTCCAGGACCAGCCCGATGCTGGCGGTACGGCCCTTGCGGAGCACCCGCGCGCTGTCGTTGCGGCGGAAGCCGAGCGCGTCGATGGCCTCCTGGACGCGGCGCTCGGTCTCCGGGGTGACGCCCGGCTCCCCGTTGACCACCCGGGAGACGGTCTTGAGGCCGACCCCGGCCCGGGCGGCGACGTCCTTCATGGTCGGGCGATTGCCGTAACGGTTCCCGGGGAGGCGGTCTGCGCGGCGGGGCGTCTCGGGCACGGTGCGGTGTCCTGTCCTGTCGTCCACGGGATTGCGTCGGCTCCTGTCGTCCACGGGGGATGCCTGGGTGATGCACTTGTATGAGGATGTGGCGTCGAGCATAGAGCCTGGACAACGTTGTCAGATGCGGGAGATACTGTCCATCGCACTCTCCGGTCCCCGTCCCCACCGCGGGACCGGTCTACTGCATGTTCATGTGCTCGTCATTTTTCGTTTTTTCGGTCCGACGGGGAGATCCGACTCTGATGCACACCGACCTCGTGGCTGCGCTGGACATCGGCGGCACCAAGATCGCCGGAGCGCTGGTGGACGGCCACGGCCGCATCCAGGCCCGCGCACAGCGTGCGACGCCCGCCCAGGAGGACGGCGACACCGTGATGCGGGCCGTCGAGTCCGTGCTCGGCGAGCTGGCCGCGTCGCCGCTGTGGGGGAGGGCCACGGCCGTCGGCATCGGCAGCGCCGGCCCGGTCGACGCCTCCGCCGGCACGGTCAGTCCGGTCAACGTGCCCGGCTGGCGCGACTACCCGCTCGTCCGGCGGGTCCGCGCCGCCGCCGGTGACCTGCCCGTCGAGCTGATCGGCGACGGCGTGGCCATCACGGCGGCCGAACACTGGCAGGGCGCCGCCCGCGGGCACGACAACGCGCTGTGCATGGTGGTCTCGACGGGTGTCGGCGGCGGTCTGGTCCTCAACGGCCGGCTGCACCCCGGCCCGACCGGAAACGCCGGGCACATCGGCCACATCAGCGTGGACCTGGACGGGGACCCCTGCCCGTGCGGCGCGCGCGGCTGCGTGGAACGCATAGCGAGCGGCCCCAACATCGCCCGGCGCGCACTCGACGCCGGCTGGCGCCCGGGCCCTGACGGCGACACCTCCGCCGCAGCGGTCGCCGCCGCCGCGCGCCTGGGGGACCCCGTCGCCGTGGCCTCCTTCGAACGGGCGGCACAGGCCCTGGCCGCCGGAATCGCCGCCACCGCGACCCTCGTCGAGATCGACATCGCCGTGGTGGGCGGGGGGGTGGGCAAGGCGGGCGACGTGCTCTTCGCCCCCCTGCGCAAGGCCCTCACCGACTACGCGACCCTGTCCTTCGTGCAGCGCCTGACGGTCGTGCCCGCCCAGATGGGGACGGACGCGGGGCTGGTGGGCGCGGCCGCGGCGGCGCTCACGAGGACGGCGGGCGTGACCCCGGCGCGGGTCTGAACCGAACCCGAACCCGAATCCGGGCCGAACGCGGGACCGGAAGGCGGGGGAGAGCGCAGGGGTCGTGTGGCGGGCCGTCCCGGCGGGTCGGTACCGGTCCGGGCTCGAGAGGCGCGTGCGGGTGAGACGGCCGGTACGGGCGCGGGGTGGTGTGCTGCACCGGGCGCCCCCGGCCGGCCGGTGCCGGCTCGGGCCTGAGTGAGCGTGGGCGTGCGAGGCCGGCGGGTCCGGGTGTGGGCGTGCGAGGCCGGCGGGTCCGGGCGTGGGCGTGCGAGGCCGGCGGGTCCGGGTGTGGGCGGGCGAGGTCGGCGGGTTCGGGCGTGGGTGTGTGGGCGGCCGGCGGGTCCGGGTGTGGGCGTGCGAGGCCGGCGGGTTCGGGCGTGGGTGTGTGGGCGACCGGCGGGTTCGGGTGCGGGCGGGCGAGGTCGGCAGGTCCCAGCGTCGGGTTGCGAGAGCGGCTGGTCCGGAGTGCGGGAGTCCGGGCCCGGGACGTCCGAGGCCGACCGGGGCACGAGTCCGGTCGGCCCGGGGCCCGGGCGGGGCGCGCGTGGTCCATTCCGTGACTTGTGCGGCCCGGACCGTGACCCCGGCGCCGTGGCGCAGTTGGAGCAGGCATGAAGAAGCGCAGCATGCTCGCCATCGCCTCCCTCGCCACCGGTTTCGTCGTCGCGGCCGTCAGTCCGTCCCACGCCGCCCCGGAGGGCCTTCCGATCCACCTCGAGATGGACCCCGTCGGCATCGTCAACGACACGGTCCACACCGAGAACCTCGCCCTGGACCAGGAAAACCTCAGGCAGCTTGGCTGACGCACACCGACCCACACGCACCAAAAGCAACAAAAGCACCACAAGCACCATCCGGACCACGCGGCGCCGGTGCCCCTCCGGGGGGCGCCGGCGCCGTCCGCGTACGCCCTCAACTGGGCCTGGTTTCCGTGGCAGGGTGAAGCGGGCAAGCCTCAGGGGGCCAACGGAAGAGGGGGACCTGTGACCGTCGTCTGGATCAACGGCGCGTTCGGTGCGGGCAAGACCACCACCGCACGGGAACTGATCGAACTGATCCCGAACAGCGCGCTCTTCGACCCGGAAGTCGTCGGCGGTGCGCTCGCGCGGCTGCTGCCGCCCAAACGCCTCGCCGAGGTCGGCGACTTCCAGGATCTGCCGATCTGGCGCCGCCTCGTGATCGACACGGCGGCCGCCATGCTCGCCGAGCTCGGCGGGACCCTCGTGGTCCCGATGACCCTGCTGCGCCAGGAGTACCGCGACGAGATCTTCGGCGGCCTCGCCGCCCGCAGGATCGAGGTCCGGCACGTCCTGCTGGCTCCGGCCGAAACGATCCTGCGGGAGCGGATAGCGGGCCGCGACATACCGGAGGGCCCGGCCGACGGCGAGATACGCGTGCGGCAGTGGTCGTACGACCACATAGAGCCGTACCGGGCCGCCCTCGCGTCGTGGCTGACCGCCGACGCCCACCCGGTCGACACCGGCGCCCTCAGCCCCTACGAGGCCGCCGCCCGCATCGCCGAGGCCGTCCATGCCGACGCCCTCCCCGTCTGCGACATCGTGCAGACACCCGAGCCCACCGGCGAGACCGTCGCCGCCGGCGTCCTGCTCTTCGACGAGCAGGACCGCGTCCTGCTCGTCGACCCCACCTACAAGCCCGGCTGGGAGTTCCCCGGGGGAGTCGTCGAACCCGGCGAGGCGCCCGCCCGCGCCGGGATGCGCGAGGTCGCCGAGGAGACCGGCATCCGCCTCGACGACGTACCCGCCCTGCTGGTCGTCGACTGGGAATCGCCCGTGCCCCCCGGCTACGGCGGTCTGCGGCTGCTCTTCGACGGCGGTCGGCTCGATCCCGCGGACGCCGGCCGGGTGCTGCTGCCCGGCCCCGAACTGCGCGACTGGCGCTTCGTCACGGAGGACGAGGCCGCCGACCTCCTGCCCCCGGTCCGCTACGAGCGTCTGCGCTGGGCCCTGCGGGCCCGGGAACGCGGGGCCGCACTGTATCTGGAGGCGGGCACTCCGGTCGGCTGACGTCAGCCGGTCGCCCCGTGGGCCCGCGCCGCTTCCCGGAGCGCCTCCGCGGCCCGGCGGATCACCGGATCCCCGTGCCCGAAGCAGGCCACCTCCGCGTCCAGGTCCGCCAATCGCCGGAAGGAGTCGACGGCCCGGTCCCGGTCGACGTTGAACACACCGAGCATCACACCGCCGTCGACCGGCGACGCGGCGACGGCGTCCCCCGTGAACAGCACACCGTGACTCGGGAGGAGGAGCGCGATGCTGCCGTCCGTGTGACCGGGGACGTGGACGACGAGTGCCCCGCCGCCGAAGTCGAGGACGTCACCGCCGGACACCTCGGTCACCTGCGCGGGCCGGTCGAAGCCGCCGGACGGCGTCCGCGTGCAGCGGGCGCTCCCAGTCCTCGAACACGGGCGGCGGGCCCGGCACCTCGCCCCGTACGACGGGCGCCTCCAGGGCGTGGGCCACCACCTCGGCCCCGGTGAGCGCGGCGACCTCGCCCGCCCCGCCCGCGTGGTCCTCGTGGAAGTGGGTGAGGACGACACGCCGTACGCGTCCGGCGGCCCGTGCCGAAGCGGCGATGCGCGCCCCGGACCCGGCCGGCCCGGCGTCGATGAGCGTCAGCTCGTCGCCGTCGCGCCAGAGGTAGGCCTGGCCGACCGGGAAGCGCAGCAGGTGCAGGCACGGGAGGAGCTCGACGATGTCCACGGCACGAGCGTAGGCAGGGGCCCGCCAGGTGGCGAGGACGCTCTGCCGACGGCAGAGCGCGGGCCGGACCGGCTCAGCTCGCCGCGTAGTTGCGCAGGAAGAGGGCCTCCGCGACCGACAGCCGCTCCAGTTCCTCGGGGGACACGCTCTCGTTCACGGCGTGGATCTGCGCCTCCGGCTCGCTCAGGCCGATCAGCAGGATCTCCGCCCGCGGGTACAGCGCGGCCAGCGTGTTGCACAGCGGAATCGAGCCGCCCTGACCGGCGTACTGCATCTCCTGGCCCGGGTACGCCACCGCCATCGCGTCCGCCATGGCCTGGTACGCCGGGCTGGTGGTGTCGGCGCGGAACGCCTGGCCCTGCCCGATCTGCTCGACGCCGACCCGGGCACCCCACGGCGTGCGCGTCTCCAGGTGTGCCTGGAGCAGCTTGGTGGCCTCGGCCGCGTCCACGCCCGGCGGCACCCTCAGGCTCACCAGCGCGCGGGCACTCGCCTGCACCGACGGGGTGGCACCGACGACCGGCGGACAGTCGATGCCGAGCACCGTGACGGCCGGGCGGGCCCAGATGCGGTCGGCGACCGAGCCGGAGCCGATCAGCTCCACTCCGTCGAGCACTCGCGCGTCCCGGCGGAACTGCTCCTCGTCGTACGCCAGCCCCTCCCACCGGCTGTCCGTCGCCAGGCCGTCGACGGTCGTCGAGCCGTCCTCGGCGCGCAGCGAGTCCAGTACGCGGATCAGCGCGGCCAGCGCGTCGGGCGCCGCACCGCCGAACTGGCCCGAGTGCAGGTTGCCCTGGAGGGTGTCCACCTTCACGCGCACGAGCGTCATGCCGCGCAGCGTCGAGGTGACCGTCGGCAGCCCGACCCGGAAGTTGCCCGCGTCGCCGATGACGATGGTGTCCGCTGCCAGCAGCTCGGGGTGCTGCTCGGCGTACCGCTCCAGGCCGCCGGTGCCCTGCTCCTCCGAACCCTCGGCGATGACCTTGACGTGCACCGGCACGCCGCCGTTCGCCTTCAGCGCGCGCAGCGCGAGCAGGTGCATCAGCACGCCGCCCTTGCAGTCGGCGGCACCGCGCCCGTACCAGCGGCCGTCGCGCTCGGTCAGCTCGAACGGCGGGGTGGCCCAGCCGGCCTCGTCCAGCGGCGGCTGCACGTCGTAATGGGCGTACAGCAGCACCGTCTTGGCACCCTCGGGCCCGGGCAGGTACCCGTACACCGACTGCGTGCCGTCCGGCGTGTCGAGCAGGTCCACGTCCTGGAAGCCCTCGGCGCGCAGCGCCGCGGCTATCCAGTTGGCGGCGCCCACGCTCTCGCTGCGCGGGAACTGGTCGAAGTCCGCCACCGACTTGAAGGCCACCAGCGCGGTGAGCTCCTCCTTCGCCCTGGGCATCAGGGAGGAGACGGTCTCGGCGACCGGATTCGACGACATGGGCACGCTCCTTGTGGGTGCGACGTTGTACCGATGAGTACGGGGATCCTCCCACAGTGGCCTGCGGCAATGCCGCCGTAGGATGCGGGGGTCAGGTGCGGCATGCGGTTTGATCGGAGCAGTAGACCATCGTGAGCAGCGAGAACTCTTCGGCGGACGACGCGCGTCAGGTCTGGGACGTCGTCGTGGTGGGCGCGGGACCGGCGGGGGCCTCGGCCGCCTACGCGGCGGCGGTCGCGGGGCGGCGCGTGCTGTTGCTGGAGAAGGCGGAGCTGCCCCGCTACAAGACGTGCGGCGGCGGCATCATCGGTCCCTCGCGCGACACTCTTCCGCCCGGCTTCGACCTTCCCTTCCAGGACCGTGTGCACGCGGTGACGTTCTCCCACAACGGGCGGTTCACCCGGACCCGGCGCTCCCGGCAGATGCTGTTCGGGCTGATCAACCGGCCCGAGTTCGACCAGCAGCTCGTCGAGCACGCGCAGAAGGCGGGCGCCGAGCTGCGTACCGGGGCGACGGTGACACGGGTGGAGCAGCACGGGTCGGCGGTGCCGGACCGTCGTACGGTCGCCGTCGTCCTGCAGGGCGGGGAGACGGTGCTGGCGCGGGCCGTCGTCGGCGCGGACGGCAGCGCCAGTCGGATAGGCGCGCACGTCGGGGTGAAGCTCGACCAGGTCGACCTCGGCCTGGAGGCGGAGATCCCGGTGCCTCAGACGGTCGCCGAGGACTGGAAAGGGCGGGTCCTCATCGACTGGGGGCCGCTGCCGGGCAGTTACGGCTGGGTCTTCCCCAAGGGCGACACCCTGACGGTCGGTGTGATCTCGGCGCGCGGCGAGGGCGCGGCGACCAAGCGGTACCTGGAGGACTTCGTCGGGCGGCTCGGCCTCGCCGGTTTTGAGCCGAGCATCTCCTCCGGCCATCTGACGCGCTGCCGTGCCGACGACTCGCCGCTGTCGCGCGGCCGGGTCCTGGTGTGCGGGGACGCGGCGGGGCTCCTGGAGCCGTGGACGCGGGAGGGCATCTCCTTCGCGCTGCGCTCGGGACGGCTCGCGGGGGAGTGGGCGGTGCGGATCTCCGAGGCGCACGACGCCGTGGACGCGCGCAAGCAGGCCCTGAACTACGCGTTCGCGATCAAGGCCGGGCTGGGCGTCGAGATGAGCGTGGGCAAGCGCATGCTGGCGATCTTCGAACGCCGGCCGGGACTCTTCCACGCGGCCCTGACCGGTTTCCGTCCCGCCTGGAAGGCGTTCAGGGACATCACACAGGGCTCGACCTCGCTGGGCGAGCTGGTCCGCGGCCACCCGCTGGCGCAGCGGGCGCTGGCGGCGATGGACCGCCGGCAGCCCGTGAGCGGGACGGACTCCACGGGCGCTGCGGGCACCACGGCCGGCGCGGGTGCCACGAGCACCCCGGGCTCCGCGGGCTCCGCGGGCTCCCCGGGCTCCGCGGGTGACGAGGCCGGTTCCTGATCCGAGGGCCGGCGGACGGTCGCCGCTCGGTGTCCCGGCCTGTCGCCGGAGGCTGTGGACGGGGCGTCGAGGACCGGGAGACGCCCTTCTTCCGCCACGACGCGGAGCGGCCTCATCGACGCGGTGGGCCAGGTCTCCGGTGGCGGACGCTGTCGGCGCATCGTGTCGCAGGACGCTGAGGGGAGCGAATGTCCCGGCGGCACGCCGCCTGCGCGCTGCGTTGCGTTGCGTTGCTGGGAAGCTCCCATCGAGGTCCTCAAGGCGCGTGCCTGGCAGCACTCGGACGAGATCGCCCAGCGTCTCCATGATGGGGCGACGGGGCCCGGGGACACCGTAAGCGCGGTCGGCGAGGGCATCCGGCGCAGCGCCCCGCTGATCACCGCGGCGGCCGGCATCCTCGCGCTGTCCTTCCTGTCGTACGCCACCGGCGGCGTCGTGTTCCTCAAGGAACTGGGGATCGGCACGGCCCTGACGATCCTCGTCGACGCCACCCTCATCCGGGTGGTGCTGCTGCCCGTGACGATGCGGCTCGCGGGGCGCGCGAACTGGTGGGCGCCCCGCGAGCGCTGCGCCGCTTCCGGGTGACGGAGGCACCGGCGCGGACACCGGCGCCGGACGGACGGGGCGGTCCGGACGGTCGGGGCGGTCCGGACGGTCGGGGCGGTCCGGGGGGTCCGGGTGGTCCGGACGAGGAGGACGTGCTTCGCGGGGAGTACGTGTGATCGCCACGCGCGCATGACGCCGCCCCCGGCATCCGGCGTCCAGCGCGGCGGTCATGGACCGACGCCGTGAGCGCGGGGGCGGGCTGCCGCAGTGGTGGCGGCACGGGCCCCCGTGGTGGAACCAACGGGGGGACGAGGAGCGCCATCCCCGCAGGCCCTGGCGTTCCACGGCGCTGACCACGGCGCCTGATCGCCGAGTCGCGGCTCGCTCCAAGGGGCCCGCCGCGGTCGGCGCGCTGTCCCGGCTCGCCGAGCGGGAGCGCGAGGTGATGGCCCCGGTCGGCATCGGCCCGGCCAACGAGGAGATCGCCCCGCCCGGTCGTCAGTCCTCTCATCGCCAAGACCCATGTCAGCCGCACCATGGTGAAGCCGGGTGCCCGTGACCGGGCCCAACTGGTCGTGTCGGCCTACGAGTCGGGGTTGGTGCGGCCGGGCCGGCTGGGCTGATCGCCGCTCCCGAACCGGACCAGCACGCTCACCACGCGGCTGAGGAACACCACGACGGCCAGTGCCGCACCCGAGCCGACGAGCACGTCCCGCGTGCCGGCCGGCAGCCCGAAGACACAGCCCGGACCCGCCACCGCTCCGAACAGCACGGCTGCCGCGAACGCCGCGCTGCACAGCGCGTATCCGATCTCCACCGTGATCGCGTCCCGCTCACCCTGCGTACGCCGTCTCCCGTGACTGGTCATACCGGCGAGTGTCGCAGCCGTACGTCCGGCGGGTCGTGCCACGTCGGCCCGGCGCGCGCAGGCGCTGCGCTGCGCACGCCCCGAGGTTCCGCTGCGGCCGGCCGCCCTGCTCAGCTCCAGGTGACGCCCGACGCCTCGCGCCACAGCGCGGCGAGGGAGGCGTCCCCGGTCACCTCCGGGACCGGCCCCCGGTTCCACAGCGCCGGGTACAGCAGCGCGGCGGGCCCGGCCAGCTCACAGTCGGCGTCCCCGGCGTCGTGCCGCTCCGTCACCGGTGGCTCCTCCGACAGCCGTACCGTCCACACGGCGCCGGGCGCGTCCGTCGCCCGCACCCGCAGCGTGCGGGGCTCCTCGGTGCGGACGGCGCTCTTCGGGCGGGCGTGGAGGGCGCACAGCAACTCGTCGATGCCGTCGATCGCGAAGTCGGGTGCGATGCCGGTGGGGTCGCCGCCCCCGGCCGACTCGGCGTCGATCCGGTGCACGGTCGTCTCGTGGGCCTGCCGCCGGGCCCAGAACGCGAGGGGTGAGGGCGCGGGCAGGAAGTGCCAGCAGCGCACGTCGGGCGAGGCGCCGGCCAGGGTGCCGACGAGTTGCCCGTGCCCCTCCTTGAACCAGGTCAGGAGCGCGGTGCCGTCGAGGTCGGGGAGCCCGCCGTCGGGGTGGTAGGAGGTGTGCCCCTCGGCGACGAACGCCGCCGCCCAGCGGTGCACCATCCCCGTGTGCCGCAGCAGGTCCCGCACCTGCCAGCCGGGACAGGTCGGCACCTTGGCGTCGGTGCCGGCCGCCTCGGCGGCCACGGCCAGCAACTGGCCCTCACGCTCCAGGGTTTCAATGAACGCGGCAGTCTCCATGGCAGTGAGTGTGCCTCATGGAGCGGGCTCGAAGGGCCCCGGCGGGAGGCCCGGCCCCGGCGGTGGAGCGGGCGCCGGCCGACACCGCCGCCCGCCGCCGTCGCGCAACCGGTCGACGCAACCGGCCGATGCGGCCCTGCCGGAAAACCTCGCACTCGGGGCGGTCCTGCACCTTGCAGCGGTGGGGGCGGGTACGGCGATGCTGCGGGCACTCGTCCGTACGCGGCTGGTGTCATCGAAGCCGTAGCCCGGTTCTCTCCGGCGTGCGTCACTCGGCAGGGCGAGCGCTTCAACGGGCCGAAAGGCGCCACGTGAAGTTCTGGCCGGTGGTGACGGGCGGACAGGAAGTGGAGGGGCGGGGCCTGGGCCGAGGAGCACCGGCAGGAGCGGGCTGCGGCTCAGCCCGCCGGCGCCGCCCGCCGGGTCGCGGCCGCGACGAGCACCGCCACCGCCGCGAGCGCCGCCACGCTGGTGAGCGCGGTCGGCAGGGAGAACCAGTCGGCCATGAAGCCGATCGCGGGCGGCCCGAGCAGCATGCCGCCGTAGCCCAGCGTGGACGCGGTCGCGACGCCGCCGGGGCCGCCCAGCGCGCCGGCCCGTTCGACCGCCACCGGGAAGATGTTGGCGAGCCCGAGTCCGGTGATCGCGAAGCCGAACAGGGCCGCCCACACGGACGGGGCGAGTGAGCCGAGCAGCATGCCGGCCACGGCGATCGTGCCACCGGCCACCACCGTCGTCGTCCGCCCCAGGCGCTCCAGCAGCGTCGTGCCGGTCAGCCTGCCCACCGTCATGGCGAGCGCGAAGCAGGAGTAGCCCGCCGCGGCGACGCCCGGTGAGGCGTCGAGGTCCTGCTCCAGGTGCAGGGCACCCCAGTCGGCCATGGCGCCCTCGCCGTACGCCGTGCACAGGGCGATCAGGCCGAAGGTGATGACGAGGCGGCGCGTCCGGCGGTCGAGCCGGCGCGGGGCGCCGTCGTCCTCGGGCGCGCGGTCCGGCGGCGCGGCGGGCTCGCAGCGCAGCAGGGCGCGGCCCGCGACCAGGGTGACGAGCAGGCCTATCACGGTGAGACCGAGCAGGTGCCGCGTCGGCGACAGCGATCCGGCGACGAGCCCGCCGAGACCCGCGCCGACCATGCCGCCGAGGCTGAACGCCGCGTGGAAGCTGGGCATGATCGGGCGCCGCAGTACGGCCACCAGATCGACGGCGGCGCTGTTGAAGGCGACGTTGATGCCGCCGTACGCGCTGCCGAACACCAGCAGTACGGCGCCGAGGGCGAGCGCGGAGTGGGTGAGCGGGGGCAGGGCGATGCTGAGGCAGAGCAGGACCGCGCAGGCGACGGTGACGGGGTGGCTGCCGTAACGGCGGCACAGTCGTCCGGTGAGCGTCATCGTGACGACGGCACCCGTCGAGACACCGAGCAGCGCCATCCCCAGGGCGCTGGCGGAGGCACCGGTCTGCTCCTTGATGGCGGGGATCCGGACGACCCAGCCGGCGAAGACGAAGCCGTCGAGGGCGAAGAAGGCGGTCAGAGCGGTGCGGAGGCGGGTGAGGTCGTTGCGGGGACCCGGCACGGCGCTGTGCGAACGGGTTTTGTTTACTTGCGGCACAAAGTCAGGCTAGGGGTGCCGCCGGGACGGGGCAAGGGGACCCGGTGGGGTTGCCGACGTGCTGGTGCCCGGTGCGCACGCGGGCGCCGCCGGGCTCGGTCACCCGGTCGACGGCCGTTTCTCGCATGCGTCGCCGGTCCTCAGGGGCGCTTCAGGTGTGCGTCGCCGGGCTCGGTCACCGGGCCCTCGTCGATTCAGGTGCGCGCCGCCGGTCCCGCCGTGCTCTCCCGGACCAGGAGCCGGTGCGGTGCCTTCACCTCCGCCGGCGGGGGCGCCGAGCCGTCGATCACGCCGAGCAGAGTGCTGACCGCCGTGCGCGCGATCTGGGCCTTGTCCGGGGCGACGGTGGTCAGGGACGGCGAGCTGTAGCGCCCCTCCTGGATGCCGTCGACCCCGACGACGGCGATGTCGTCGGGCACCCGCACTCCAGCCCGGGTCAGCGCGTGCATGGCGCCGATGGCCAGCAGGTCGTTGTAGCAGAAGACGGCGTCGGGTGGCTCGGGCAGGGCCAGCAGGCGTTCCATGGCCTCGGCGCCGAGGTGGCGATGGAAGCGCGGGGTGGGGACGATCAGCTCCTCGTCGACGGTGAGCCCGGCCCGCTCCAGCGCCAGGCGGTACCCGATCGTGCGCAGCTGCGCGGTCTCGCCGGTGCTGTAGGGCTGGTCGCCGATGGCCGCGATGCGGCGTCGGCCGAGGGCGAGCAGATGCTCCGTCGCCTCCCGGGCCGCGGTCACGTTGTCGATCGCCACATGGTGGAGGCTGCCGTTGAAGATGTGCTCGCCGAGCAGCACGACGGGCACCCTGTTGGTGCGCAGCCGCAGCTCGTCCGCGGAGATGGCCAGCGGGCTCAGCAGAAGACCGTCGAACATCGTGGCGCGCGACTCGCGGCCGAGCAGTTCCCGCTCGCGCTCGCCGTCGCCGTCGGTCTGGTCGAGCATGACCACGTACCCGTGGGCGCGGGCGGCGGTGATGACCTCACGGGCCAGCTCGGCGAAGTAGGGCACGTCCAGCTCGGGCACGACCAGCGCGATCATGCCGCTGCGGCCGCGGCGGAGATTGCGCGCCACCAGGTTCGGCCGGTAGTCGAGCTCGTCGAGCGCCGCCTGCACCCGGACCCGCAGCTCGTCGGAGACGGGCACCGAGCCGTTGACCACGTTGGACACGGTGCGAATCGAGACTCCGGCACGTCGGGCGACGTCGCGGAGCGTGGAGCCGGCCATCCGGTTCCCCCTCACGGCCCTCACGGGCCTTCGGTCGGCAGCATCTCGGGCCGCGCCGGTGCGGACCAGCGCTGACGCAGGTTGATGTTACTCAGCTATTGCATCGTTGCAAAAGGCGCAGCATCATCTCTGCATCGTTGCAAAGCGAGGGGCGGCGGCGCGGGTGTACCGCTGCGCCGACGACGCCTGCGCGCGGTCCGGGCCGCCGCCTGCGTGCATCCCGCGCCTCGCGCCCCTCCTTCCCGTTCCGTCCGTCCGTCCCGTCCCGTTCCGTCTTGTTGTATTCCGTCTTGCTCTGTCCGTCCGGCTCAAGTCCTCCCCGCTTCGTCCTCCCCGCTTCGTTCCTCCCTCTCAGGTCTCTCCTCTCAGACCTCTCCCCTCCGTTCTTTCCTCGACTCAGCCCCGATTCCCGACCCAGGAGCCGTGCCCATGTCCAGACCATCCGTCCCACGTCGCAGCGTCCTGCGCGGTGCCCTCGGCGCCGGCACGCTCGCCGTCGCCGCCGGCCCCCTCGCGGCCTGCGCCCCGGGCTCCTCCGGGTCCGAGCCGCGCAAGCTCGCCGGGACGCCCGGTGCGTCGGCCAAGGGCGAGATCACCATCTGGAACCGCTCGGGCGACCTGTTCAAGGTCTTCGACGCGGCCATCGACGCCTTCCGCAAGGCGTACCCGGACATCAAGGTCAACCACCAGGCCGTCGACATCGACGCCAAGCTCGCCAACACCCTGATCAGCGGCACCGACCTGCCGGACGGCAGTTTCTGGGACGACGCCAAGATCGGTGGGCAGGCGGAGCACCTGTACGACCTGACGGACCTGATCGCGCCCTACCGCGACAAGACCTCGGCGTACAAGCTGTCGGTCAACACCGTCGGCGGCCGGATCTACGGCGTGCCCTGGGACCTCGACCCGGGACTGCTCTGGTACCGCGAGGACCTGCTGGAGGACGCCGGCGTCGACCCGGCGGGTCTGAAGACCTACGACGACCTGCTGGCGGCGGCCCGGTCACTGCGGGAGAAGAACCCCGACGCCCGCCCGATCCACATGGAGAAGGACCCCTTCCTCGGCCAGCTGTGGCTGGAGATGCTCGCGGGCCAGCAGGGCACCAGCCTCGCGGACGCGGACGGAAAGGTGCGGCTGGACTCCAGGGAGTACCGCAACATCCTGGGCTGGATACGGGACGCCGTCGACGACGACCTGGTCACCCATACCGAGTACCTCAAGCAGGCGGACCTCGCCGCCTTGGAGAACGGGCAGCAGGCACTGGTCCCGTGGGCGGTGTGGTGGTCCTTCGCGCCGCAGCAGCTGCTGAAGAAGGGCAAGGGCAAGTGGCGGGCCGCCCCGCTGCCTGCCTGGTCACCGGGCGGTGCGCGCAGCGGCGCCATGGGCGGCAGCAGCTTCATCATCCCGGCGAAGGCGAAGAACCCGGAACTGGCCTGGCTGCTCTACGAGTTCCTGTGCTTCAAGGAGCCCGGCTACAGCGCGGTGTACGGGCCGGGCGAGGTCTACCCGGACGGCCTGACCACCTCCGTGCCGAGCTACGGGCCCGCCCGCCGTCCAGACCGGCCGCTGTTCGAACCGGTGGCCGCGCTCGGTGGACAGAACCTGTGGAAGGTGGCCGTCAACGCGGCCGAGACCATCCCGCCCGCCGCGCCGATCCCCGCCTGGTGGGCCAAGTCGGTCGACTACCTCGGCGACAACCTCCAGCGGTTGATCGAGGGGAAGATGGCCCCTGACGACGTCATCGACGACTCCACCAAGAAGATCCAGCGCAACCTGGTGGACCGCGCATGACGTCCGGCACCCTCACCCCGCCGCGCAGCAAGGGGAGGCCCCCGGCAGCGCCGCGCCCCGTCCGCTCCCGCCGCCGGCTCCTCCTCGCGCCCTACCTGTTCGTCGCGCCGTTCTACGTGGTCTTCGCCGCGTTCGGCCTGTACCCGCTCGTCTTCGCGCTCCAGTTGAGCTTCACCAACTGGAAGGGCGCCGGCGAGGCGCGCTTCATCGGCCTGGAGAACTACACCTACCTGCTCACCAGCGAGGAGTTCTGGTCCTCGCTGGGCAACAGCGCGGTGATGTGGCTGCTGATCGTGCCGCTGCAGATCGTCGGGGGACTGGCCGCGGCCGTCCTGCTGGCCAACGCGCGACTGCGGTTGCGCGGCATGTTCCGGGTCGCCTTCATCGCGCCGTTCGTCACCCCGCTGGTGGCGATGGCCCAGGTGTGGATCGTGGCCTTCGACACGGACTACGGGCTGGTCAACCACCTGCTCAACCTCGTCGGCCTGCCCGACATCGACTGGCTCCAGTCGACCGCGTGGGCCAAACCGACCCTGGCGCTGCTGTTCCTGTGGAAGACCACCGGGTTCGCGATCATCATCCTGCTCGCCGGACTCCAGGCCGTGCCCGCCGACGTGTACGAGGCCGCCGCCCTCGACGGAGCCTCCCGCAAGCGGCAGTTCTGGTCGCTGACACTGCCGCTGGTGCGCCGCAGCATCGCCTTCCTCGTGGTGATCCAGACCCTCGCGGTGTTCCAGATGTTCGCCGAGCCCTACGTCGTCACCCAGGGCGGCCCGTACGGCTCGACCACCACCGGCGGGCTCTACCTCTACAACCACATCACGGCGTCCGACCTCGGGACCGGCGCCGCGAACTCCTTCCTGCTCGTCCTGCTGGTGTTCGCCCTGTCCCTGCTGTCCGTGCGCCTGCTCCGCTCCCGAGACGAGTGACCATGACCAGCCAGACCAACGAAAGCAAGAGCCGGCTCCCAGCCGGCCAGGAACGACGGAGCCGGCGGAGCGCCGGCGAGGAGGGTGGCGGCGGGCGGCGCACGAGTCTCTCCCAGCCGAGGCCGGGCCCGTTCCAGTACCTCGTGCTCGGCCTCCTGGCCGTCGTGTTCGTCTACCCCATCTGGTGGGCCGTCAGCTCCTCGCTGAAGCCGCCGACCGACATCGTCCGCGACCCGCTGTCCTTCTCGCTCGGCAGCGCCACGCTGGACAACTACCGGGCGATGTTCGACGACGTGCCGATCGGCACCGGCTTCGTCAACACCGTGCTCGTCGTGGCCGTCAAGGGCGCGATGACCATGTTCTTCTGCCCGCTGGCCGGCTACGCCTTCGCCAAGTACCGCTTCCCCGGCAAGAACCTGCTGTTCGGCGTGCTGATGCTCACCCTGATGCTGCCGACCCTGGTGCTGGTCATTCCGCTGCTGCTGGAGATGAGCGAGCTGGGCTGGGTCAACACCTACCAGGCCCTGATCCTGCCCGGCAGCATCGACGCCTTCAGCATCTTCTGGATGCGGCAGACCATCGCCGCGGTCCCCGACGAACTCCTCGACGCCGGACGCGTCGACGGGGCGAGCGAGTTCGGCATCTTCGCCCGGATCGTGGTGCCCGTCATCCGGCCCGGGATCGCGGCGCTGGGCGTGCTGACCGCCATGAACATCTACAACGACTTCGTCTGGCCGGTCGTCGCCGTCAACGACGAGAGCCACCAGACCCTCCAGGTCGTCCTGTCCACCCTGGCGCAGAACGTCACCGGCAACCGCGTCGGCGCCGACTTCGCCACCGTCTGGGGCGAACTCCTCGCCGCCGGGAGCATCGCGATGCTGCCCGTGCTCGCCCTGTTCGTCCTGCTGCAACGCCACTTCATCAACGGGATCCTCGCGGGCAGCGTCAAGGGCTGACGCCCCGTCGGCCCCGCCTTCCCACCACACCCGCGCACCGAATCGGAGCTCACACACCCATGACCGTCCCTCGCCCCGAATACCCCCGCCCCCACTTCGACCGCTCCCACGCCTGGCTCACCCTCAACGGCACCTGGGAGTTCCGCGCCGACCCCGCCGGGCACCACAGCGCCGACGCCGCCGACGGATACGACCGCCGGATCACCGTGCCCTTCGCCTGGGAGACCCCGGCCTCCGGCATCGCCGAGCACTGGCTGCAGACCGCCTGGTACCGGCGCACGTTCACCGTGCCGGCCGCCTGGGCCGGACAACGCGTCGTGCTGCACTTCGGCGCCGTGCACCACGCGGCCACGGTCTGGGTGAACGGCACCGAGGTGGCCCACCACGAGGGCGGCTACACGCCCTTCGCCGCCGACGTCACCGACGCGCTCGGCGAGGGGGAGCAACTGCTCACCGTGCGCGTCCACGCCCCCGCGGACAAGCGGGACATCGCCCACGGCAAACAGCGCAGCATGCCCCGCGACGACTACGACGGCGTCTGCTTCACCCCGTCCTCCGGCATCTGGCAGAGCGTCTGGCTCGAGTCCCGCCCCGCCACCCACCTCGCCTCGCTGCGCCTGCGCCCGAACGGCGACCTGACGGGCATCACCGTCGAGGCCGCCGTGCACGGCCCCGCGGCGGACCGCGCCGAACTGCGGCTGAGCGTACGCGGCGAGGCCACCGCCGTCACGGCGACCGTCGACCCCGACGGGTGGGTCCGCACCGAACTCCTGCTCCCCGCCGCCCGCCCGTGGTCGCCCGAAGACCCGCACCTGTACTACGTCGACGCCGAACTGACCACCACCGACGGCACCGATCGCGCCACCGCCTACACCGGCCTGCGCACCATCACCGTGGACGGCGAGGACCTGTACCTCAACGGGCGGAGGCTGTTCGTGCGCGGTGTCCTCGACCAGGGCTACTGGCCCGAGACCGGCATCACCGCCCCCGACGACACCGCCCTGCGCCGCGACCTCGAACTCGCCGCCGAGGCCGGCTACAACCTCGTACGCAAGCACCTCAAGCTAGAGGACCCCCGCTTCGTGCACCACGCCGACACGCTCGGCATGCTCCTGTGGGCCGAACCCGCCTCGCCCGGCCGCTTCTCGCCCGCCTCCGTCGCCGCCTTCGCCGACCAGATCGAGCCGATGGTCGAACGCGACGGCAACAGCCCCGCCATCGTCATCTGGGGCCTGTACAACGAGGAGTGGGGCCTGGACTGGGACATCCCGGGCGACGAGGCCAAGCAGCGCGCGACCGCCGACGCCTACGACCGCCTCAAGGCCCTCGACGCCACCCGCCCGGTCGTCGACAACTCCGGCTGGACCCACGTCAGGACCGACCTGCTCGACTGGCACTACTACGACGAGAGCGCCGCCTCCTGGGCCACCACGGTGGCCGACCTGCTCTCCGGCGCCCGCGACGACTTCCCCGTCAAACTCGGCCCCGACCACATCGTCCACAAGAAGCTCGCCGTCCCGGGACAGCCCCTGCGCGGCCTGCCCAACCTCAACAGCGAGTACGGCGGCGGCTTCACCGGCCTGGACCGCGCCTGGCACCTGCGCTGGCAGACGCAGGAACTGCGCCGCCACGACCGGCTCGCGGGATACGTCTACACCGAGCTGTACGACATCGAGCACGAGAGCGCCGGGCTGCTGGACTTCCGGCGCGCCGCCAAGGACCTCGCCGGCGTCGACCCGGCCCACGCCAACGCGCCGACGACGCTCGTCCTGGACGTGACCCCGGTGGCACCGGGCCGCGACCTGCTCACCGCCACCCCGGACCTCACGGTCGACGTGCGCGTCTCCCACCACGGGACCGACCCGGTCGCCGGCACCCTGCACACCACCTGGACCCCTGTGTACGCCAGGACACCCGACGACCCCGGCAGCGCCGTTCCCGGCTGCCGCGCGGAGGCGAAGCCGTACGTCCTCGGCGCGCCCGTCACCGTGCCCGCCACGCTCCCCGAGGGCTGGACCAGCGGCCGACTCCACCTGGCGCTGGTCGTGGACGGCACCGTCACCGCCCGCACCGCGCTGGACGTGGACACCCGCACCGAGCCCCACATCGGCGACGACCCGTCGGCCCGCACCACCGACTGACCCGCACCACCCGGCACCCAGCCCGAAGGAGATCCATGCGCAACCTCCTGCCCAGACGCCGGTCACCGGCCCTGCTCGGCGTCCTCGCCCTCGTCGCGGCACTGCTGTCCCTGTGGGCACAGCCCGCCTCGGCGGCCCCCACCGGCCAGGTCCTGGCATCCCCCGACCAGGCGGCCCACCCGCAGGGCGACGACAGCTACCCGCGCGCCGTCCGCCTCGACCACGACGGCTCGGCGGGCCGGACCATGCTGGCCACCTACGCCCGGCGCAACCAGGGCGCCACCAACACCCTGCCCGTCCACCGCAGCACCGACGGCGGCCGCACCTGGAGCACCACGCCGATCTCCACGATCACCTCCCACACCCCCGGCTGGGACATCGAGGCACCGGTCCTCTACGAGGTGCCGCGCACCGCGAACGGCCTGAACCAGGGCGACCTGCTCGCCGCCGGCACCGCCTGGCAGGCCGGTGACTACACCACGCAGCGGGTCGAGGTCTTCAAGAGCACCGACCACGGACAGAGCTGGCAGTACCTCTCCGACTGCACCCGCACCAGCGGCCTGCCCGACACCATCGGGCACGGCATCTGGGAGCCCTGGTTCCTGCTCGCCCCCGACAACAGGCTGGCCTGCTTCATCTCCGACGAGCGGCCCGCGAACAGCCCGACCAACAACCAGGTCATCGGCCACTACACCTCCACCGACGGCGGCCGCACCTGGAGCGGCACCCTCACCCAGGACGTCGCCTTCCCCGCCGACAACCTCGCCCGCCCCGGCATGTCGATCGTCGTCCCGCTGCCGAACGGGCGGTTCATGATGGCGTACGAGATGTGCCGGGACGCCACCGACGCCGACCACGCCTGCGAGGTGTACACCAAGACCAGCCCCGACGGCCTGAACTGGGCGCCCGCCGACAACCCCGGCACCCTGGTGCGCACCGCCGACGGCAGGGAACTGCTGCACACCCCGTACCTGGCCTGGGTACCGGGAGGCGGCCCCGACGGCACCCTGCTGATGTCCGGCCAGCGCGTCGTCACCGGGCCCACCGGGAACAAGGCCGTGATGGCGGAGTCCGGCACCGTGCTGTTCGCCAACACCGACCTCGGCGCGGGAGAGTGGACCGAGATCGAGGCCCCGGTCCTGACCGCCCCGACCGGCGGGTACAACCCCGGCGAGCCCTCCTGCCCGGGCTACAGCTCACCCATCGTGCCGCGCGCCGACGGCACCTCCTTCCTCTACCTGACGGCCACCTGGCTCGGCACCGGGAACCAGTGCCAGATCCGCTTCGGCACCGGCACGCTCGGCGGTCCCGTCGGCCAGGTCACCACGCCGTGGGTGGCGGGCAAGTGCCTCGACGTCGACACCAACACCAGCGGCAACGGCCGCGCCGCCCAGCTGTGGGACTGCAGCACCGCCACCGGCCAGCGCTGGTCCCTCGCCCCGGACGGCACCCTGCGCGCGTTCGGCAGGTGCCTGGACATCGACGGCAACGGCACGGCCAACTTCACCAAGGTCCAGCTGTGGGACTGCGCCCCGGGCGTCGGCGGCCAGCAGTGGCGCCACCGGTCCGACGGCTCCCTGCTGAACCCGCAGTCCGGCAGGTGCCTGGACATCCCCTCCGGTGCCACGGCCAACGGCACGAAACTGCAGATCTACGACTGCAACGGCCTCGGCACCCAGAAGTGGAACCTGCCGGCGTAACCGGCGACGGGGGGCGAAGGCCGCGCTCCGGCCGTCGCATACGCTCGACATCACCATGAAGAGCAACCTCACCCCCCTGGAGCCGAAGGCCGACAAGGCCACGGTCAGACGGCACAACCTCAGCCTGGTCCTGAGGGCCGTGCACGACGCGGGGGAGTCGACCAGGGCCGGCATCGCCACACACGTCGGACTGACGCGCGCGGCGGTGTCGTCCCTGGTCGAGCAGTTGCTGGAGTACGGCTTCGTCTCCGAATGGGGCAAGACCAGCAGCGGTCAGGCGGGACGGCCCGGCACCGTCCTCAAGGTGTCCCGGTCGGGCCCGGCGGGCCTCGGTGTCGAGATCAACATCGACTACATCACCGTGTGCGTCGTCGACCTCGCCGGCACCGACCGGGTCCGGCTCGTGGAGCACTTCGACAACCGCGGGGTCCAGCCCTCCGAGGTGCTGGCACGCGCGGCCCGGCTGGCGGCGCGCGCCATCGGATCGGCGGCCGAGCAGGACCTCGCCCCGGCCGGCGTGCACGTCGCGCTGCCCGGCCTGGTCACCGGCGGCACCGTGCGCCAGGCTCCCAACCTCGGCTGGCAGCGGGTCGCCGTCGAGGGCCTCTTCGCCCAGGCCCTGCTCGCGCTGCGCCCCGCGCACCGCCCCCTTCCGGTCAGCTCCGACAACGAGGCCAACGCCGCCGCCCTCGCCGAGCTGTGGTTCGGCGCGGGCACCGAGGGCGTGCGCAGCTTCCTGTACCTGACCGGCGAGATCGGCATCGGCGGCGCTTTCGTGCTGGGGGGCGAGCTGCTGCGCGGTGCGCACGGCTTCGCCGGGGAGATCGGGCACATGGTCGTCGATCCCGACGGCCCGCTGTGCCGGTGCGGGGCCCGCGGCTGCCTGGAGCAGTACGCCGGACAGGCCGCGCTGCTGAAGGCCGCGGGCATCGACGCGGACGCCGGCGTGCAGGGCGTCGCCGAGCTGGAACGCCGGGCCCGGCGGGGCGAGCCGTCCGCGCTGGCGGCGATCGAGGGGGCCGGGCGCCGGCTGGGCGTCGTGGTGTCGGGCGCGGTGAACCTCTTCGACCCCGACGCGGTCATGCTCGGCGGTGTCTACCGGGAGCTGATGGACTGGCTCGCGCCCGCCGTCGACCGCGAGCTCGCGCTCCGCGTGGTCTCCGGACTGTGGACCGAGGACGGGAAGCGGCTGCGGGCCTCCTCGTCCCTCGGTGACGCGGCCCGGGGCGCGGCCGGCGTGATCGTCCGCGAGGTCCTGGCCGACCCCGTGGCGTACGCGGAGCGGGACGCGAGCTGACGCGGGGGCGTCTCGCGGCCCCCGCGCCGGCCGGTCCTCACGCGCGGTGCGCGGCGATCATCTCCCGGTACCAGCGGTAGCTGTCCTTCGGGGTGCGCTTCTGCGTGTCGTAGTCGACCCGGACGATGCCGAAGCGCTTGTCGTAGCCGTACGCCCACTCGAAGTTGTCCAGCAGCGACCACACGTAGTACCCGCGTACGTCGACCCCCGCCTCCATCGCCGCCCGCAGCGCGGTGAGGTGGTCACGCAGGTAGGCGACGCGGTCGGTGTCGTGCACCGCGCCGTCGGCGGCGACCGTGTCGTCCTCCGCCGAGCCGTTCTCCGTGATGTGGACCGGTGGCAGCGCGTCGCCGTACTGCTTCTTCAGCTGCACGAGCAGGTCGGTGAAGCTGTCCGGGACGACCGGCCAGTCCATCGCCGTGTGCCGCACGCCCGCGTGCCGGACCTCCGCGTAGCGGTTGTCCGTCGCCACCCGCCGCGCCGGGTCGGCCTCGCGGTGCGGGGCGTCGGCGACGACGATCGGGCGGTAGTAGTTGATGCCGAGGAAGTCCAGCGGCTGGGAGATCAGCTCCAGGTCGCCGTCGAGCCGGAAGTCCGCGCCGGTGATCAGCTGGCCCCAGGTCTCCTCCTCCGTGGCCGGGTAGCGGCCCGCCAGGATCGGTTCGGTCCACACCAGGTTGTGCTGGGTGTCCGCGCGGACCACGGCCGCCAGGTCGGCGGGGGAGTCGGTGGCCGGCAGGTTGCGGTCCAGGTTGAGCGTGATGCCGACCTCGCGCACCCCGGCGGCCCGCAGCGCCCGCACCGCCAGGCCGTGGCCGACCAGCAGGTGGTGAGCCGCGGCCAGGGCGCCCCGGCCCTCCTTGGCGCCGGGGGCGTGCCGCCCGATGGAGTAGCCGAGGAAGGCACTGCACCACGGCTCGTTGAGGGTGATCCAGCGCGGCACCCGGTCGCCCAGGTGCTCCGCGACCACGGCCGTGTACTCGGCGAACCGCTCCGCCGTCTCCCGCACCCGCCAGCCGCCCCGGTCTTCCAGGGTCTGCGGCAGGTCCCAGTGGTAGAGCGTGGCGGCCGGCTCGATGCCCGCCGCCAGCAGCTCGTCGACCAGGCGGGAGTAGAAGTCCAGGCCCTTCGCGTTCACCGCTCCCGAACCCTGGGGCACGATGCGCGGCCAGGCGATCGAGAAGCGGTACGAGTCCACGCCCAGGTCGCGCAGCAGCGCCACGTCCTCGGGGTAGCGGTGGTAGTGGTCGCAGGCCACGTCACCGGTGTCGCCGTTCGCCGTCAGGCCGGGGGTGTGGCTGTAGGTGTCCCAGATCGACGGCCCGCGGCCGTCCTCCCGGGCCGCGCCCTCGATCTGGTACGAGGCGGTCGCGGCGCCGAAGACGAAGCCGGACGGGAAGCCGGGGAAGTCAGTCATACGAGAGAGCCCATCTCCTGTGCGGGGTGATCACTTGACGGAACCGCCGGTGATGCCGGCGGCGATGTACTTCTGGGCGAGGACGAGCAGGATCGCCGCCGGCACCGCGGAGAGCACCGAGGCGGCCATCACCGAGCCCCAGTCGCCGACGTGGGCACCGATGTACTGGTAGATGCCCAGCGTCACCGGCTTCACGTCGTCCGTGGTGTTCAGCGTGAGCGCGAACATGAAGTCGCTCCACGAGAACAGGAACGCGAACAGTCCGGAGGTGATCAGGGAGTTGCGGCTCATCGGCAGCACCACCCGCAGGAACGTCCGCACCGGTCCGGCGCCGTCCATCTGCGCGGCCTCGATCACCTCGCCCGGGATCGACACCATGAAGGACCGCATCAGCACGATGGAGAACGGGATGCCCAGCGAGGCGTCCGCCAGCATCAGGCCGAAGTAGGAGTTGACCAGGCCCAGGTCGACGTACGAGTTGTAGAGCGCGTTGGCGATGACGATGCCCGGCACCATCTGGGTGATCAGCGTGCCGAACACGATCGTGCGCGAGCCGCGCAGCCCGAACCGCGCCAGCCCGTACGCCGCCGGAGCCGCGATCGCCAGGCAGATGACGACCGCGCCGAGCGAGACGGCCAGCGAGGTCAGCAGATGCCCGCCCTGGTCGGTGATCGCCTTGGAGAAACCGGACAGGTCCAGGCTGCCCGGCACCGGGTCGACCTGGAGCAGCCCGGCCTCGGGCTGGAGCGCGGTGTTGAGCATCCAGTACAGCGGGAACAGCATCACGCACAGGATGATCACGCCGGCGACGGTGGAACCCCAGCGGCGCCGGGAGGCTGTGGGCGTGTGGGAGGCCATGGACGTCACTTCCCCTCGGTGCGGTTGGCCCGCAGGTAGAACACCGCGAAGACGGCGGAGATCAGGATGAGTACGTTGCCGACGACCGCGCCCGCACCGAAGTCCAGCTGCACGAACGAGTTCTGGTACGTGAGCGTGCCCAGTGTCTGGGTGGCGTCGGCCGGGCCGCCGTCGGTGAGGGCGAGGATCAGGTCGAGGATCTTGACCGTCGACATGAAGCCGAGCACGAGCACCACCGTGATGACGGGCTTGAGCATCGGCAGGGTGACGGAGCGGAAGGTCCGCCACGCCGAGGCACCGTCGAGCGAGGCCGCCTCGTGCAGTTCCTTCGGGATCTCCTGGAGACCGCCGTAGAGGATGACCATGTTGAACGGGATGCCGATCCAGATGTTGACCAGGATGACCGACAGCAGTGCCATTTCCGGACTGGTCAGCCAGGGCGTGTGACCGCCCAGCCCCAGGGTGTCCAGGAACGAGTTCAGCACGCCCGTGTCCTGGTCGAGGATGCGTCGCCAGACGATGCCGGAGACCACCATCGGCACCAGCCAGGGCAGCAGGATCAGCGAGCGCAGCACCCCGTTCAGCGGGAACCGGCGGCTGAAGAACACCGCGAGCGCCATGCCGATGCAGAACTGCCCGAGCAGCGACCCGGCGGTGAAGACGAGCGTGTGCCACAGCGCCTTGCCGAACAGGGCGTCCTGGAACACGTTGGACCAGTTGTCGGCGCCGTTGAAGGGCGCCTCACCGGTGAAGAAGGTCTTCGGCGTGTAGTCCTGGAAGCTCATCACGACGTTGCGGACGAGCGGGTAGCCGAAGAAGAGCAGCATGAAGACGACGGCGGGGGCGACGAACCCCCACTGGGTGAGCCGGCGTCGGCGCCTGAGCCGGTCCGGGTCCGGCGCGGCGGCCGTCCTGGACGCCTTGGCGGGCGTCTGCGCGGTGACGGTGGACGTGGTCATGGGGCGCGTACCTCAGTTCCCGCTCGTGGCCCGCTGCTGGGCGCGCTTCAGGGCGGTCTCGCTGGACTGGCCGGTCAGGGCCGACTGGAAGGCGCTCTGCAGGGCGAGCGACACGCTCGACCAGCCGGCGCCGAGCTTCGCCGTCCGGGACCGGGCGACGGCCACCTGGTCGGCGAGGGAGTCCAGCTCCGGCACCCGCTCGCGCCAGACGGCGGCGGCCTTGGCGTTGGCCGGGACCATCCAGCTGTTGAGCGCGTAGGTCAGCTGCTCCTTCTCGCTCGCCAGACAGGCGACGATCTTGCCGGCCGTCTTCTCCCGCGCCTCGTCCCCGGTGTTGGGCACGGTGAGCACCGCACCGCCCAGCGGGCCGACCGAGTCCTCGCCGGCCTCGGGCACGGGGATCGGCGCGATGCCCCAGTGCAGCGACTTGTCGGTGTTGAGGGTCTCCACCTGCCACGGACCATTGATCATCATCGCCGCGTTGCCGGCCATGAACTGGTCGTTGACGTCCGCCTGTGTCCAGTTGACCGTCGACTTGGACAGCGAGCGGTCCTTCAGCAGGCTCTTCCAGTAGTCGAGGGCCTCGGCGACCTGCGGGCCGTCCAGCTTCGTCTCGTCGCCGCCGTTGGACCACATGAACGGGGTGAACTGGAAGACGCCGTCCTCCGCGCCGCCGGCGCTGAGCGCCAGACCGTACTGCTTGCCCTGGGTGAGCTTCTTCGCGGTCTCCTGCAACTCGGCCCAGGTGGTGGGGACCTCGACGCCCGCCTTGTCGAGGACGTCCTTGTTGTAGAAGAGCGCGAGCGTGTTCACGGAGCGGGCCGCGCCGTAGTACGTCCCCTTGTAGGAGCCGAAGTCGACGATGCCGTCGGGGATGTCGTCGGTGCTCAGCCCGAGGGTCCTGAGGTCGACCAGCCCACCGGCGTCGGCGAACGTCGGCATCTCGGAGGCGTCGAACTGCACGATGTCGGGGAGCGACTTGGACGAGGCCATGCGCAGCGCCTTCGTCATCACCTGCGCCGCCGGGACGCTCTGCTGCTCGATGGTGACGCCCAGCTGCTTGCCGCACCGGGCCATCGCCTCCGCGTCCCAGCGGTGGTACGACTCGTCGGTCGAGGAGTTCATCACGGTGTACACGTCGGCGTCACGCTGCTGTCCGCAGCCGGTCAGCGCCGCCCCGGCGACCAGGACGGAGACCGCGGCGAACGGGGCGACGACCCGGCGTGAGCGTCCTCGCCCGCGGTGCGGGGCGGCAGGAGGGTGAGCTGTCAAGGCGAGCGAGGTGAAGCGCTTCGACATGGTGCGGGCCCTTGCTGTCGTACCGTCCGGCTTCCTTGCCGGACCGTTTTGTTTGATGTGATGACTAATACGTCAAGGGCGCACGGTCGCGCTAGAGGAAAGTGGCCCCTCTCTCTCCACTTCATGGGGTGAGGAGGCTGTTCTTGTGGGTAATCCTGCCTGGTCAGACCGGCAAAGTCCGCACGAAGCCCTCGGCAGCGGGATTTGTTTTGTGTACGATCAAAATGCTGTGAGACGCCCCCCGTGCTTCCCATCCGACAGCTCCCGCCCCACCCAAGGAAGATCATGAAGTTCACCGACGGCTTCTGGCTCATCCGCGAGGGCGTGCATCTCTCGTACGCCACTGAGGTACGCGATGTACGCACCGAATCGAAGCGCTTCACCGCCCACGCTGCCGTGAAGAAGGTGACGCGGCGGGGGGACACGCTCAACTCGCCGCTCCTCACGGTCGAGTGCTTCTCTCCCGCCGAGGGCGTCATAGGCGTCCGGGTCACCCACCACGCCGGCAAGCGCCGACCGGGTCCCGACTTCGCGCTCGCGGGCGCGGCGGAGGGTGCCGGAGCGGTACACCGGGACGGCACGGTCACCGAGCTGACCAGCGGCCCGCTGAGCCTCCGCCTGGACCGGGAGGGCCCCTGGGGCCTCACCTTCCACGACGCGGACGGGCGCGAGCTGACCCGGGCGAACGCCAAGGGCACCGCGTTCGCCACCACCGGCGACGGCGCGCACCACATGCTCAGCCGGCTCGCCCTCGGCGTCGGCGAGCAGATCTACGGCCTCGGGGAGCGTTTCACCCCGTTCGTCAAGAACGGCCAGGTCGTCGACATGTGGCAGGCCGACGGCGGCACCAGCAGCGAGCAGGCCTACAAGAACGTCCCCTTCTACCTCTCCTCGCGCGGCTACGGAGTCTTCGTCAACCACCCGGGGGCGGTCTCCTTCGAGGTCGGCTCCGAGTCCGTCGGGCAGGTGCAGTTCAGCGTCGAGGACCAGACGCTGGAGTACTACGTCGTCGCCGGCCCCACCCCGAAGGACGTCCTCACCCGCTACACCGCCCTCACCGGCCGCCCCGCGCTCCCGCCGGCCTGGTCCTTCGGCCTCTGGCTCACCACGTCCTTCACCACGTCGTACGACGAGCGGACGGTGACGTCGTTCGTGGACGGCATGGCCGAGCGGGGCATCCCGCTGACCGTGTTCCACTTCGACTGCTTCTGGATGCGCGAGTACCAGTGGTGCGACTTCCAGTGGGACCCGGACGTCTTCCCCGACCCGGAGGGCATGCTCGCCCGGCTGAAGGCCAAGGGACTCAGGGTCAGCGCCTGGATCAACCCCTACATCGCGCAGAAGTCCCCGCTCTTCGAGGAGGCGGCCGCCCTCGGGCACCTGGTGCGCCGGCCGAACGGCGACGTCTGGCAGTGGGACCTGTGGCAGCCCGGCATGGGCCTGGTCGACTTCACCAGCTCCGCGGCCCGCGACTGGTTCGCCGGCAAGCTCAAGCCGCTGCTCGACCAGGGCGTGGACTGCTTCAAGACCGACTTCGGGGAGCGCATCCCCACCGACGTCGTCTGGCACGACGGCTCGGACCCGGAGCGGATGCACAACTACTACACCCACCTGTTCAACCGGACCGTCTTCGAGCTCCTCGAAAAGGAGCGCGGACAGGGCGAGGCCGTCCTCTTCGCCCGCTCCGCGACCGCGGGCGGCCAGCAGTACCCGGTCCACTGGGGCGGCGACTGCTGGTCGTCCTTCGAGGCCATGGCCGAGTCGCTCAGGGGCGGCCTGTCCCTGTCCCTGAGCGGCTTCGGCTTCTGGAGCCACGACATCGGCGGCTTCGAGGGCACGCCCGACCCCGCGGTCTTCAAGCGCTGGCTGGCCTTCGGACTGCTCTCCTCGCACAGCCGGCTGCACGGCTCCTCGTCGTACCGGGTGCCGTGGGAGTTCGGCGAGGAGGCCGTCGACGTCGCCCGTCGCTTCACCCTCCTCAAGCACCGCCTGATGCCCTACCTCTACGGCGTCGCCGCCGAGGCCCACCGCACCGGTGTGCCGATGATGCGGCCGATGGTCCTGGAGTACCCGCGGGACCCCGCGTGCCGTCCGCTGGACCGGCAGTACATGCTGGGCCCCGACCTCCTGGTCGCCCCGGTCTTCACCGAGGACGGCGAGGTGGAGGTCTACCTCCCCGAGGGGACCTGGACCCACCTCCTGACCGGCGAGCGGGTCACCGGCCCGGCCTGGCGCACCGAGCGGCACGGCTACGACAGCCTGCCCCTGTACGTCCGTGAGGGCGCCGTGCTGCCGCTGGCCGCCGACGACCAGCGGCCGGACGGCGACTGGCTGGACGCCCCGACCCTGCTCGTCCACCCGCCCGCCGGCCCCGAGTACGCGGCCGAGGTCACCGTGCCCGACCTGCTGGGAACGCCCGCCGCGACGTTCCGCGCCCGGCGGGACGGAGACGTCCTGCGGGTCACCGCGACCGGCACCGACCGCCCGTTCACCGTGCGGGTCGCGGGCGGGGCGAGCGCGGAGGGAACCGGTGAGGTGAGCGTGCCGCTGCGCTGAGGACGGGCAGGGCCCCGCCCACCGGCTGCGTCGGCGGGCGAGGCCGTTCCACGTCGTAACGGACGGCTGCCGGGCACGGGCGCGCCCCTGGTGACGCGTTCCGACAGCGACGTGCGACGCCGTCGGAGGCCGCGTGCGCCGTCGTTCGTCGCCGGGTTCCGGGCGGGGTGCGGTTTTCCGGGTCGTCGGGGGAGTTGGCGGGGCCGCTGGGCGGGTCGCTGGGGGTGTGGTGCTCGCTCTTCACCGGCTTCCTTGGCGGGTGAGACTGCCGAGTGCCGTGAGCGGGCGGCCGCGGTGCGCGCGTGCGACGCGTGCGCCGTCGTTCGTCGCCCGGTTCCGGGCGGGGCGGACGTCTACGCTGTCGGGGGAGCCGGTGCGTGTCGCCGGGGGCGTGGTTCTCGTCCGCCGGTCCGTCAGCGGGTGAGGTCGGTCAGGGCGGTGAGGAGCCGGTCCACGTCGTCCGCGCTGCTGTAGGGCGCGAGCCCGACCCGTACGCCGCCCTCGTCGCCGAGTCCCAGACGGCGCGCGGCCTCCACGGCGTAGAAGGAGCCGGCGGGCGCGTCGACCGCGCGCTCGGCCAGCCGCCGGTGGACCTCGGCCGGGCGCAGGCCCGCCACGGTGAACAGCAGGGTCGGCGTGCGCCGCGCGGCCCGTGAGTACACGGTGACCCCGCCGAGGTCCGCCAGCCCCCGCTCGATCCGCTCGCGCAGCACCCCCTCGTGGGCCTCCAACGCAGCGAAGGAGGCGACCAGCCGGTCCCGGCGGGTGCCCCGCGCGTCCTCTTCCAGACCCGCGAGGAAGTCCACCGCGGCACGGGCACCGGCCAGCGACTCGTACGGCAGCGTGCCCAGCTCGAACCGCTCGGGGACGGCGTCGCCGGAGGGCAGCAGCTTGTCCGGACGCAAGGTCTCCAGGAACTCGGGCCGGGCCGCCAGCACCCCCAGGTGCGGCCCGAGGAACTTGTACGGCGAGCACACCAGCGTGTCCGCGCCGAGCGCCGCCAGGTCGACCAGGGCGTGCGCGGCGTAGTGCACCGCGTCGACGTGGAGCAGCGCGCCGACACCGTGCACCGAACGCGCGACGGCCGGCAGGCCGGGCATGGTGCCGATGAGGTTGGACGCGGCCGTCACCGCGACCAGACGGGTACGCGGCGAGAGCACCGCCTCGACGTGTTCGGGGCCGAGCTCCCCGGTGGCGGGGTCGAAGTCCGCCCACCGCACGCTCGCGCCGACCGCCTCGGCCGCCTGGGTCCAGGGCCGGATGTTGGCGTCGTGGTCGAGGCGGGTGACGACCACCTCGTCCCCCGGCCCCCACGTCTTGGCGAGCGTCCGGGACAGGTCGTACGTCAGTTGGGTGGCGCTGTGGCCGAGGACGACGCCTCGCGGCTCGGTGCCCAGCAGGTCGGCCAGCGCGCTCCGGGCCTCGGTGACGATGTCGTCCGCGTTGCGCTCGCCCTCGGTCGTCCGCCCGCGGTTGGCCAGCGGGTTGGTCAGGGCCTCGGCGACGGCGTCGATGACGGGCTGCGGGGTCTGGGTGCCGCCGGGCGCGTCGAAACGGGCGGTGCCGGACTTCAGGGCGGGTATCCGCGCCCGGATCGCGTCGACGTCGAGTGCCATGTGAACTCCAACCGAAGGCGGGCATGCCCGCCCCATGATCGCAGCAGGGCGGCGACGGGAACAGAGGGCAGCGGCGGGCGGATCACGGGGCGGCCGGCGGTGGCGCGTCGGCGTGTGCCGGGTTCTTCTCGCGGCCTCCGGGATGGCGGTGCCGCCAGGTCCAGAAGACCGCGCAGGACAGCAGCGCCCACCCGCCCAGCACCAGGAAGGGGAACGCGTGTTGGTGGCCCTGGAAGTACACCGCGGTGTGCTGGGCGTTGACCGAGCCCCCCGGCGGCAGCCACTGGCCGATCACCCCCAGCGGGGACGGCAGCAGCGGCCAGGACACCGCGCCGCCGGACGAGGGGTTGCCCAGGAGCACCATCAGCCCCCACGTCGGCAGCATCGCCCAGCGTCCGAACAGGGTGTTGAACATGGTGAAGACCATGCCGCTCGTGAACAGGGTGAGCGTCAGGATCAGCCACGACTCCACGAACGGCAGGTCGAGCGCGCCCAGCAGCCAGTCCACCGTCGCGGCGATGGCGAACCCGCCGAGCAGCGCGTAGGCCAGCGTGAAGAGGATGCGCTCGAACGGGGTCAGCGACCGCGCGTGCACGCTCAGCTGGATCGCCCCGACGAAGCCGATGATCACGGCGGCCAGGGAGATGTAGAAGATCGCCAGCCCGCGCGGATCGCCCTCCTGCAGCGGGTTGATGTCCCGGACGGTCACCTCGACGCCGGTCTTCTTCCCCACGGCCGGTGCCGCGTCGGCCAGTACTTGGGAGACCGAGGCACCCGACGCGCTGGACAGGTCGAGTACGGCGGTCCGTCCGTCGCCGCGCAACTCGAAGATCGCGAAGACCTCCTGGTCCTCGACCGCCTGACGCGCCTCGGCCTGGGTCCTGTACGGATGCACCTTCACCGAGGCGTTCAGCGCCTTCTCCAGGCCGTCCAGGAAGGCCCGCCCGCGAGCCTGCTCGTACGAGCCGACCACGGCCGTGGGGATCGAGCGCGGTGTCGGATCCGCCATGGAATAGGTGTAGGAGCCCGCGAAGAGACCGGCCGCCGCCGCGAGGATCAGCACCAGTACGGTGGCGGGCCAGAACGGCGACTGCCGGAACGTGGACCACCACTGCCCGCGCGTCGGAGGCCGGCCGTGGGCGCCGTGGGACATGTGGGCCATGTCCCGGACGCTTTCACAGCCGTGGCGGAACGGCATGGGGAGCGCCGTCGTCCGGGGGTGCACGGAGTGTGACGCCGGCCCCGGCGCGGTCGCCGGAGCCCGGCGGAAGGGGGTCAGACGTGCACGAGCGGGGTGTCCACGAGGTGCTCCGCCACGAACCAGGCCTGCAGTTCGTTGGTGCGCACGACGTCGGAGACCAGGAGGTCGTTGGTCCCGTCGTCCCCGAGCTCCTGCGTGCGGGCCGCGGCGTCGTGGCACTCGGTCAGGATCAGCTCGTGCGCCTCCAGCAGCCGCGAGAGCATCGACGGCACCTCCTCCACCCCGTCGGGCGGACGCGGCACGGTGGTGATCTCGGCGACGTGCCGGGGGTCGCCGACCGCGACGCCGCCGAGGGTCTGGACGCGTTCCGCGACGGCGTCGATCAGCTCGATCTGTTCTCCCGCGTGCTTGTCCAGCAGCAGGTGCAGTTGGTAGAACGTCGCCCCGCGCATCAGCCAGTGGTACTTCTTGTACAGGTCGTGCAGGATGCGGGTGTCCGCCAGCACCTTGTTGAGCCGCTGACAGGAGTAGAGGCGGGTCTCCATGGTCAGTGCCACGGGGAACTGCTTGACGGTGCCGAACTCCTGAATGGTCCGGCCCTTCTGGTGCAGCCAGGGCTGGCTGCCGTCGGACCGGTTTTCCTCGGAGGACGACTTCGGGTTGCTCACGCCTGGACTCCTTCCGGAGAGGACTGAAAAGTGTGCCGGCGCGGTGCGACCGGCTCCGGCCCCCCTCAGGCGACAGTCGACCAGTCGTATGCCTGGCCCGCAAACGCTGGGGGGTTGTCCCCTCATTCACTCGCCACCTATGGTCTGCCGGAGTGCAAGCGCTTTCTACAGGTGCGGCATCCATGTCGTCCGTCCGTGTCCGAGGAGACCGAATGTCCCCACGTCCCGCCCGCCTCCGCGTCGCCGTCGTCGGCACCGGTGCCATCGTCGTCGGCAGCCACCTGCCCGCCCTCAGGGCCCACGCGGACCGGACGGAACTGGTCGCCGCCGTGGACGTGGACCGGGACCGGCTCGAGGCCTTCCGGACGGAAGCGGGGGCGGACGTCGCCGGCTACACGTCGATGGGCGACATGCTGGACGCCGTACGCCCCGACCTCGTCCTCATCGGTACACCGCCCTCCCTGCACCGGGAGCAGACGGTGGCCGCGCTCAAGGCGGGTGCCTGGGTGCTGTGCGAGAAACCGCTGTGTCTCTCCCTCGCCGAGTACGACGACATCGCGGCGGCCGAGGAGGCGTCCGGGGCGTACGCGTCCGTGGTCTTCCAGCACCGGTACGGCTCCGGCGCCGTGCACGCCCGCGACCTGATCGCGAGCGGTGAGCTGGGCGCCCCGCTGGTCGCCCACTGCCAGACCACCTGGCACCGCGACGCCGCCTACTACGCCGTACCGTGGCGCGGACGCTGGGCCACCGAGGGCGGCGGCCCGACCATGGGCCACGGCATCCACCAGTACGACCTGCTGCTGCACCTGCTCGGCCCCTGGGCGGAGGTGCGGGCCATGGCGTCCCGGCTGGTCCACGACACCGAGAGCGAGGACGTCTCCACCGCCCTGGTGCGCTTCGAGAACGGCGCCCTCGCCACCGTCGTCAACAGCGTGCTCTCCCCGGACGAGGTGAGCCGCGTGCGCGTCGACTGCGCCGACGCGACGGTCGAGTTGACCCACCTGTACGGGCACCGCAACGACGACTGGACCTACACGCCCGCCCGGCACGTCGTCCCCGAACGCGCCACCGCGTGGCGCACCCCGGCGGTGGACGTGCCCAGCTCCCACACGGCGCAGCTCGGCGCCGTGCTGGACGCCCGGGACGCCGGCGCCCGGCCGCCGGGCAGCGGTACGGACGCCCGCGCCACGCTGGAGTTCGCCGCCGCCCTGTACAAGGCCGCGTTCACCGGACGGCCGGTCCTCGCGGGTGAGATCGCACCCGGCGACCCCTTCTACGCGGCCATGCACGGCGACCACCCCGACTGGGCCCCCGAGGAGCGCGCATGAGGACTCTCCGCGTCAGCCACACCCACGGCGACCACATCACGGTCACCGCGGCGAACGGCATCGAAATCCTCCGCTACGTCTACCGTCCCGACCCCGAGGCCTTCGAGTCCCGCAAGCCCTACGCCCACCCGGTGCGCACCCTCGCCGGGCGCACGGTGACCGGCTACCGCCCGAACGACCACCGCTGGCACAAGGGCCTGCAGATGACGGCGAGTCACCTGTCCGGCCAGAACTTCTGGGGCGGCAACTCCTACGTCCACGGCGAGGGCTACCTGCCCCTGCCCGAGCGCATCGGCTCGATGCGGCACGACGGCTTCCCCCGGTTCACGGTCGACGACGACCGGCTCGCCGTCACCGAGCACCTGACCTGGGTGGAGAACGGCGGCGCGGAGTGGGCCCGTGAGGAACGCGGGCTGACCGTGCACTCGGTCGACGCGGAGACCGGTGCCTGGGTCCTGGACTGGTCGATCCGCCTCACCAACACCCGCGCCGAGCCGCTGGCGTTCGGCTCGCCCACCACCGCGGGCCGCGAGATGGCCGGCTACACAGGCCTCCAGTGGCGCGGCCCACGCGACTTCACCGGCGGCACCGTCTTCGCCCCGGACACCGACGCGGGCGCCGCGAAGCTGATGGGCACCCAGGGCCCGTGGCTCGCCTTCACCACCGAGCACGACGACGTCGACGCCCACTCCACGCTCGTCTTCGCCCACGCACCCGAGAACCTCGACGACGCGAGGGCGATCCACCCCTCGCACTGGTTCGTGCGCGCCGAACCGATCCCGTCGGTGGCGTTCTCCTGGGCGTTCTTCGAGGAGTTCGAGCTGCCCCCGGGCGAGTCCTTCGCGTACCGGTACCGCATCGTGGTCGCCGACGGGTCGTGGGACGGCAGCCGCGTCCGCGCGTACCTGGAGGGACTGCCGTGGTGAGCGGCGACCGGAAGCCGGCGCTGCCCCACCCGCTGCCCGGCGCGGTCGGCCTGTCCCACCTGAGCGCCTACGACTGGCAGGCCGCCGACGGCGTGTGCGGTGGCAGCCCCCACCTGCACCTGGTGTGCACGGAGGCGTACGTCGTCACCGGCGGGCGCGGCGCGGTGCAGACGTTGAGCCCCGACGGCTACCGCGACATCCCCCTGGAGCCCGGCTCCGTCGCCTGGTTCACGCCGGGCACCGTGCACCGCATGGTGCAGGGCGGTGGCCTGCGCGTCACGGTGCTGATGCAGAACAGCGGCCTGCCCGAGGCCGGGGACGCCGTGTTCACCTTCCCGCCCGAGGTACTGGCCGACCCCGCCGCCTACGCCGCCGCGGCCACGCTGCCGTCCGGCGCCGGACCGGAGACGGAGGCCGCGGCCCGGCGCCGCAGGGACCTCGCCGTCGAGGGCTACCTCGCGCTGCGCGAGGCCCTCGTCGCCGGCGACGACGGCCCCTACCGGGAGTTCCAGTGGGCCGCCGCCCGGCTCGTACGCGAGAAGGTGCCCGCCTGGCGGGAGTTGTGGCGGTCGGGCGCGCTGGCCACCGCCGAGCGCACCGGCGCCCAGCTCGACGCGCTGACGGACGGCGACCCGGCGTACCTCGGCGAGGCCACCGCATACCGGGCCGCGCCCAGCCGGCTCGGCGGCTACGGCATGTGCGGGCGCCGCGACGAGTACGCCCTGCCGAGGACCACGCTGCCGTACGAGGGGGAGTAACGGCGCGCCGGATCACCGGACTTGGGGGTACTGGCCGTGCGCCGACGGGACCGGGACGGCGGATGCTCACGTCCAGATCCCGTGTCCCACCGAAGAGTTAAGGGGCCATTAGGGGTGTGGAGGTGTGAAGGGATGGTTGAAGTGCGCATTATCTTGGCATGAACCTGCGGTCCGAGGGGCGGACCGCAGCCCCATGGAGGTGTGGGATGCACCGCAGACTCGCCACTGGACTCGCCGCCTCGGCCCTGGCCGCGACCACCGTCTTCGCCACCGCCGCGACCGCCGACGCCGCTCCCGCCGACAAACCGCAGGTGCTCGCGAGCTGGACCCAGACCAGCGCGTCGAGCTACAACGCCTGGACCGCCGCGCGGGCGAACCAGTCCGCCTGGGCCTCGTACGGGTTCGACTGGACCACCGACTACTGCTCCACCTCGCCGGACAACCCGTTCGGCTTCCCCTTCAGCACCTCCTGTGCGCGGCACGACTTCGGCTACCGCAACTACAAGGCCGCAGGCTCCTTCAGCGCCAACAAGTCCCGCCTCGACAGCGCCTTCTACGAAGACCTCAAGCGCGTGTGCGCACGCTACGACGGCGCCACGAAGACCGCCTGCAACAGCACGGCGTGGACGTACTACCAGGCCGTGAAGGCCTTCGGCTGACGGACCCGCGCTCCACGGAACACGCGTAGCCGGTGCCCGCGCAGGTGCCGGCCGAAGACGCAGCGCGAGGTCGGCCGCGCAGCCGACGGGCCGTCACGGCCGGCTTCGCCACGTCACTCGGGCGCGCTGGGCATTGCCGGCGTCGCGGGCGCCGTCGAACAGACCGGTCGCAGGCCGGGTACCGGAGTGGCCGCCGCTGCCGCCAGCGCGACCGCCGCGCTCGCGATGCCCACGACGGCGCCCGCGGCCACGTCGCCGGGGTAGTGCACGCCGGTGTGGACGCGGGAGTAGCCGACGGCGCTCGCCAGTACGCCGAGGGGTACGGCAGCCGTGGGCAGGACCACGCCGACCGCCGTGGCGAACGCCACCGCCGATGCCGTGTGCCCGGACGGGAACGACGCCGACGCGGGCATGGGCACGTACCGGTCCACCGTCACCCGCGCCGCCTCACGGTCGGGCCGCCCCCTGCGGACCAGGTGCTTGCCCAGCAGGTTCGTGGAGGCCGACGCCACGGCGACCGCCGCCACCCCGGCGAGTGCGGCCCGGCGCGGTCGCGGACCGCTCAGTGCGAGCGCGGTGGCGATGGCGAGCGAGACCTTGGAGTGGTCTGCGGCGTGGGACAGCCGCCGCAGCGCACGGTCGAGCGTGGGCGTCGGCGTGGCGGCCACCGCGGCGTACAGCGCGCCGTCCACCGCCCGCAGATCACCGAGTACCGCGGCGAAGACCCGTCGGCCGGACCGCGCCGGGCCGGAGTCCGACGCGAGCGGGCCGCTGGTGTCCCCGTCGGCGTTGGTCGGTTCGGTCATGGGCTCCTGCTCCCGCGGGGTGACTGAGGCCGGGGCGACGTCCGGGGGCACCGTTGGCACCGGCGGCGCGTCGGCACACCGGCGCGCCGCGCGTGACCCGTCGCCGCACCAGCCTGCTCCGTCTGCGGGCGTACGGCGCGCCCGGGAGGACCGTCCGGGCGACGGCGCGGGCGCGAGGGGGGTCGGTAGGGGAGCGGGCCAAGTCGTCGCGCAGGAGCGCTCCCGCGTCGCACGACGTTGCACGTCCGGCCGTCGAACGCGGCGTTCGCCGCACGGGCCGGTTCGGCGTCCGGCGCGTGGGGTCGCGCCCCGAGTGCTCCGGTGGAGCACGCCGGCGGAGCGCTCCGCCGGCCAGGGGAGGACGACCGAGCGGCGTTTCGCCGTGCGAGCCGGTCGGCGTCCGGCGCGCGGGGCCGCGCCCCGACCGCTCCGCCTGAGCACTCGGACGGAACACTCCGGCGGAGCGTCGGCCGGCAGGGGAAGGATGGCCGTGGGCATGGACGGCCGTGGCCGTGGGCGGACCCCCCTGGGGGTGTCGTCCGGGGCTCCGCCCCGGCGCCCTCCTCCGCCTTGCAGCCGCACGCACCAGACCCCGCTCGGCTTGCCTGCAAGGCGCCGTCACCCGGAGCCGGGCTGATCCAAACGCACCCCTACGCCAGGACGACCCGGACCCCCGCCTCCTCGAACTGCCGCACCAGGTCCGGATCGGCCGCGCCGTCCGTGACCAGCGTGTCCACCGACTCGGTCGCGCAGATCCGGGCGAACGCCCGCCGGCCCAGCTTGCTGGAGTCGGCGGCCACGACCACGCGTTCGGCGCGCTCGCACAGCAGCCGGTTGATCGCGGCCTCCGCCTCGTCGTGGGCCGCGGCGCCGTGCGTGACGTCGAAGGCGACGACGCCCAGTACCGCCACGTCGAGGGTCACCTGGCCCAGTACCCCGTCCGCGAGCGGCCCGATCAGCTCGTACGACTGCGCCCGGGCCACCCCGCCGGTCACCACGATCTTGAACTGGGGCCGGACGGCCAGCTCGTTCGCGATGTTGAGCGCGTTGGTGACCACGGTCAGCGCCGGCGTGCCGGAGGCCAGGTCGGCGCGCACGGCCAGCGCGCGGGCCACCTCGGTGGTGGTCGTGCCCCCGGTCAGCCCCACCGCCTCGCCGGGCGCCACCAGGGCGGCGACCGCCTGGGCGACGCGCTGCTTCTCCGAGACGCGGCGGGCCGTCTTGTAGCGCAGCGGCAGCTCGTACGACACCCCGTGCACGACCGCGCCGCCGCGCGTGCGCACGAGCATCTGCTGCTCGGCGAGCCGGTCGAAGTCCCGGCGGATCGTCGCGGCCGACACCTCGAGTTCGGTCGCCGCCTCCTCGACGTCCAGCCGGCCGCGCTCGACGAGCAGCTCCAGCAGCGCCTTCCAGCGGGCGTCGCGCGACATCCGCGCCTCCGTTCTTCGGTCTCCCGCCGACCCTAACGCACCACACGCTTCGCCAGATTGCTTGATTGTGCTCGAAAGCTCGCTATATCTTGCAGGAACAATCAGGCCGGCCCGGATGGTCACGGGCCAGTGAGCGGGGAGTGTGCGGCATGACGTATGTCGAGGACGAGCTCAACAGCCAGCCCCAGTGCTGGACACGCGCCGCCGAGGAGGCGGCACGGCAGGCGGCGGTGCTCCCGGCGGCCGGGGAGCGGGTGGCGATCGTCGGCTGCGGCACCTCGTACTTCATGGCCCAGTCGGCGGCGGCGCTGCGCGAGGACGCGGGCCGGGGCGAGACGGACGCGTTCGCCGCCTCCGAGTTCCCGCGGGGCCGCGCGTACGACCGTGTCGTCGCCCTCACCCGCTCCGGCACCACCACCGAAGTACTGGACCTGCTCGCGGCGTTGAAGGGGCGAACCCGCACCGTCGCGCTCACCGCCGACCCGGACACCCCCGTCATGAGCGCCGCGGACGACGTGGTCGTGCTCGACTTCGCGGACGAACGGTCGGTCGTGCAGACCCGGTTCGCGACCACCGCCCTCACCCTGCTCCGCGCCCACCTGGGCCTGCACACCGACACGGTCGTCTCCGACGCCCGCGCCGCACTCGCGGCCGAGCTGCCCGAAGGACTCGTCGGACGCGCCCAGTTCACCTTCCTCGGCCGGGGCTGGACCGTCGGACTGGCCAACGAGGCAGGGCTCAAGATGCGCGAGGCCTCCCTGTCCTGGACCGAGGCCTACCCGGCGATGGAGTACCGGCACGGCCCCATCAGCATCAGCACCGCCGGCACGGCGACCTGGATGTTCGGCGAGGCGCCCGAGGGGCTGGCCGACCAGGTCCGCGACACCGGCGCGCTGTGGGTGCCCGGGGATCTCGACCCGCTCGCCGAACTGGTCCGCGCCCAGCGGCTCGCGGTCGCCGTCGCCGCCGCCCGCGGCCTCGACCCGGACCGGCCCCGTCACCTCACCCGCTCGGTGATCCTCGCCCCCTGACGCCCGCCCTCCGACGCCCGGGAAGGGAGAGACCGTGCCCCTCGCCACCACCGGCGACCTGATCGCCCGCGCCGCGGCCGAGCGCTCCGCCGTCGCCGCGTTCAACGTCATCACCCTGGAGCACATCGAGGCCGTCGTCGCCGGCGCCGAGTCCGTGCGCACGCCCGTCGTCCTCCAGGTCAGCGAGAACGCCGTGAAGTACCGCCGCGGTCGCCTGCTGCCGCTGGCCCGCGCCGCCGTCGCCGCCGCCGAGGGTGCAGCCGTGCCCGTCGCGCTGCACCTCGACCACGTCCGGAGCGACGGCCTGCTGCGTCAGGCCCCGGACGCCGGATTCAGCTCCGTGATGTACGACGCCTCCCGGCTGTCGTACGCCGAGAACCTCACGGCCACCCGGGCCGCGGCCGACTGGGCGCACGCCCGGGGGCTGTGGATCGAGGCCGAGTTGGGGGAGGTGGGCGGGAAGAACGGGGAGCCGCCGCTCGACGCCCACGCCCCCGGAGCCCGCACCGACCCCGCCGAGGCGCGCGCCTTCGTCGCCGACTCCGGTGTGGACGCCCTGGCCGTCGCCGTCGGCAGCTCCCACGCCATGACGACACGCACCGCCGCCCTCGACCACGACCTGCTCAAGGAACTGTCGGGCGCGCTGGACGTGCCGCTCGTGCTGCACGGCTCCTCCGGAGTCCCGGACGGCGAACTCGCCGCGGCGGTCGTGGGCGGCATCTCCAAGGTCAACGTCGGCACCGCCCTCAACCTCGCCATGACCGGCGCGATCAGACAGTTCCTCGCCGCCCGCCCCGAGGCGGTCGACTCCCGCGGCTATCTCACCGCGGGACGGGAGGCGATGACGCGGACGGTGGCGACGATGGTCCAGGTGGTCGCCGGGACTACTTCCTGACGGCCTTCAGCACGACGAACTTCCGGTCACTCGCGACCACTTGGCTGTTGCCGAACAGGCGTCGCAGCTTGACGTGGTAGCCCAGGTGCCGGTTGCCGACCACCCACAGCTCGCCGCCGGGGCGCAGCACGCGCCGTGCCCCGGTGAACATCCGCCACGCGGTGGCGTCGGTGGTCGCCTGGTGGGAGTGGAAGGGCGGGTTGTTGAGCACCAGGTCGACCTCGGCGTCCGGCACCCCGGCCAGTCCGTCGCCGACCCGGAACTCCGCGTGCCCCGGCGCCCCGCTCGCCTTGTACGTCGCCTCGGCAGAGGCGACGGCCTGGAAGGACTCGTCGGTGAACAGCACCTCGGCCCCGGGGTCGGCCAGTGCCACCGCCGTACCGACCACACCGTTGCCGCAGCCCAGGTCCACCACCCGCCGGGCGCCGCCGGCGGCCGGCAGGTGCTGGAGGAAGAACCGGGTGCCGATGTCGAGCCGGTCGGCGCAGAAGACACCGGCGTGGTTGACGACGGTCCGGCCGGAGAGCGTCCCGACGTCGTCGGGGAGACGGTAGCTGAGCGGCCAGGGATTGGCGGGCCGCTTCAGGGAGAGGTCGGGGGTGGCGAAGATGAGCCGGGCCTTCTTCTCGGCCAGCGAGGTCCGGGTGGGACCGACGATCCGCTCGAAGAGCCTGAGCGTCGAGGTGTGGATCTCCTTCACCATCCCGGTGCCGACGACGACCGTGCCCTCGTGCAGCGCGGGCGCCAGCCGCAGCAACTGGTCCTCCAGCAGCGCCAGGCTCTTCGGCACCCGCACCAGCAGCACGTCGACGCGGTCCGGCGGCGGGTCCTGCGTGGTGAGCAGACGCACGGAGCCCGGCTCGACGCCGCTCCGCTCCAGGTTGGCGCGGGTCGCCTCCCGCGTGAGGTGGGAGTCGGTGATCTGCACGGGCCGGTGTGCCGCCAGTGCCGTCACCAGCGCTCCCCAGCGGTCGCCGACGACCACGACCGTGCCGGACAGCGGGACCTCCTGCTCCGCGAGGTGCCCGAGCAGATACTCGTCGGATGCGTCCCAGGCACGGAGCCGGTCGCGCGGGTCCTCGGGGAAGCGGGCCAGCACGTGCTCGCCCCAGGGAGTGGTCATAGGGTCGCTGCGGTCGTTCATCGTGCGTCCAGGCTAGCCGAGCCGCAGCTCAGGCCGTGCCGGGTCGCAGCTCAGGCCGTGCCGGGTCGTGGATGAGGCCGAGCCGAGCCGAGCCGGGTCGCGGCCCGCGCCGAGCCGGGTCGCAGCGCGGGTCGTGCCGGGTCGCAGCGCGGGTCGTGCCGGGTCGCAGTGCAGGCGATCGCGGGCAGGATGGGAGACATGGACGCCGAGCTGTTCCCCAGGGCCCGAAGCACGACCGCGCCCGGCGCCGTCCACGTGCCGGACTGGCTGGACCCCGGTCGGCAGCGCGAGCTGCTGCGCGCCTGCCGCGAGTGGGCCCGTCCACCGGCCGGACTGCGCACGGTCCGCACCCCCGGTGGGGGCACCATGACCGCCCGGCAGGTCTGCCTCGGCCGGCACTGGTACCCGTACGGCTACGCCGACACGGTCGTCGACGGCGACGGCGCCCCCGTGAAGCCCTTCCCGGACTGGCTCGGCGTGCTCGGCCGTCGGGCGGTGACCGACGCGCTGGGCGCCGACGCGGTGGCGCGGGCGCCGTACGACATCGCGCTGATCAACTTCTACGACGGCGACGCCCGCATGGGCATGCACCGCGACGCCGACGAGAGGTCCGACGCACCCGTGGTCTCCCTCAGCCTCGGCGACACCTGCGTCTTCCGCTTCGGCAACCCCGAGACCCGGACCCGCCCCTACACCGACGTCGAGCTGCGCAGCGGCGACCTGTTCGTGTTCGGCGGGCCGTCCCGGCTCGCGTACCACGGGGTGCCGCGGGTGCACGCGGGCACCGCGCCCCCCGAGTTGGGCCTCACCGGGCGGCTGAACATCACGCTCCGGGTCAGCGGCCTCCCGGCACCCCGCCCCTGAGGATCATGGGAGACTCGCCCTCATGAGCGGCAAGGCGGACCCCCGGGCGGCGGGGGAAGGGACCACCTCGAGGACGCGGCTGGACCGGGGGCGCGGCGCGCTCGGACCCGCGTTGGAGCTCGTGCACACCGGACGCGCGCCCACCCGGGCCGTGCTCACCGCCGAACTCGGCGTCACCCGGGCCACGGCCGGCGCGGTCGCCTCCGAACTGGAGGCGCTCGGCCTGATCCGGGTCGACGCCCGGCCCGGCGCGCCGGCCGGTGCGCAGGGCCGCCCCTCGCACCGCCTCGCGGTCGCCGAGGACGGGCCCGTCGCCCTCGCCGCCCAGGTCCACGCCGACGGCTTCCGTGCGGCGCTGGTCGGCCTCGGCGGCCGGATCGTCGCGACCGCGCCCGGCTGCGAGGTCATCGACGCCGACCCGGCGAAGGTGCTCGGCTCCGTCGTCGAGGCGGGCGCGGAACTCCTCCGGGAGACCGGGCGCCGCTGCGTCGGTGCGGGGCTCGCCGTACCGTCCGCCGTTGCGGAGCCGGAGGGCCTGGCCCTGAACCCGCTGCACCTGGCCTGGCCCGCGGGCGCGCCGGTACGTCGGATCTTCGCCGAGCAGGTACGTGCCGCCGGCCTCGACGGCCCCGCGTTCGCGGCGAACGACGTCAACCTCGCCGCCCTCGCCGAGCACCGGCACGGCGCCGGGCGTGGCGCCCGCGACCTGCTGTGCGTGGCGACCGGCCACCGGGGCGTCGGAGGCGCGCTCGTCCTCGACGGCCGCCTGCACAGCGGCAGTTCCGGACTCGCCCTGGAGGTCGGCCACCTCACCGTCAACCCCGAGGGCGGCCCCTGCCACTGCGGCAGCCGGGGTTGCCTGGACGTGGAGACCGACCCGCTGGCCTTCCTGACGGCGGCCGGACGTGAGCCCGGACCCGAGGTCTCCCTGCTCCAGCAGTCCAACGACCTGATCCGTGGCCAGTACGCCGACCCGGCCGTCCGCACCGCCACCGAGGCCCTCATCGACCGCCTGGGCCTGGGCCTCGCCGGCCTGGTGAACATCCTCAACCCGGACCGCATCATCCTCGGCGGACTCCACCGCACACTCCTCGACGCCGACCCCGAGCGCCTGCGCGCGGTCGTCGCGGACCGCAGCCTGTGGGGCCAGAGCGGCAGCGTGCCCATCCTGCCCTGCAGCCTCGACCACAACAGCCTGGTGGGCGCGGCCGAGCTGGCCTGGCAGCCGGTACTGGACGACCCACTGGGGGCGCTGGGCTAGGTAGGTGTCCGACGATTCCCGCCCGCCTCGCGGCGGTCGGGTCAGGGTGTCGGCCGGTTGCCGCCGCTGGGCGCGTGGCTGAGGTCCACGACGCAGAACCTGTTGCCGTCCGGATCGGCGAGGACGACGAAGTCGGGGTCGGGCGGATAGAGGTCCCAGTCGACGGCCCGCGCACCGAGACCGATCAGCCGCCGCACCTCCTCCTGCTGTTCCTCCGCCGTGTCCGTGTACAGGTCGAGGTGGAGACGCGGACGTGGCTCGGCCGGTGACTCGCTGCGCAGCAGGCCGAGGGCCTGCCCGGAGCCGTCGGCGTGGTTGAGGGTCCGCCACGTCTCGCTGCGCCATTCCTCGGTGGCGACCAGGTTCAGCGCCGCCGTCCAGAACGCCACCGCGCGGGGAAGGTCCGTCACACCGATGACAGGGATTCCCAGTCTCAGCATGGGGGCCACCCTAAGCCCAGGGACGTACGGGATCCGGCGAAGATACGGACTGGGCGATTCCGTTGCCCAGGGAACACTCGGCGGGTGTCAGCGCCACTCCACGGCCAACGCCCGCGAGGCGTTCGTCGTGAGGACGCGCCGCACCAACTCCTCGCCCACGGCCTGCGCCAGTCGGGGCGCCACGCGGCGCAGCAGATGCGGCATCCCCGGGCCGCCGTTGACCGACCGGGCGGCGGCCGTCGTCGTGTCGCCGCCGAGCAGCACCTGATCGCCGTGCCCCGCGTCGGCGAGGGCCCGTACGGCGTCCGGCATCCGCCAGTCCGTGGCGTGGTGGGCCCGGGACGGCCCGTCGAAGGCCAGATAGCACCCCGCACCGGCGGCCTCCCGGTGCACCACGAGGTCGGGGGAGCGGTTGAGGTGACCGAGGATCACCCGGTGCGGCGGCACCTCCAACGCGCCGCACAGCAGGTCCAGTACGTCCAGTGCGCCGGTGCCCAGTTCCAGGTGCACGGCGATCGGCGCCCCCGTCGCGTGGTGTGCCTCGGCCGCCGCCGACATGGCCCACCGCGCGTGCGCGTCGAGCGCGTGGAAGCCGCCCGCGACCTTGATGAGCCCCGCGCGGACGCCCGAAGTGCCGATGCCCTCCGTCAGTTCGGTGACGAACACGTCGGCCGCCCGTCCCCGCAGCGCGGCGAGCGTCTCCTCGTCGTAGTGGACGTCCTGATGCAGTCCCGTCGCAGCGACGAGGTGCACGCCGGTCTCCCGGGACAACGATGGCAGATCGCCGGCCCGCCGGCCCATGCCATGGGGCGTCCACTGCACCACCGTTCCGCCGCCACCCTCCCGGAACGCGGCCAGTTCCGCCCGCGCCGCCGCCACGCTCCGCAGCTCCTGACCGGGCAGCCGGGGACTGGCGAGGAACAGGTGGTCATGGGCGTTGCACCCGCCCAACTCCCCGGGGGCCACGTCCCCGAGCACCGTACGGACCGTTCTCACCACTGACGCCCTCGGGGCAGCCGGTCCCGCTCCGGCGCGGACAGGTGCAGTACCTGGAAGACCTCGCCCTCCACCGTGCTCGGCGCGTCGTGCGTGTAGAGCGAGAAGTGGACCAACTCCCATCGGCCGGTGTCCACGACCGCCGCCGCGAGCAGCGCCCCGTCCCCGGCCGCCAGCCGCCCGGTCTCCCGCACCGCCTCGGCCGCCACCTCGGACAGCGGCACCCCCTCGGGCACCGGCCGCCGTCGCCGAACCGCCGTCCGCGCGGGCGAGCGAACGGCGCCGCCCTCCTCGTACGCCAGGCCCGTCCACTGCCGGACCGAGGGACGGCCGAAGTCGTCGGTGGGACGCTGGAAGGCGCCCTCCCAGAGGAAGGAGTTCATGCCCTCCATGGTGTTCCACAGGTAGAACGGCGCGTACTGGTTGACCGGCGAGCCGTGCACCCCGCGCTCGCGCATCAGATATGCCTTGAGCCCGAGACCGGGCCAGTCGTCCAGCAGATGTCCGGTGCGGGCCACCCGCTCGCGGACGACGTCCATCGAGTAGTCGGCGGGCAGGGTGAACCCGTACTGCATGGCGTGCATGGAGCCTCCTCGGGCGAGTGGCAACTCGCCTACCGGGTACGGGCGTCGTGCGGTGCGAGCAGCGAGAGCAGCCCCCGGACGCTTGCGTCGAAGGCGGCGGGTGAGCCGGACGCGCGGGCGAGGACGTAACCGCCCTGGACGGTGGCGACGACGGCCGCCGCGATCTCCTCGCCGTCCAGCCAGGGCGCGAACTGGCCCTGTTCCCGGCCCTCCTCGACGATCCGGGCGATCTGCTCCCGGAGCCAGTCGAGCGTCTCGTCGAGGGGGGCGCGCAGCGTCTCGTCGGCGATCACGTCCGGGTCCATCGTCAGTCGCCCGACCGGGCAGCCGCGCAGCACGTCGCGCTCGCGCCGCAGATACGCCTCGATGCGCTCGTACGGCGTCCCCGGGCCGGTGAGTACCCCCGCCGCGGTGGCCCGCATCTCCTCGGCGGTCCGCCGGATCGCGGCCAGCGCGAGATCGGGCTTGCCCCGGAAGTGGTGGTACATGCTGCCCTGTCCGGCACCCGCGCGTTCCAGGATCGCCTTGGGGCTGGTGCCCACGTATCCGCGCTCCCACAGTAGCTCCCGGGTGGACTCGATCAGTCGCTCGGAGGTGCTCACACGAGCACTGTACATACTAGTAGTTACAGAAGTCGAGGGCGGAACGAAGAAGGGCGGTACTCCCCAGGTAGTGCGCACACGGCCGCTGGCCGTACGACGACCCGGGCCCACCTTGCGGACGATCCTAGAAAGCGGCACAAGGACATCGCCACCGAGGAGTTGGACGACATGCACACCCTGGTACATCTCGGCGACCACGGGCCCGGCCCCTGAATCCTGCTCCTCCCGCCGGTCCGGGCACTGGTCATCGGCGTCGGCGTCACCCTGCTGGGCCACACCCTCTGGCGCGGTCGCCGCGGCCCCGGGCGGCCCACCGTCGAGGACGAGTACGGGCGCCGGCTGTCCGTGCTGGACGAGCGGTTCGGCCGGACCGGCGAGAGCGGTGGGGCATGACCACGGTGTACGGGCGTCCGTGCTCGCCGGCTCCGTCATCGCCCGCGCCGCGTGGGCCCCGCACCGCGGGCAGACCGGGGCCCGGCTGCGGGTCCTCGCCACGGAGTGAGGGTCCCCGGGCCCCTCACTCCGTGGCGGCCCGCGGGCCACGTCCGCGCCTCACGGCCACTCGCCCGAGCCGGGGGCGGTCCGCCGCTCTGGGCTTCGGGTCCCGGGCGATCACCTGTGCAGAGGCGGCGCCGGACCTCCGTGGCCGACGGTGGCCGGAAAACCGGGCGCGGGCCGGCGGCAGCGAACGGTCACCGCCCGGTCAGCCGACAACGGCCGGCCGGGCGGGAGCGGGTTGGGGCCGGCCCAGCTCGACGGCGCGCTCGACCTCCGCGAACGCGGAGGCCGGCACCTCCTCGGCCAGGCGCCGCGGCGGGCGGGCGGCGGCGGGCGACGCGGTGACGGCCGTCGGAAGCGTGAACCAGACGACCTTGCCGGACTCACCGTCCGGCCGGGCGCCCCAGCTCTCGCTCATCGCGGCCACCATGGCGAGCCCGCGCCCGCACGTCGCGAGCGGCTCCGCGTCGTCCACCACGGGCAGATGCGGATCGTGGTCGCGTACCGAGACCGTGAGCCGGTCCAGGAGCAGCTCTATCTCCACGGTGCACGTCTTGTCTGGCCGGGCATGCAGGTGGACGTTGGTCAACAACTCCGTCACGCCGAGCGCCGCCCGGTCGATCAGGGAATCCACATGCCAGTAGCGCAATTGCGCAGATACGATTCTGCGGACCTGGCCGATCCGCGACGGCAGGGCTTGGAGCTCCACCGTGCAGTGTCTGCTTGGGTGACTGATCACGGCTGCGACTCCCCGACATAGAGGTCCGGAAGAACACGGAGTTCGGATCCAGCAGGGCGTACGAGGCGCACCGCCGCCTGCTGTCATGGCCGGCGGGCTGGTTCGCAGCGTTATCGCCGGTAAACCCAGAGTGACGTGAGACCAGCGTGACGCAAGGGGTAGGACACCGCAACTTACGGACATCTCACCCGCGGTGCCCGGCCGCCCTGCGCACCGCCTCTATGAAACGGCGCGCCGCGGGCGGGCCCGGCTCGCCCGGTGCGGGGTCCCGCTCACCGAGCGTGAGCAGGTAGCGTTTTCCGTTGAGGTCGGCGAGTGCCCGGTCCTCCGGGGCGAACCAGGGTCGGGAGGCGCGCACCGCCTGCACCGGCGCGCTGTCGATCTCGCTGCCGTAGCTGGTGAGCAGCTCGAGTCTGCCACCGCTGATCCGGACCGTCCCGGCCCGGGTGAGTGAGCGCAGCCGCTTGCCGATCCGCACCCCCGTGGCCCTGAACTCCGGCTCCGCCATGCCGCCGCCCCCTCGTGCGCGTCGGTTGCCGGACCGTGCAACCTCGGTGGGTCCGGCACCCGGCTCGTGTCGTGCTCCAGTGTGCGCCCGCGCGACGGGACCCCGGTCCCGCCCGCTGGCAGTCTGCCCGCACCACGCGTCGAGCACCAGTGCGCGCCGTCCCTTTCCCGAGGCGACCGGAGCACTCGCGTGAATGCGCCCCCACCGGTCCGGGCGCCTCGACCCAGGGGTGTCTTTGGGGCTCCCAAAGGTGTGTTTATGCAGGTGAGGAGCGTGTGGAAGGCGCTTATGATCGAGGCGTCGGCCGCGCCACGCGCCGTCGGCGCGCAGCGTAAGGAGCCCCCTCGTGAGCACCCCCCAGCAGACCCGCACCGGCGCCACCCTGGACGTCGACCACAGCGACACCGCCTACCGCACCTGGCTGAAGGAAGCCGTGCGCAAGGTCCAGGCCGATGCCAACCGCTCGGCCGACACCCACCTGCTCCTGTTCCCGCTGCCCGAGCGGTGGGGCATCGACCTGTACCTCAAGGACGAGTCGACCCACCCCACCGGCAGCCTCAAACACCGACTCGCCCGCTCGCTCTTCCTCTACGGCCTGTGCAACGGCTGGATCCGACCGGACCGACCGGTGATCGAGGCGTCCAGCGGCTCGACGGCCGTCTCCGAGGCCTACTTCGCGAAGCTGATCGGGGTGCCCTTCGTCGCCGTCATGCCGCGCACGACCAGTGCCGAGAAGATCCGTCTGATCGAGTTCCACGGCGGCCGGTGCCACTTCGTGGACGACTCCCGCCGGATGTACGAGGAGTCCGCCCGTCTCGCGGCGGAGACCGGCGGCCACTACATGGACCAGTTCACCTACGCCGAACGTGCCACGGACTGGCGCGGCAACAACAACATCGCCGAGTCGATCTTCCGTCAGCTCAGGCTGGAGCGGTTCCCCGAGCCGGCGTGGATCGTCGCCACGGCCGGCACCGGCGGCACCTCGGCGACCCTCGCGCGCTACGTGCACTACATGCAGTACGACACCCGCATCTGCGTCGCCGACCCGGAGAACTCCTGCTTCTTCGAGGGCTGGACCACCGGCGATCCGGACGTCACCTGCGACTGCGGGTCCCGGATCGAGGGCATCGGCCGACCCCGGATGGAGCCGAGCTTCGTACCCGGCGCGATCGACCGCATGATGAAGGTGCCGGACGCGGCGAGCGTCGCCGCCGTGCGGGCCCTGGAACGGGCCATCGGCCGCAAGGCGGGCGGCTCGACCGGTACCGGGCTGTGGAGCGCGCTGAAGATCATTGCCGAAATGGTGGCCGAGGGACGCCGGGGGAGCGTGGTGACGCTGCTGTGCGACCCGGGGGACCGGTACCTCGACAAGTACTACTCGGACGCGTGGCTCGTCGAACAGGGCCTCGACATCGGGCCGTACACGGCGGCGATCGAGTCCCTGCTGCACACGGGCACCTGGCCGAGCTGACGCCGGCCCTCGATCACGGGCGGATCCCTTGCCTACGACCCGTCCGTCCCCGGGCCCCCGGGGACGGGCCCCGTGCCTATGGCCTGCCGGCCTATGGCCTCCGGGACGGGCCCAGGGCCGCGGCCTTCCAGTCCACGGCGCCCCCCGGGAGCGGGCCCACGGCCCACGGCCCCGGCCGCGGGTCCACGGCCTTCTCTGTCCCCGGGGGGTGGGCGCCGGCCTCGGCACGGGTCGACAATCCCGGGCAGGGGCCCACGGCCTCCCGGCCGGGCACAGAGCCGTCGGCCTCCGGTCGACGGCTCTGGGGGCACGGGCGACACGCCCCCCAGCCCCGCGCCTACGGCCGGGTGAGCCGCCGGTCCAGCGACGTGACCGCGTCGCGGAAGGCCCGCCCCAGCCCGGGACGCGCGCGGGCCAGCACGAAACGGAACAGCGCCGTACCGTCCGCGGCGAACGTCCACTGCACGCGCGTGCCGGTACCGGCCGGCGCCAGCCGCCACTCCTCGACCATGGCCCGGGCGCCCGGCGCGTTGGTGACGTCGATGCGGTAGGCGTACACCTCGGGCCGGTCCGCCGCCAGCACGGTCTCCGTGAAGCGCGTACCTCCCTTGAGCCGGATCTCGCGCCCCGCTCCCCCGCCGAGGGGCCGGGCGAGCGTCACCGCCGAGAACCACGCGGTCCATCCCGGCACGTCCTCGGCGAGCGCGCGGAACACCGCGTCGGGAGCGGCGGAGATCTCCCGCGCGAAGACCAGGCGTACCGGAGCCGTCTCGACAAAGCCGAGACCCACCGGACGCAGACGGCGAGCCATGGGCACAACTCCCTTGTACGAAGCCGCGGATGCGGGCGATCGGCCGGGGGGCGCCACGATAGCCGGGGGTGCGTCGGGTGTCAGTGGGGCAGGGGTCGGTCCCCAGCGACCACTGAGGTCAGTCGGTCGTGTCCGGCTCGCCCGTCACGACCAGCCGCATGTGCTCCGCGATCTCCGCACGGGCCTGTGCCGGCAGGCCGACGTCGGTCACCAGCGTGTCCACCTGCTCCAGCGTCGCGAAGGAACTCAGGCCCACGACGCCCCACTTGGTGTGGTCGGCGACCACCACGACCCGCCGCGCCGACTGCACCAACCGCCGGTTGGTCTCGGCCTCCGCGAGGTTCGGCGTCGACAGGCCGGCCTCGGCCGATATCCCGTGCACGCCGAGGAACAGCACGTCGAAGTGGAGCGCCGCGATCGCCTGGTCGGCGACCGGCCCCACCAGCGAGTCGGAGGGCGTGCGCACACCGCCCGTGAGCACCACGGTGGCCGCACCCTGCCGCGCCCCCGAGGTGCGCTGCGCCACGTGGAACACGTCCGCCACCCGCACCGAGTTGGTGACCACCGTCAGATCCGGCACGTCCACCAGCCGGTGCGCCAGCGCGTACGTCGTCGTACCGCCCGACAGGGCGATCGCGGCACCCGGCGCGACCAGCTCCGCCGCGGCCCGCGCGATGTCCTCCTTGGCGGTCGGCTCCAGTCCCGACTTGGCCTCGAAACCCGGCTCGTGCGTACTCGCCTCGGCCACCGGGACCGCGCCGCCGTGCACCTTCTCCAGCACGCCCTGCCGGGCCAGCGCGTCGAGATCACGGCGGACCGTCATGTCCGACACGCCGAGCTTCCGGGTCAGCTCGTTGACCCGGACACCGCCCCGGCGGCGCACCTCGTCGAGGATCAGGGCGCGGCGCTGCTCCGCGAGGAGGTTCGAGTTCTCACTCACGTACGCTTCGGTCCTTTCGCCGCAAAACCGTCCGAACGCCCGGCGCACCCACCCCCGAGCTTCGACTTCGCTCGACCGGGCGGAAATCCGTTCGACGACGGGTACTCCCCGGCCCGGTGCGCGGACGTTCCATCCTCGCACGCCCCGCCATGGACCGTGCCACCGCCTGTCGGTCGCGCACATGCCACTCCCACCTCCCACCCGCGGCTCATCGCGGCCCGTCCCGGCGTCGCCGGCCACACGGTTCGGGGAGATTCGGTGCCGAGGGGTGTACGGCGGGCTCCGAGCGGAGATCCTTGTGCCCGCACGGACACAGCCGACGGCGCGTCACGGGGGAGTGCGGACAATGGAACAAGCGCAGGAACGAGCCGGGACGGGCGGACAGGACGCCCACGGTCCGGACGACGCGAGCGACGGGAGGGACGGGAGGGACCGGAGGGACGGGAGAACCGGCACCGCCCTGGAACTCCTCGTGCACGGAGTGGGCGGCACGACACCGGCCGAGATGCTGGACGACCCGCGGACCGTACGGATCACCGGCGACCACATCGCGGCCGTCTTCCGGCGCACCGAGGACGCCGACGCCGAGTCGCGTCCCGAGGACTACCGGGGCCGACCGGTGCCCGAGGCCTACGTCTGGTGCAACCTCACCTCCGGCAACGGCACTCGGGCCCTGTGGCTGCTGCTCCTGCCGTTCATGGTGGTCAACCTCGCCCACTGGATGCGGCCCTCCACGCACGGCCGGATCCGGACGGTCCGCCTGTACGGGCTGCTGGTCCGGCTCGCGGGACTGACCCTGACGGTACTGCTGGTCGCCGCGGCCTGCGAGGTGGCGATCGACCTCCTGGCCTGGCAGTGCGCGGGCACGCGCGCGTGTGCCGAGCGGCACTCATGGCTCGGCTTCCTGTCGCCGGTCATGTCGGACGGCGGCTGGTGGAGCGCGCCCGGCCGCAGGCTCGCCCTCGCGGCCGCCGTGCCCGCCGCGCTGACCGGCCTGCTGTGGTACCTGTCGCTGCGCACCTGGCGGGCGTACGAGTCCCAGCAGCCGATGGACCGCACCCTCGACCCCGAGACGGACCCGGGCCGCACCGCCCTGGGTCGGCCCGGATTCTGGTACGGGCGCCGCCTGGTGGCCCGGCTGCGCGCCGCGCACACCGCCGCCGGGCTGCTGACGGTCGCCGCGGCCGTCGGGGCCCCGGCGGCCCGCTTCGACCGTCGGCCGGGCGGACCCGCGCCGCTCGACGTGCTGGGGTGGCTCCTGGTCGCCGCGTTGGTCGTCGGCGCGGTCGCCGTGGTGGCGGTGGTCTGTCGCCGCGGACGCAGCGAGAGGCGCCTCGACCGGAGGCTCGACGAGCACCTCGTACGAGGTCTGCCGCTCGCCGCCCTGGCCCTGTTCGCCCTCGCCCTGGTCTACAGCGGCTGGGCCCGCCCGGAGTGGACGTCGGCCGGCCGGCTGCCGGGGGACATCACCTTCGGCGGCATCGCCCTGGTGCAGGGCCTGCTGGTCATCGCCCTCGCCCTGGTCGCCCACCTGCTCCACCGGAGGCTCCCCGACGCCCGCGCCGCGATCCGCGGCCTCGGCGGACCCGCCGTCGCCATGCTGGCCTGCGCACTGGGCGGCGTGATGTCCGGCGGCGTCGCCCAGCGCGTGTCGGACTGGCTGGACGGCACCGGGACGTCCATCGACGGCCCGCCCGTCCTGCTGACCTGGCAGGCGTCCGTCATCCCGCCGCTGCTCGGCGTCGTGCTGCTGCTCGCCGCCGCCCTCGCCCGGCACACCTGGCGCCTCGCCCGCGCGGAACGGGACGTGGTGGAGAGCGGCCACCCGGGGGAGGCCGGAGACCCGGGGCGCACCCGGCGCATCGCGTTCACCCGGGCCATCGCCACCCTCACCGACCGGGCGCCGCTCCTCGTCGCCATCACCTCCGCCGCCACGCTGCTGCTGGGCGCCGGAGCCCTGGTGGGTGCCCTGATCACCGACCGGGTGCCCGCCGACGCGGCCCGCGGGACGCACGCCTTCGTGTACGGCACGGCGCAGACCGCGCAGGCGCTGGGCTCCTGGCTCATCGGCCTCGGCTTCGTCCTGTTCGTCACCTGGGGCAGGCGCGCCTACAAGGACGCCTCCGCGCGGCGCACCATCGGCATCCTGTGGGACGTCGGCACCTTCTGGCCGCGCGCCGCCCACCCCTTCGCACCGCCCTGCTACGCCGAGCGCGCGGTGCCCGACCTGACCTGGCGGATGGCGACCTGGACCCGTGCCACGGGCGGGCGACTGGTCATCTCCGGGCATTCGCAGGGCAGCGTCCTCGCCGCCGCGGCGGCCTGGCAGCTGGAGCCGTCCGCCCGCAAACGGGTCGCGCTGCTCACGTACGGCTCCCCGCTGGAGCGGCTGTACGGCCGCTGGTTCCCGGCCCACTTCGGACCGGCGGCGCTCGCCTCGCTGCACGAGGAGGTCGACTGCTGGCGCAACCTGTACCGGCGCACCGACCCCATCGGCGGTCCGATGCGGCTGCCCGGCGACTGCGGACCGGCGGTGGACCGCGCCCCGCTCGAGGACCCTCTGACCTACGGCCGCACAGAACTCCACCCGCTGCCCGCGCCGATCCTCGGCCACTCCGACTACCAGGCCGACCCGGCCTTCGTCGAGGAACGCCGGCGCCTGCTGGCCCGGCTGCGCCCGGAGGTACCGGTGCCACGCCACACCGTCCGTCCGACACCCGCCCCGGCGGCGGACGACAGGCCCTAGTAGTGCCGCGGCAGGCAACGTTTGCCCGGTAAGGAGCGGCGTCCGGTGCGTGCTCTCGGCGTGCCGGCCGGAAGCCCTCGTACTGGACGTACTCGGGCTTTCGGCCGGTGCGGCGAGAGGGCGTGCCGGGCGTCGCGACGGGGCGAACGTTGCCTGTTGCGGCACTAGCTAGAGCGTGCCCGCCGGAGCTGCCGCGCAGGGCCGGCTTCACGGCAGCTCCGGCGGGCACGCTCTACGGCAGCTCCGGCAGGTCCTCGGCGTACAGCAGGGTGAGGTCGTCCTTGCTGGTTTCGGCGAGTTGGGCGACCCGGCTCGCGTGCCGTTCCACCATGGCCTCGAAGGTCTGCCGGGCGGTACGCCCGTTGCCGAAGGCCGGGCCCTTGGGGATCGCCGTGAAGTACTTCGTCAGCGCCTCGGCCGCGCCCGGCGCCAGCCGGTACTCGTGCTCGTCGGCCTGCTGCTCCACGATCCGCAGCAGCTCCTCGGGCCCGTAGTCGCCGAAGGTGATGGTCCGCGAGAAACGGGACGCCACCCCGGGGTTGACGGAGAGGAAACGCTCCATCTCCGCCGTGTAGCCGGCGACGATCACCACGACCGAGTCCCGCTGGTCCTCCATCAGCTTCACCAGCGTGTCGATGGCCTCCTTGCCGAAGTCCCGGCCCGCGTCCTCGGGGGAGAGCGCGTACGCCTCGTCGATGAACAGCACACCGCCGTGCGCCCGCTGGAACGCCTCCTGGGTGCGGATCGCCGTGGAGCCGATGTGCTCGCCGACCAGGTCCACCCGCGACACCTCGACGAGGTGCCCCTTCTCCAGCACACCGAGGGAGGCCAGGATCTCGCCGTACAGCCGGGCGACCGTCGTCTTGCCGGTGCCGGGGGAGCCGGTGAAGACCAGGTGCCGTTTGACCGAGGCGGCCTTCAGGCCCGCCCGCTGCCGGCGCCGGCCCACCTCGATCATGTCGGTCAGGGCCCGCACCTCGCGCTTGACGCTGTCCAGGCCGACCAGCGCGTCCAGTTCGCCCAGGACGGCCTTCGAGGTCCGCGCCGGCTCCTGCGGGCCGATGCCGGCGATCAGGGGTTCCTGCTCGGTGCTGCGCTGCCCGGGGATGGAGCCCAGGAGGCCGCCGGGGGACTGGCCCACCGTCTGCACGACCGGCTGCGGTGGAGTGGGCGGCGTCGGAGCGCCGCTCTCGTCGCTGGTGCAGTCCTCGACGAGCGGGCCGGAGTCGTGGGCGGTGTCGGGGCCGCCGTCCGCGAACTCGTAGCCACCGCGCGCGCACCGCTCCGTGCGGCACCTCCGCAGCGTCGTACGGCAGCCGTCGATGACGTGGAAGCCGTAGCCGGCGCTGCCGGTCACCCGGCAGTTCACGAAGCTGCCGCGGCCTCCGGCCGACACGTACACCCCCGCCTCCGTGGGCGAGTCGACCGTGCAGCGCTCGATGGTGGGGTCGGCGCCCTTGGTGACGATCACGCCGGTGCGGTTGCCGTCCAGCGTGCAGTTGTTCAGGGTGCCGCCGCTGCCGTGGTCGCGGAACCACGCACCCGTGGCCGCGTCCCGGATGCGGCAGTCGTCGAGCTGCGCGGTGGCGCCGTCGCTCACCGAAACGGCGGTGTTGCGCACCTGGGACAGATCGCTGTCCACGACGTCCGCGCGTGAACCGCGGTCCAGGACGAAGAGCGCGTCCGGCACGTCGTGCACCCGGCAGGAGTCGAGCACCGCGGTGGCGCCGTCGCTGACCCAGACCGCCGGATAGTCGCCCGTGCTGTCGAAGATCTCGCACTGGTTGGCGTCCACCCGCGTGCCGGGGTCCCACACCGACAGGCCGTTGCGCCCGAACTGCCGCACGGAGGTGCGGGTCAGGGTGAGCACGGAGCGGGAACGCAGGTCGACAGCGTTCTCCGGGATGTCGTGGATACGGCAGTCGGCGAGAGTGAGCACCGCGTCGGTGTCGAGCGTGACGCCGTCGGCGGTGGTGCGGTGCACATCGCAGTCGGTCAGGTGGGCGGTGGCCCGGCCGGTGATCTGCACACCGCTGCCCCGGACCTCGTAGACCTCGCAGCCCACGGCCTCCAACGCGGAGCCGTCGCCCGTCGCCGTCAGGCCCGAACCCGCGGCGTGGTGGATCCGGCAGCGTTCCAGGCGGGGGTGCGCGCCGGAGCGCACCGCGACGCCCGCCTGGCCGGCCGAGACGACCTCGCACTCCTCGAACACGCCGCCCCCGCCGTCGAGGACGGCGATGCCGACACCGGCCGGATTGTCGACGGTGCAGCGCCGCACCGTCGGTCGCGCGCTCCCGCGCACCTCTATCCCGGACGCGGAGCGCGTGACCACCCGGAGGTCCAGCAGCTCCGGCGTACCCTCCTCGACGAGCACCGCGGGCGCCGCCCCGTCCTGGCCCTCCACGTGCAGGTCCTGGACCACCGCCGAGGCGCGCACGGTCAGCGGGACCCCGTCGACGGGCGCGATCCGCACGGAACCCCGGGCCCCCTCGGGCCCGCGCAGGGTCACCGCCCGCTGGACGACGAGGTTCTCCCGGTAGGTCCCGGGAGCGACGGTGAGGACGTCACCGTCCGCCGCGGCCTCCAGGGCGGCGGCGAGCGATGCGTACTCACCTGTGCGGCGCCGCCACCGCGAGGTACCGGTGTGCGTCACCTGGACCGTGCCCTGTGCCATGGCGTTGCTGTGCCCCCACCTCGTCGTACGCGGGTTGTCGCCGATTCGGTTCGGCCGGTCCACCGTAGCGTGCGCACCGGTGGTGAGTTGACCGGAGGCGGAAGCCCGTCAGCTGCCCGCGCCCGTCCTGCCCCAGTCCGGGCCCGCCCGCTCCCATTCCCGTTCCCAACGGGCGTACCGGCGGCGGACCATGCGCCAGACGACGATCCGGCGGCCGGTCTCGCACAGGGCCGCGACCGCCAGTGCGGCGCCGAACCCGGCGAGCACGGCGTGCGTCGTCGCCGTCGCCGAGTCCAGCGGCCGGGCCACCATCCGCCCCCGCCCGTCCGTCCATATCGGGAAACGGTCGCCGCTGTGCGGGTCGTCGAGGCCCGAGGGCACGGGGCCCTCGTGCTCCGAGCCGTCCGGCGCGGTCCAGCCGGCGAGGACCCGGCCGCGCAGGTCCCCCGCGGAGGCGTTCTCCGGGTCGAAGCCCAGCGGCGAACGCTCCAGTTCACGCAGTACGGTGGCCGTCACCCGGTGTCGGGACTCGTGCTGGTCGCGCACCGACCGCTTCAGGGCGTCCTGCGCCGCGCCGCCCACCAGTGCGCCTGCCAAGGGCGCCACGGAGAGGATCAGCAGCAGTGTCCCCAGGGCCATCCACGCCTCGACCAGGTCGGTCGTACGGCACAGTGGATTGTGCCGCCAGCGCCAGAGCCCTTTGACCGCCCGCACGACCCGCACCCCTTCCCGCTCCTACCGCCCCCGGTCGAGCCGTTCACGCGCGGGCCGGTGCGGAAGAGGGCGCCGTCCAGTCCTGGTACGGCTCCCCGCCGGCTTTCTCATGAACGTCTCATGAGGCCCAACGCCCGGGCCCCCGACCGGGTTCCCGGACCACCGCGGCGCGGTTCCCGCAACGCCCCCCGCACCAGCGGCCGTCATTCGACGATCCGCACCGGGTCGCCGACCCGGACCGTGCCGTGGCCGACCGGCACCAGGTTCTGGCCGAAGACCAGCTTCCCGTTGACGCGGCGGTGCCGGCCGAGGCTGTGCAGCGGCTCCCTGCCGCGCCCGGCGGTGCCCTGGTCGGTCGTCGTCACGACGCACCGCCCGCACGGCTTGGCGACCCGGAAGGCGACCTCGCCGACGGTGATGCGCGACCAGCCGTCCTCGGCCCAGGCGTCGGTCCCGGAGACGACCAGGTTCGGGCGGAAGCGGTTCATGGGCAGCGGGCCCTCCTCCGCGTGCTCGCCCCGCGCGATCAGGGAGTTGAGGGCGTCGAGGGAGGCCGTCGTCACGAGGAGCAGCGGAAAGCCGTCGGCGAAGGTGACGGTCTCACCCGGCAGCGCGTACTCGGGGTCCACGGGCCTGCGCGTGGCGGGATCGTCCAGGTACACCAGCCGCACGTCGGCACCGAGGAACGCGCTGCACCAGGCGTGCGCGGTCTCGTCCTGCGCGGGAAGCGCCTCGACCTTGTCGCGGAAGAGCTGCGCCACGACGGTGCTCGCCGAGTGCGGGACCGGCACCGTGAGCGGCTCCCGGCCGGGAGCGGACAGCCGGATGCCGCCGCCGGGCAGGAGCTCGGCGGCGGCCAGGGCGAGGCGCGGCTGCTGGCGTTGTGTGACGACCTTTCCCCCGTCGTCGATCAGCATCCAGCGGCGGTCTCCGGCCAGCCCCCAGGGCTCCACGACGGCTTCCCGGAGCGGCAGACTCCGGAAAGCCTTGACCGGATGGACGTGAATCGACTGCAGTCGCGCGTTCCCCATGACGTCATCGTGCCAGGTGGCACCGACGCCCCGGGGGGCGGCTCAGTAGCCGCGGTACTGCTGCTGGTTGTACGGATCCTGGTACGGCGCCGGGGCGGGCCGGGGGGCCGCGGGGCGCATGGCCTCGTACCCCGCGGGGCCTGGAGCGGGCGGGCGGGGCTGCTGCGGCTGCTGGGGGCCCGGGTACCCGCGCGGCGCCGTCGCCTGGTGCGGGATGTACGCGGCGGGGGCCTGCTGCAGCGGGGCGGGTTGCGGTACCTGCTGCGGGTAGCCGTAGGAGGGCTGGGAGGGGGCCGCCGGAAGGGCGGGCAGAGCCGACGGGAGCGCGGGCAGATGGCTGCCCGGCGCGTCGTACGCGGCGGGGACCCGGATCGGGGCGATCTGCGGGGTGCCCCGCTCGGCCACGAGTTTGTCGTAGATCGGAGTGTCCGGGAAGGAGGCGGAGTAGTAGCCGCCGCCATAAGTGGAGCGGGGGGAGGTCATGGCACATAAGTTAAGCCCACGATGTGCTGGTTGGGGAGACCGATAAGAGGGTTGTTTTCCGTGTCTGCAGCGACCTGGCATCCCCAATGCGAGCGAACTCGGCGAAATGGGACGTCACAACCGGTGATCTTGCGGTAAAGACCGAGTTCCGGGTGGGTTACCGAGGGTTGCACAGTCGTCCTCCCGTACTCCTCACGGGAGGCCTGCGGCGAGGGGAATAGGTTGGGCGCGGGAAGTTTCGACGAACCGCCGGGACACGGCCCGGCTCGGTGACACGTGATGGGGGCGGACATGCCGATGACGAAGGGATCGAACACCCCGGTGCCGACGGCGGCGCTGCGGGTCGAGATGGGCTGGCGGTCCGGCCCGGGCATACCCGACGCGGACGCCTCGGCTCTGCTCCTGGTGGGCGGCAAGGTGCGTTCCGACGCGGACTTCGTCTTCTACAACCAGCCGGCGCACTCCTCCGGCGCGGTCCGCCACGAGGGCAAGCGGGACGCCGGCGGCCGGGTGACCGACAGCCTGCTCGTCGACCTCACGCGCGTGGAGCCCGCGATCGAGACCGTGATCCTCGCCGCCTCCTCCGACGGCGGGGCGTTCGGGCGGGTCCCGGACCTCTACATCGAGGTCCGCGACGCCGCCCGGAACACCGTGGTGGCCCGCTTCGACAACCCCGGCGCGACTGTCGAAACGGCCTTCGTGCTCGGCGAGTTCTACCGCCGTCAGGGCGCCTGGAAGTTCCGCGCCGTCGGCCAGGGCTACGACAGCGGGCTCGAGGGCCTGGCCACGGACTACGGCATCACGGTGGACGAGCCGCAGCAGGCGCCCCCGGCCGCTCCGCCGGCCCCCGCGGTCACCATGCCCCAGTCGGCGCCCCCTACGGCCGTGCCGCGGCCGGCACCCCCTGCGGCCGCGTCGCCCCCGGTGCCGCCCATCGCTCGGCCGGCCGCCGCACCACCGTCCCCGCCGGCGGCGCCCTCCGCCGAGCCGGTCCGCCTGACCAAGGTCACGCTCACCAAGGCGGCACCCTCCGTCTCGCTGACCAAGCAGGGCGGCACCTCAGGAGCCCTGCACGTGAACCTCAACTGGCAGGTGCGCAAGCAGTTCTCCGGCTGGGCCCGCAAGCTGGGCCGCCCGGTCGCCACGCACGACGACCTCGACCTCGACCTGTGCTGCCTGTACGAACTGACCGACGGCAGCAAGGGCGTCGTCCAAGCCCTCGGCAACGCCTTCGGGTCCCTGCACCAGCCGCCGTTCATCCACCTCGACGGCGACGACCGCACCGGCGCGGTGGCGACCGGCGAGAACCTCACCGTCAACCTCGACCACCAGCGGTACTTCCGGCGCATCCTCGTCTTCGTGACCATCTACGAGGGGGCGCGCTCCTTCGCCGACCTGCACGCCACGGTCACCCTCCACCCCCAGTACGGCGCCCCCGTCGACTTCTCGCTCGACGAGTGCACGGTCCCCTCCACGGTGTGCGCCCTCGCGCTGATCACCAACACCGGAAGCGACCTCGTCGTCCAGCGCGAGGCCCGCTACCTGGTCCCCGAGCGCGGCGTGAGCCCGCAGCGCACGGTCGACCACGCCTACGGCTGGGGCATGAACTGGACCCCCGGCCGGAAGTGAACCGGCACGGGGCGGGCGTTCAGCCCTCGTCGGGCACGGCGTCCGGACGGGCGTAGGTGCGGCCCTTCCAGGCCGCACCGCGCCCCCGGTAGTGCTGCACCGCGGAGTCGACCGTCATCAGCAGGTACAGGAACGCGGTCAACGGCAGCAGCGGTGCGAGCCACAGAGGCTGGCGGTAGTAGCGCAGCATCGGCACGTACGTCCCGGCCATCACCAGCCACGCGGCCCCGCCGAGCACGGCCGTCGCCGCACTCCCCGTCGCCGCGCCCCCGACGGCCGCCGCCGGCGGCACCAGATACACCAGCGACAGACCGACGACCGTCCCGGCGAGCACCAGGGGGTTGTGCCGCAGCTGCGCGTACGCGCTGCGCGAGATCATCCGCCACAGATCACGCAGCCGCGGATACGGGCGCACACTGTCCACCCGGTCGGCCAGTCCGAGCCAGACCCGGCCGCCGCCGCCCTTGACGGCCCGGGCGAGGGCCACGTCGTCGATGACCGCGTGCCGGATCGCCTCCGGGATCCGCGCCCGCTCGGCGGCGTCGGCGCGCAGCAGCACACAGCCGCCCGCCGCTGCGGCCGTACGCGTCCCCTTCCTCTTCCTCCCGGCACGGCCCCCGCCGATCCACCGGAACGGGTACAGCTGAGCGAAGAAGTAGACGAAGGCCGGCACCACGAGCCGCTCCCACCCGCTGTCCACCCGTAGCCGGGCCATCTGGGAGACGACGTCGAAACCGCCGGTGCGGGCCGCGGCCACCAGCCGGCGCAGACTGTCCGGCGCGTGGGCGATGTCGGCGTCCGTCAGCAACAGGTACTCGGGTGCACGCGCGCGTGCCAGGCCGATGCCGTGCCGCACCGCCCAGAGCTTGCCCGTCCAGCCGGCGGGCGGCTCCCCGGGCGAGGCCACGGTGAGCGGCCTGGCCTCCTGCCGCCGGGCCAGCTCGCACGCCAGCTCTCCGGTGCCGTCCGTGCTGCCGTCGTCGATCAGGAAGACGTCCACCCGCCCCGGATAGTCCTGGGCCAGCAGCGACGGCAGGCTGGCGGGCAGCACCGCCGCCTCGTCGCGCGCCGGGACGACGACGCACACGGACGGCCAGGCGTCCACTTCCCCGCCGGCCGGCAGCCTGACGTCCGTACGCCAGAAGAAGCCGCGGGCGAGCAGCAGCCACAGCCAGGCGGCGAGTGACAGGGCGGACACGACGGCCACGGCGGAAGTCCACGTATCGGCGCTCACGTGCGCAGTCTGCCCCACGGCACCGGCCCGCGGCGGCGCATCGTCTATGGTGGCCGGGTGAAGATCGCGCTCATGGACTCCGGAATCGGTCTGCTGGCGGCCACCGCAGCGGTACGGCGCCTGCGACCGGACGCCGATCTCATCCTGTCGCTGGACCCCGACGGCATGCCCTGGGGCCCGCGCACGCCCCAGGATCTGACCGGGCGGGCCCTCGCCGTCGCCGAGGCCGCCGCCGCCCATCGGCCGGACGCCCTGATCATCGGCTGCAACACCGCCACCGTGCACGCGCTGCCGACGCTGCGCGCCCGGTTCGAACCCGCCCTGCCGGTCATCGGCACCGTCCCGGCGATCAAGCCCGCGGCGGCCGGCGGGGGCCCCGTGGCCATCTGGGCGACGCCCGCCACCACCGGCAGCCCCTACCAGCGCAACCTCATCGACGAGTTCGCCGACGGTACGGCGGTCACCGAGGTGCCGTGCCACGGACTGGCCGAGGCTGTCGAGCACGCGGACGAGACCGCGATCGCCGCGGCCCTCGCCGCCGCGGCCGCCCTGACGCCCGAGGACGTGACGACCGTCGTCCTGGGCTGCACCCATTACGAACTCGTCGCCGAACGCATCCGCGCCGCCGTGCAGCGCCCCGGCGGCCCGCGCCTCGTCCTGCACGGTTCCGCCGGCGCGGTCGCGGCACAGGCACTGCGCCGGATCGGCGCCCGGCCGGACCCGGGGGCGCCGGCCGAGGGCACCCTCACCGTGCTGCTGAGCGGGCGCGAGGGCACGCTGCCCACGCCCGCGCTGGCCTACGACGAGGGCCGGCTGCTGCGAGCGGTCACGCCCGCCCGCTGACCGGCGGGCACGCCCGATCGGCCCACTCACCCTGCGCGACGAGGTAGCCGCGCAGCGAATCGTGAGTAACCTCTTGTCCATGAGGCATCGCCACGGCGAGACCACCCCCCAAGCCGACGTGTGGACCGGACGTGCCACCAGCCGGGTCCAATGGTTCCTGGCGCTCATCGGCGCCGCCTGCCTGGCGCTCGGCATCGCGCTGGCCGTCGACTCCGCCTGGGAGACCGGCGTCGCGCCGCTGGCCATGGCGGTGGTCGGCTGCATCGCGGCGGGACTGCTGGTCCTCTTCGGCACGCTGGCGTTCGTGCACGTCGCGCTGAGAGTCGACGAGGACTGCCTCGAAGTACGCTGCGGCCACATCGGCGTGCCCCGTCGCCGTATCCCGCTGTCGCACGTCGTCGGCGCCGAGTTCGCCCCGCACGTCACCCCGCGCCAGTGGGGCGGCTGGGGCTACCGCTGGCGTCCGGAGAAGGGCACCGCCGTCGTCGTGCGGCGGGGGGAGGGCGTGATCCTTCGGCTGTGGGACGGCCACACCTTCACGGTCACCGTCGACGACGCGGAAGCGGCCGTACAGGTCATCAAGGACCGACTGCGTCCGAAGGCACCCGGCCCGGCGCACTGAGCCCACCGGCCGCGCCGGGCGCCGGCCGGTCGGCAGGCCCTCCCACACCCTTCGACTCCCGGGCGTTCCCGGGGTGCCCTGTACCCGGACAGGCCCCGCACGGCATGGCGGCCTGCGCTGTCACCGTGCGCGAGCCCGGCGGGCGGTGGCCTTGCGCACCGGGCCGTAGCACCGGCGGCGGCCCGTAGCCGCCACCGGCCGCCGTCCGCGTCCGGACGGGCCGCAGACCTCACCCCCTCTCGACCCACCGTGCCGGCCGCCCGCGCCGATCCGACCTGGCGGGCCCGCCCCCCGCCCGGGTAGGCCGACGACCGAGGCTCCGGCACACCGTGACGGCCGGTCGGCGGATCGCGGGCCGCTCGGCACCCGGTGGTGCCGAAACGATGCGGCACCGGCCGCCCACGGGCCCAGGCCGTCCCCGGACCGCGCTGTCGGCGGCGCGGTCACTCGCCGTACACTCCGGTGGGTGACAGCCACCGCAACCTCCGTCGGCGAGTCGGACCGGACGAAGCCGCAGACCACGCCCCCTTCGCGCGTCGCCGCGCGGCTCCTGCGCCTCCTCCCGGCCGTCGCGGCCGCGCTCTCCGGAGTGCTGCTCTACATCAGCTTCCCGCCGCGCACGCTGTGGTGGCTGGCCCTGCCCGCCTTCGCCGTCATCGGCCGGGTGCTGCGCGGCCGCGGCTGGAAGGCGGGCCTCGGCCTTGGCTACCTCTTCGGGCTCGGCTTCCTGCTGCCGCTGCTGGTGTGGACCGGCGTCGAGGTCGGCCCCGGTCCCTGGCTCGCCCTGGTCGCGATCGAGGCGATCTTCGTCGCGCTGGTCGGCGCGGGCGTCGCCGCGGTGTCGAAGCTGCCGGCCTGGCCGGTCTGGGCGGCGGCGCTGTGGACCGCCGGAGAGGCGGCACGCGCGCGTGTGCCCTTCGAGGGCTTCCCCTGGGGCAAGATCGCGTTCGGACAGGCGGACGGCGTGTTCCTGCCGCTCGCCGCGGTCGGCGGCACACCGGTCCTCGGCTTCGCCGTCGTCCTGTGCGGCTTCGGCCTCTGCGAGGTCGTGCGCCTGGCCGCCCGGGCGCGCCGCACCGAAGAGGTACGCAGGAGCGCGGCGGCAGTCGCCCTCCTCAGTGTCGCCGTACCCGTCGTCGGCGCCGCGGCCGCCCGGCCGCTGGTCAGCGACAAGGCGGAGGACGGCACCGCCACCGTCGCAGTGATCCAGGGCAACGTGCCACGCGCCGGCCTCGGCTTCAACGCCCAGCGGCGGGCCGTACTGGACTACCACGCGCGCGAGACGGAACGCCTGGCCGCCGAGGTGAAGGCCGGCAAGGCCGACCAGCCGGACTTCGTGCTGTGGCCGGAGAACTCCTCGGACATCGACCCCTTCGCCAACGCCGACGCACGCCTCGTCATCGACCGGGCCGCCAAGGCGATCGGCGCGCCCGTCTCGGTCGGCGGCGTCGTGGAACGCGACGGCAGGCTGCTCAACGAGCAGATCCTGTGGGACCCGGACAAGGGCCCCGTCGACACCTACGACAAGCGGCAGATCCAGCCGTTCGGCGAGTACCTGCCGTTGCGCTCGCTCATCGGGGCGATCAACGACGACTGGACCTCCATGGTCAGCCAGGACTTCAGCCGCGGCACCGAACCGGGCGTGTTCACCATGGCCGGCACCGAGGTCGGCCTCGTCACCTGCTACGAGGCCGCGTTCGACTGGGCCGTGCGCTCCGAGGTCACCGACGGCGCCCAGATGATCTCCGTACCCAGCAACAACGCGACGTTCGACCGCAGCGAGATGACCTACCAGCAGCTCGCCATGTCCCGCATCCGCGCGGTCGAGCACAGCCGGACCGTCACCGTCCCGGTGACCAGCGGCGTCAGCGCGGTCATCATGCCGGACGGAAGGATCACCCAGAAGACCGGCATGTTCGTGGCGGACTCCCTGGTCCAGGAGGTGCCCCTGCGCTCCTCCCGGACGCCCGCCACCCGACTGGGCGTGGCGCCCGAGATCGCCCTGGTGCTGGTCGCGGCCGGCGGACTCGGCTGGGCCGTCGGGTCCGGTGTGCGCGGACGACGCGCCCGCGGTGTGTAGCAGTACGCCCGCCGCACGCCCCGCGCCATCGCCGGGCGGTGCCCGACCAGCCCATTAGGGTCGTGCGCATGGCTACTCCCGACTTCATCCGCGACCTGCGCACCTCGGCCGGTCACCAACTGCTCTGGCTCCCCGGAGTCACCGCCGTCGTCTTCGACGACGCGGGCCGGGTGCTGATGAACCGGCGGTCCGACAACCGGCGCTGGTCACTCATCGGCGGCATCCCGGAACCGGGGGAGCAGCCCGCCGCCTGCGCCGTGCGCGAGGTCAGGGAGGAGACGGCCGTACGGTGCGTCGTCGAACGCGTGGTCCTCGTCCAGGCGCTGAACCCGGTCGTGTACGGCAACGGTGACGTCTGCCAGTTCATGGACATCACCTTCCGCTGCCGTGCCGTCGGCGGGGAGGCCCGGGTCAACGACGACGAGTCGCTGGACGTGGGCTGGTTCGACGTGGACGCGCTGCCGGATCAGAAGGAGTTCGTGCAGGTCAGGGTCAAGCAGGCGCTGTCGGACGCCCCCACATGGTTCGACCATACTGGTACCGGCTGAAGTATGGGGCGTGCCCACATGGGGTGCGGGACACGCGCTGCCTAGGGTCGGGACATGACCTCGCCCAGCCCCCTCCCGGCTCCCCACGCCTCCTCGCTCGACCTCGACGGCCGTACCGCCCTCGTCACCGGCGCGGCCGGCGGTATCGGCCGTGCCTGCGCGCTGCGGCTGGCCGCCGCCGGGGCCAAGGTCAGAGCGGTCGACCGGGACGCCGCCGGACTGCGGACGCTCGCCGAGAGCGGCGGGAACCTCCGGGGCGGCGTCGAGCCGCACGTCCTGGACCTGACGGACCTGGACGCCGCCGAACTCGTCGCCGCGGGCACCGACGTCCTCGTCAACAACGCCGGGCTGCAGCTGGTGCGGCCGATCGAGGAGTTCCCGCCGGACGTCTTCCACACCGTGCTCACCGTGATGCTGGAGGCGCCGTTCCGCCTCATCCGCGGTGCCCTGCCCCACATGTACGGGCAGGGCTGGGGCCGCATCGTCAACATCTCCTCCGTCCACGGCCTGCGCGCCTCGGCCTACAAGGCGGCCTACGTGTCCGCCAAGCACGGACTGGAGGGACTGTCCAAGACCGCCGCCCTCGAGGGGGCCGCCCACGGCGTCACCTCCAACTGCGTGAACCCCTCCTACGTGCGCACCCCGCTCGTGGAGAAGCAGATCACCGACCAGGCCCGGGCACACGGCATCCCCGAGGAACAGGTGCTCTCCGACGTACTGCTGAGGGACAGCGCCGTGCGGCGCCTCATCGAACCGGAGGAGGTCGCCGAGGCCGTGGCGTACCTGTGCGGCCCGCAGGCGTCCTTCGTCACCGGCACCTCACTCGTCCTGGACGGCGGCTGGACCGCGCACTGAAACACGACCCCGGCAGGCCCGACGGGCAGGACGGCACCCACGGCGACCCGGGTTGTCCACAGGGCTGCCGGGCCGACCGTGCGATGGGGAATCCTGTGACCATGTCCCGCGATCACGTGCAGTCCGCCGAGCGCTTCGCCCACGGTGCCGGAGCGCCGGCCGACGACGCCGCGGACCGGTCACCCACCGCCGCCGAGACGCCGTTCCTGGAGCTGCTGGCCCGGGGCGCCTCCGCCGACGCCTATGAGCAGCCGGTGCTGCGCGCCCGCGTGGAGGGAGGGCCGGCCGAGCGGATCGACGCGCTCGAAAAGGCCAAACGCCTCGCGCTGCGCGTCCGCTCCGAACTGGAGGGCCGGCGCAGAAGGGAGGCTGAGCTGTCCGCACTGTTCGAGACGGCCCACGACCTCGCCGGACTGCGCGACCTGGACGCCGTGCTGCGCGCGATCGTGCAGCGTGCCCGCTCGCTGCTCGGCACCGACGTGGCCTACCTCAGCCTCAACGATCCGGACCGCGGCGACACGTACATGCGCGTCACCGAGGGCTCGGTCGCGGCCCGCTTCCAGCAGTTGCGGCTCGGCATGGGGGAGGGGCTCGGCGGCCTGGTCGCCCAGACCGCCCGCCCCTACGTCACCGACGACTACTTCGAGGACGCCCGCTTCCAGCACACGCGCACCATCGACGCCGGGGTACGCGACGAGGGCCTCGTCGCCATCCTCGGCGTACCCCTGATGCTCGGCCACCACGTCATCGGCGTGCTGTTCGCCGCGGACCGGCGCGCCCGCGTCTTCGAACGCGAGCAGATCGCCCTGCTCGGCTCCTTCGCCGCCCTCGCGGCGGCCGCCATCGACACGGCGAACCTGCTCGCCGAGACCCGCTCGGCCCTGGCCGGACTGGAGCGGGCCAACGAGATCATCCGGGACCGCAGCGCGGTCATCGAACGCGCCTCCGACGTCCACGACCGGCTCGCCGAACTCGTCCTGCGCGGCGGCGGCGTCCACGACGTGGCCGCCGCCGTCTCCCAGGTCCTGGACGGCACCGTCGAGTTCGCCGAGGCCACCGCGACACCCGCGAGAGCACTGGAGGCGTCCCGGGCCGAGGGCCACGCGGTGCGGCACGAGGACGACTGGGTCGCCGCCGTCACCGCCGGCGGCGAACTGCTCGGCGCGCTCGTGCTGCACGGCCACCCCGGGCTCGACCCCGTCGACCAACGCACCCTGGAACGCGCCGCGATGGTCACCTCCCTGCTGCTGCTCGCCCGGCGCTCCGCCGCCGAGGCCGAACAGCGTGTCCGCGGTGAGCTGCTCGACGACCTGCTCGACGCCCGCGACCGCGACCCGCGCCTGCTGCGCGAACGCGCCGCCCGGCTGCGTGCCGACCTCGACGCCACGCACGTCGTCCTCGCCGCCCGCCTCGACGCCACCGCGCCCGACGCCGAACAGGAGGCGGACGCGCGCCGACGCCTGTGGGCCGCGGCCTCCCACCTCGCCGCCACCCGGCACGGCCTGGCCGCCGCCCGGGACGGCGGCACCGTACTGCTGCTGCCCCTCGCCACCCGGGACGGCGCCACGGATCTGGCCCGCCGCACCGCCCGGGACCTCGGCACCGCCGTCCACGAGGCCGTCACCGTCGGCGCCTCCGCCCCCGTCGAGGACCTCACGGCCGGCCCCGAGGCCGTGGCCGGCGCCTACACAGAGGCCAGACGCTGCCTGGACGCCCTGCGGCTGCTGGGCCGCACCGGGGACGGCGCAGCAGCCGAGGACTTCGGGTTCCTGGGGCTGCTGCTGGCCGGGGACCAGGACGTCTCCGGCTTCGTCGACCGCACCATCGGCGAGATCGTGGCCTACGACGAGCGACGCGGCACCGAACTGCTGCGCACCCTCGACGCGTACTTCGCCTGTGGCATGAGCCCCGCCCGCACCAAGGACGAGCTCCACGTCCACGTGAACACGGTCGCCCAGCGCCTGGAGCGCGTCGGCCGTCTCCTCGGCGAGGACTGGCAGAACCCCGATCGCGCTCTGGAGATACAACTCGCCCTGAGACTCCACCGGTTGTCGGCCACGCCACGCGGGTGACCCCGCACGCACGGGCGCACGGGGTCACCCGGGGGAGGTGGCACAGCGGTCAGGTGGTGCGTGCCCGGGGGACGCGGGAGTCGGCCGGCTCCTCCGGGCCCTCGTCCGAGGACGCGACCTCGGCGAGGTCCCGGTGCCGGGTCTCCTTGGCCACGCCCACCGCGATCAGCGTCAGCACGACCGAGGCGATGACATAGAGGGAGATCGGGGTGGAGCTGTCGTACTCGTTCAGCAGCGCGGTGGCGATCAGCGGCGCGGGGGCACCAGCGGCGACCGAGGCGAACTGCGCGCCGATGGAGGCGCCGGAGTAGCGCATCCGGGTCGCGAACATCTCGGAGAAGAAGGCCGCCTGGGGTGCGTACATCGCGCCGTGCAGCACCAGGCCCACGGTCACCGCGAGGAGCAGACTGCCGAAGCGGCCCGAGTCGATCAGCCGGAAGAAGGGGACCATCCACAACCCGACACCAGCCGCACCCAGCAGATAGACGGGGCGCCGGCCGATCCGGTCCGACAACGCGCCCCAGGCCGGGATGACCGCGAAGTGCACGGCCGAGGCGATCAGCACCGCGTTGAGCGCGGTCTGCTTGGAGACGTCGGCCGCGGTGGTGGCGTAGACGAGGATGAAGGCCGTGATCACGTAGTAGCTGATGTTCTCCGCCATCCGCGCCCCCATCGCGATCAGCACGTCACGCCAGTGGTGCCGCAGCACGGAGACCAGGGGCAGCGGTTCGGCGTCCGCCTTGCGGGTCCGGGCCTGGGCCAACGCCTGCTTGAAGACGGGAGATTCGTCGACGGAGAGACGAATCCACAGGCCGACCATGACGAGCACTCCGGACAGCAGGAACGGTATGCGCCAGCCCCAGCTGTCGAACGCGGAGTCCGACAGCACGGCCGTCAGCAGGGACAGCACACCGGTGGCCAGCAACTGCCCCGCCGGCGCCCCGGTCTGCGGCCACGACGCCCAGAACCCGCGCCGCCGCGCGTCCCCGTGCTCGGACACCAGCAGCACGGCCCCGCCCCACTCACCACCGAGCGCGAAGCCCTGCACGAGCCGCAGCACGGTCAGCAGCACGGGAGCGGCCGTGCCGATGGTCGCGTGCGTGGGCAGCAACCCGATCGCGAAGGTCGCCCCGCCCATCATCAACAGGCTCAGCACCAGCAGCTTCTTGCGCCCGAGCCGGTCACCGTAGTGCCCGAAGACGAGAGCCCCCAGCGGCCGCGCGGCGAAGCCGACGGCGTACGTCAGGAACGACAGCAGCGTGCCGACCAGCGGGTCGGAGTCCGGGAAGAACAGCTTGTTGAAGACGAGGGCGGCGGCGGAACCGTAGAGGAAGAAGTCGTACCACTCGATGGTGGTGCCGATGAGGGACGCGGCGACGATGCGCTTGAGGTTGCCGGGTGTCGGTGGAGCGGTTGCTGCGGAGGCCATGTGCGCCACTTCCTCGTGTGCGGTGGGGACGGGTACGTGTCGGGACACGGTAGGAAGCCGCAGGTCAGGGGCACATGTGGCGGGGCACCATAGTTCGCGCACTGGGTATGCGCGCGGCCACCATGCTGGCTTACGGAGGGCTGGCTCAAGGGCCCGGAGGAGGCCGATACGAGCGCTGTCCGGGAAGTATGGTCAGTGGTGATTCGGCGGCGTGGTGCCGGCTCCCGTGCTGACTTGGTGCTGACCACGCTGCGTCACACTCGGGTATGTGGTGTGCTGCTCGGGCGGGGGCTTGTCCGGTGGTTACCGTCTTCAGCGGCTTCTCCTCATCCAGCAAGGCGTACACCTGCTGCCGCTGGGCGACCTCGCAGAACGCCGCGGCGTCGTTCTGCGAGGCCATGCGGGAGGTGATGAAGAGCGACACGACATCGACGCCGGGTGGAGGATGCAGGACGAAGTGCGCCGGCAGAGCGGACTTCCCCGCCCACCAGCCCGTTTCATCTATCAGCGCGGGATGAAAAGAGGCTCGGCAAGTGATGCCGCTGCTTCGCTCGGCGGAAGTGCGAGGCCGGCCTTCTGCCATAATCGGCCCATGTCTCATACCTGGCCTTCCCACTTAGATGTCGGCGCCGTCAGGTTCGCCCGGCCGACGGCGAAGTACGACGAAGTCCTCGTGTTCTACCGCGACGTTCTCGGCCTGCCGGTGCTGGCTGAGTGGCGCGGACACCGCGGATACGACGGCGTGGTGCTCGGCCTGCCCGGGACACCGGTGCACATGGAGCTGTTGCAGCACGGCGATCCGCCGCGCGTCCCCGAGCCCGACCCGGAGAATCAGCTGGTCCTCTACCTGCGGGGCCCCAAGGCGGTCGCCACCGCGACCCGGCGGCTCGCCGAGCACGGGCACCACCCGGTCCCGCCGGTGAATCCGTACTGGGAGGACCACGGCGCCGTTCTGTTCGAGGACCCCGACGGCTGGCAGGTCGTGCTCGCACCGTGGGTGTTCGGCGCGGAACAACCACCGACCGCCCTGTAGGCGCTGCGGCGGTCCACCGCCGCTGGGACTCCACACAGAAGTCTCAGCGGCCTACTGCTTCGGCCGCACCGCATGAACAAGCATGTCGTCCACCTCGGCTCTCAAGTCGTCGCGTTCGATGACGGTGTGCGAGACAAGCGAGAAGCCGTGCCCGGTCAGCAGGGCCTTGACCGTGGACTCCACGTAGGTGCGGATGTAGCGGCCGTCGGTCCAGGGTGCGGTCGGGTTCTCCGTGAACGCGCAATCGTCGGAGCGGCGGCGGAAAACGTTCAGCCAGAGGCTCCCGCCGGGTACGAGGACGTCCCTCACCTTCTCGAGATAGGGATCCAGATCGTCCGGGTGCTGGTGGTGGAAGCACCCGCTGTCCAGCACCGCGTCGAAAGCACCGGTCGGCCTGTAGTCCATGAACCCGCGCACCTCGAACGAGGCCCTGTCATAATCCGCGCGGATCTTCTCCCACTCCGCCAGCGGCGTCAGGTCCAGCCCTACGGCCTCGTGTCCCGCCCCGGCAAGGACTGCGACATCGCGCCCTCGCCCGGTCCCTATGTCGAGAACACGGCTGCCCGGTGCCAACGTGCCAAGCATGAGCCGCGCGGCGTACCGCTGTTCGTCCGTCTCGGTCCACGAGTCGCGTGCCTGTGCGTAGATCTTGTCGGCCCAGCTGGTGAAGCGGGCCATGTACTCAGTCGAATTCAATGACTCGTCTCCTTCCTGTGCAGCGAATGCAGTTGGTGGACATGAGGTTCACTCCGCCCGGGCCTCCGCCTCGGGTTCTTCGGCCGGCGGGACGGCAAGGGCTCCCGCGCCGACAGCCAGGAAAAAGGCCGCCCAGCCGGCCCAGGACCAGGCGCCCCATGCCAGGCTCGTGCTGATCAGTGGGGGACCGATGACGGTGGCCGCGGCGAAGCCGAGGTTGAAGGCCGCCAGATGTCCAGTCCTGCGCTCCTCCGGGATGTGCTGCAGTGCAGCCCCGGTGCAGCCCGCGACGATGTACAGCTCCGCCAGGGTGAAGAGCACGGCGACCATCGCCACCACGGCCACTGCCTGATAGGGGCCGACGTCACCCGACAGCGGTACGGCCACGGCTGCGAGCGCGGAGATGATTCCGCCCCGAAGCATCATCCCGCGCGCTGTGCGGTGCTTCTCCGAGCCCCGGGAGATCCGTACCTGAAGAAGCACCACCAGCACGGTGTTGAGCAGCTGGCACAGTGTCACGCTCCAGCCCGGCGCCTCGGTCTCCTGCACGATCCACAGCGGCAGCCCGATGGCCAGTACCAGGGCGGACAGGGTGAGTGCCCCGTACAGCACCGTGATCCCCAGGAACGGGCGGTTGCGCAGGATGCCCGCGCGGTCGGCCGCGGCACCCGCCCTCCTGCCCGCGGGTCCTTCACCCTCGGCGGGGAACCGTCGGCAGACGACGGCGCAGCAGACGAACACCACGGCGGAGGAGGCCAGGACGACCTGGTAGGCCCAGCGTTCGTCCACAGTGATCGCCCAGCCCGCCGGCAGCGCACCGGCGGCCATGCCCGCGTTCCGCAGGGTCCGCAGTCGGGCCAGCGCTCCCACCTCACCGGCCTTGTCACCGTCGCCCGCCGCGAGCATCGCGGACTCGATGAGCGGGCCGATGCCCCGGCTGAGAAGACCCGCGACCAGCGACACGGAGAGCGCGGCCGTGAAGGAGGTGGCCAGGGACAGCCCGAGGAAGGCGGCGCCCCGGACCACGAACAGCAGGCACAGCGCGTTGCGGACCCCGAAGCGCTCCGCCGCGCGGGCGATGGGCATCGCCCCCGCCATCGAGGCGACGCCCGAGGCCCCCAGGATCAGTCCGACCTCATGGTTCGACAGGTCCACCGCCCGGTTGAGGAACAGCACCGAGGAGGCCAGGTACATGCCCAGACCGATCGCGTCCGCCAGTTCGACCGCGTAGATCGGCGCCCTCGATGCTCCGGCGCGGTCCGCGCCCGGTGCTTGTTCGGTGAGTGATGGCCCGTCGGTCACGTCTGCTCCTGGTCTGTGTTCCTTGGTGGTGGCATCGGGGGTGTGCTCACCCCTGACGCGGGCCGCCCGGAGGCGTCACCGGCTCCAGGCGCACGTCCAGCGCCTGCTCGACGGCCTCGGCCAGCGCGCGTGCCTCGTCCAGCGTCCCGGCCCGCAGCATGTAGCTGGCCAGATGGAGGGTGCGGGCCCGGCTGACCTGCTGGCCCGGCCGGAAGCGCGGGCTGAGGTAGACGAGTTCGGGGAATCGCTCGCGCACCTTCGCCGCGTCCTCCTGCGAGGCGACACGCCACTCACCCTCCGGAATGGGCATGAACCGGTGCCAGGCCGCCCGGCGCAGCACGACGCCCTCGGTGGGCGGCAGACGTAGTGCGGCCCGGCCGATCTGCGCCGCGTAGTCGTAGTCGGCCGCAGTCCGCAGGAGATCCGGTACCGGGCCGCCGGCGCGTGCGTTGACCTCGATGACCACCGGGCCGCGCGCGGTGAGGGCCACCTCGGTGTGCACGGCGCCGCTGGTCAGGCCCACAGCTCGGATCGCCCGGTCCGCGCAGGCGATCACGTCCGCCTGTCGCGCCGCCGGAAGCCGTGAGGGCAGGATCAGGCCCTCCTCCGCATAGCCGTGCCGCAGGCGTAGCCGGTCCGTCACCACCAAGTGGTGGGCCTGCCCCTCGACCAGCAGGCTCTCGACGCTGACATAGGCCGCGTAGTCCGTATCGCCGTCCGCCTCCACCTGGAGACGCTCCTCCAGCAGGAACCGGTCGTCCTCCTGGAGGAAGGGGCCGGTGGCCGCTCTCGCCTCCTCGTACGCCCTCTCCAGTTCGGCCTGGTCGCGTACGAGCCGGACGCCGGTGCTGCCCGCTCCCAGCGACGGCTTGAACACGGCGGGCAGTCCCACGCGCGCGGCGGCGGGGGCCAGATCGGCGGCGCCGCGCAGTTCCGCCGAGCGCGGCGAGGGAACTCCGCGCTGCGCGAAGACCGCGCGCTGCCTGGCCTTGGACTGGGCGATCGCCACCGACTGCGGGCTGTTGCCGGGCAGCCCGAGCCGCTGAGCGATCTCCGCCTGCGGACGCAGGAGCAGCTCCGAGTACGTGACCACCCCGTCGATCCGCCGCCTTCGGTGCAGGGCTGCGACGGTCTCCGCGGCCTCGGCGAAGTCGGCGGCGATCAGGCACTCACCGTCCAGGCCCCGGGAGGACCAGTCGGCGCGTACCGGGTCCACGGGGGTCCACGCCGTCAGGTGGAGGACGCTGATCGTGGATGTGACGGTCTGGAGGGAGTCCAGCGCGTCCTCGGGCGCGTGTCCGCCGATGCCGGTGAGGAGCAGCAGGTGCTGCTCGCCGTCAGTGGTCATGGCGCGGCTCCTCGGACGGCGCGGCCGCGGGGCCGGCACGGAAGGAGAGCAGCTCGGTGACCAGTTCGTCGGCCCGCTCGACGAGGTTGTCGAAGTCGTCCCCGGGTTCGAAGTCGGTGGAGGTCACCGCCACGTGGGTGGGCACGGCCCAGCCGCTCAGCGCGCGGGTGACCGTGCGCAGGTGGTCGCAGGCGACGGCGGCGCTGCGGGGGCCTCCCCCGGCCGCGAGGATGCCGACCGGCTTGGCGGCGAGACTGTCGCCTTCCAGGTGATCGAGAGCGTTCTTGAGGAGTCCGCTGAAGGTGCCATGGTAGACCGGCGAGGCCAGCACCACGGCGGAGGCGGAGGCGACGCGGTCCCGCAGGAGTGCCGTCTGGCTGCCCGGTTCCGGGTCCGCGTACTGCTCGATGTCGTGCAGCTGCGTGAACTCGGTGGACAGGTCGACCAGTTCCGGCGTACTGCCGTGCTGGACGAAGCGTTCCATGACGAGCTCCACAGCCCTGCGGGTGACGGAGTCCTTCGAAGCACTGCCGAGAACGCAAAGGATCACCTGGTGCCTGCGCTTTCTGTGGTGGGAGGGGTGTCGAGGAGCACTCGTGTGCTCGTCTCGGCCAGTTCGACCAGACGCCGCACCTCGAGCGGATCGTCGTCGGCGAAGACATGGGTGCTCACACCGCTGCCGGAGAAGGACGAGGCGGAGGTCGGCTGTCCGGGCTCGGCGGCCACGGAACGCGCGTACGCGTGGTCCGCCACGGCCGAGTCGTCCAGTTCCCGCAGTACGCCGCCCGGGGAGTAGTGCACGGTCCAGCCCGCGTACGCGGCCACCGGATCCCGTCGTATGCGGCTGGGGTCCTCGCCGGCGTCCAGGAGCAGCTTGGCCCGGTCGAGGTGGATGCCGCGGGTCGCCCGGAAGGCGTCGGCGACCCCTCCCCCTCCCGGCCGCGCGGCGACCTCGCAGAAGGTCAACTCGTCGGCGGGGGAACGGAACGCCTCCAGATGCACCACGCCGTCGTGGACCTGCCACGCGTCGATCACCGAGGCGAGCAGGACGCCGGCCGCCGACCGCAGGCCGGGCTCGGACACCGTGCGGGAGGACAGCGGCAGCCCCCGTCGCAGGGCGAGGGTGTCCCGTGTGTACAGCGAGACGTCCCAGACAGGCTCGCCGCCGGTCACCAGGGCGTCGATGTGGCACAGCTCGTACGGCACGTACTCCTCGCAGAGGAAGACGCCCGGCCGGAATCCGGTGTCCAGCCAGTGAGCGGCGTCCTCCGCGCCGGTGAGGAAGCGCACGCCCTGTGACCCGGAACCGCTGCGGGGCTTCACCACCACCCGGCCGTGCTGCTCGAGCATCGTGGTCAGGTCCGCTCTGGTGTCGAGCACCCGGCCCCGGGCGTGGGGGATGCCGGCCCGGCGGGCGATCTGCTTCATGACGGCCTTGTCCACGAAGCGCGCCACCTGCCGGGCTGTGTCACCGGGTGCGGAGAACCTGCCGCGCAGAAGTGCGGCCGGGGCCAGGAGGCGTTCCGAGACCGTGGCGACGCGGTGCACGGGGTGAGTGGCGTGCACGGCCCCGGCGAGGCGGCCGACGGCCGAGTCGTCGAAGACGTCCACGGCCGCGGCGAAGTCCGCGCCCCGGGTGGTCAGGGCGTCCTGGGCCGAGGACAGGACGCTGAGCCGGTACCGGTCGGGCGGGAACAGTGACGTGCCGTCCTCGTCCGTCCACGCCTGCGGGCCGATCCTGTCCAGCACCAGTACATGCGTACGGTCCAAGGGATCCGTCCTGAACGTGTGCGAGGCCTCGACGTCCGCGGCACGTTCCGCGGCCTGCGCGGGGTCCGGGCCGGTCACGGTGAACCGCAGCCGCGTCCCGGGGCCTCCCCGGTGCCGGATGTCGCCCGTGGCGAGGGGCGTCTCGGCGCGGAACACACCGGTGAGGGCGAACAGTTCGTCCGCCGGGGTGGACTCCACCACGCGGAAGGGTCCCGCAGGCGCGGGCAGCGAGCGCCACAGTGCGGTCCGGGCGCGGCGTGCGGGCAGCCGGGGCGAGCGTCCGAGCGCGGCCTCGGCGGCGAGTGTGAGCAGGCCGCGGGTGTGCACGGCGTCGAAGAGGTCGACCATGGAGGCGTCGACACCCGGCACGAGTCCGACCTCCGCGTCGCCGCGCGCGTCCGTGTCCGGGCCCGGGACGACGCAGCGGACGAGACCCGTCGCCCCGGACTCCCGTACAGCGGCCGCCGCTCGGGCCTGCAGCCGTTCGGCGGCACCCGACTCCAAGGCGGTGGGGAAGCGGCGTTCCGTACCGCCGCCGTGGCGGAGCTCGTCGATGACGCCGAGCGGAACGGCGTCATCGGTGCGGCCGGGGACGGGGCCCAGTACCAGCACGATGTGCGCGGCGCTCTCCTCGTCCGGGGGCGCCGCGGGCTCCAGGGGCTTCTCACCGCGCAGGCGCCGGGCGAGCGGCTCCAGACGCGGGCTCGCCGCGACGGTGCCCTCGACGGGACCGGCCGAGCGGAGCCGCTCGTACAGCTTCTCCGCCTCCTCCCAGGAGGCGACGTGATGCCAGGCACCGGCGGACCGCGCAGACGGACCGGGCCGCGCGTCGGCGTCTTCGTCCGGGGCGATCCAGAGAGTGCTGATCCGGTCGGTGATCGGGCGGACGGCGTCGATGATCCGGTCGAACGGCACGTCGCCCGGCTCCTGCGGCCCTGCCAGCAGCACGAGGTGCGGGCCGGGCGGGACCGCGGTCGCCGCGACTTCGCCGTCAGCTGGTCCGTCGGGCACGATGGCCAGCTCGGCCAGGAGGGCGTCGGCGGTCGTCCTGGCGGCCCGGTCGGCGGACTCGGCGCAGTCCCCGCACGCCAAGACGTAGCCGAAGCGGTCCTGGTTGTCCCTGAGCGGTCGCACCCGGTCTCCCGGCCCTGCCCAGACGTCGGCCATCGCCACCGCGGGTCCCCGCTTCTGCGGTGCGGCGGAAGCCGAGACGGTTCCGCCCGTCACGCTGAACAGTTGCCGCAGGGCCACCGCTGCCACGGGAACACCTGCCTCGGCCACTGGCCGTCCCGAAGCCAGGTCCACCAGGTCCAGGGCCAGGGACCGGCCCAGCGCCAGGGATATCTGGTGGGCCACCACGTGGCCTGCGACCCGGGGGTTGACCTCGATGAGCACCGGCCCGGCGGGCGTGATCAGCATCTCCACATGCACGGCACTGCACCGGACGCCGAGGGCCCGCACCACGTCGACGGCGTACTGGCGGGCGGCCTCCATACCGGGGAAGCGAGCGGGGAAGTGGCCGCCCAGTTCGGCGGTCGTTCCCGCCGGGGCGGGCACCCGGTCGACGAAGCCCAGCACGATCACACGGTCGTCCTGGACAAGCATCTCGGCACTGACGTGCCGGCCGACGGCGTACTCCTCGACCAGGATCAGGGGCGGTTTCGGCGGAGCGAACGGAATGGGCCGCATGGCTTCCCGGAGAGCCCGGCGCGCCGAGGTCTCGTCCCACACCACCGACACCCCGATGGACCAGCCGCCGTCGGCCGGCTTCACGACCACGGGATAGCCGATCTCCCGCGCCGCGGCCAGCCCCGCCTCCTCGCCGGTCACGGCCCGCCAGGCCAGGCCGCCGAGCCCCGCCATGTCGAGTTCGTCGCGGACCGCGGCCTTGTTGGTCAGCATCAGTGTCGTCTCGGGGTCCTCGTGCGGCAGGCCGAGGTCCCGGGCCAGGCAGGCCGAGACGTACGCGTGTGCCTCCTCCCGGCAGATGACACCCGTCACCGGGTTGTCGCCGAGTCGGCCCTCCAGCTCGGCGGCCAGATCGGTGACCGAGGAGAGGCCCGGTATCTCGATGGTCCGCGTGGCCGCCGACATCAGCTCGGCCCCGGGCTTCGCGCGGTATCCGCTCAGGTCCCCGGAGAGAAAGGTGACCTCGACACCGGCTTCCACCATTTCCTGGACGCAGTCGAACCCTCTCACCGACGACGTCTCGACCAGGATGACGTGCACTGGAATCCCCCTTGAAGCGATTTCACTTGATGGAAGCCGGAAAGTGCGTGACGCTTGTGTCGTTCTTCCTCCCCCCGCGGATCTCACTGCCGGCCGCCCGGACGCTGTGTCCGGCCGGTACGTCGCCGGTCACCAGGGAGTGCGCGCCGATCACGCAGTCGTCCCCGACCTGGACGGGACCCAGCACGGAGGCGCTGACACCGACCACCACACGGTCACCGAGCGTCGGGTGCCGCCGCTCACCGGGCTTCCTCCGCCGGTCCTTCCACCAGCCCACGGCACCGATCGTGACCTGGTGGTACAGGGTGACGTCCGTGCCGATCACCGCGTCCTCGCCGATCACCACGGCGGCGCCGTGATCGATGAACAGCCGCCGCCCCAGCCTGGCCCCCGGATGGATGTCCACCCCACCCGACAGGAACCGTCCGAGCAGCGACAACAACCGGGCCAGGAACCGGTGCCCCCGCGTGTGCAGCGGGTGTGAGACCCGGTGGAGCCACAGCGCCGGCAGATGGGGCGCCAGGAGTGCCTCGCTCCTGCCGCGTACCGCCGGATCTCGCTCCACGACCACGCACAGGTCCTCCCGCAACCGCGCGCCGGCGGCCAGCAGTACGCCGATCACCGTGCCTCCCCTTCCGGCCCACCGGCCGGGAACGCGGACGGAGGCGTCCCGCGCCCGCGTTCTGCGGCGGTTCCTCTCCGGCGCGTGCTCATCGCCCGATCCGCGCCCATTCCTCGGGCGTTCCCGCGTCGGGCAGAACGGTGACCACGGTGTCCGAGGGCGGCAGCGAAGCGGCCACTTCCCGCGCCGTGGACCAGTTCGCGGCGGCCGAGGTGCCGATACGGATTCCCGTCGCCGCGAAGAACTCCGCCATCAGCTCCAGGCAGCGGGAGTGGGAGACCGTGTGATGCTCGATCTCGTCGTCGTGGAGTGTGACGAACGGCTGCCGAATGCCGTACCCCATGCCGCCCGACCCGGCGTACTTCGGCAATCCGTTGGGCGGTTGCTCGCTGGCGTAGGGGAGTTCGGACGGGGTGACCCCGACGGCCCTCACTGCGGGATCTCGTCGCCGCAGGGCGCGGAGCACACCGATGAGCGTGCCACCTGTGCCGATGGAAGCCACCCAGGCCGCCACCTTCCGCTCCCGGGTCTGTGCCACGATCTCGGCGCCGGTCGTGCGCTCGTGGAAGAACAGGTTGGCCGGGTTGCGGTGCTGGTAGAGCAGGTGCCAGCCGGGGTCCTCCTCGGCGGTCCGCAGGGCGCGGCGGACGACTTCGAGAAAGCCCTTCTCCTTGTCCACGAGATCCACCTCGGCTCCCCGCGCCTCCAGGGTGTCGAGCAGGCTGCGGGGGCTCGCGGAGGAGAGGACGTACCGGGAGCGTATGCCGAGTTCCGCACAGAGCGCGGAGAGCGCACGGGAGAGGTTCCCGCCGGAATACTCGAGCACCTTGAGTTCGCTCAGCGGACGGTCCCCGTGTTCCTCCAGTGCACTGCCCAGCAGGGCGTAGGCGACGCGGTCCTTGACGGAGCCCTCCGGGTTCTCCCACTCGCACTTGGCCATCACCGTGGCGCCGCCGTGGGGGCCGGGTACCTCGATCAGCCGCGTGCGCCCCACGTCCTGGCCGAACTTCCCGTAGGCGGGATGCCGTTCGGCCAGCGTCTCGTAGGGCACAGCGCAAGCCCGCAGCGTGTAGGGCGCCTCGAGCGGCGCGATGGACGGGGCTGCTTTCATGGTGTCTCCGCAATCCGGAAGCCCATGGCGTAGATGGGCTTGCTGTACCAGCCGTGGCGCCTGCGGCACCGGGTGAGGTCCCCGAACCGGGTGAAGCTTCCGCCCCTGGCTATCCGGTAGGGCTTCTCGTCCCGCGCCAGATCGTCGGCGACGCGCGGCCCGCCGGGGTAGGGCCGGTAGTCGTCGGCCACGTACTCTTCGACGTTGCCCGCCATGTCGTCGCAACCGAACGGCGCACGGCCCTCGGGATAGATCCCCACGGGGGTGGTCCCCAGTGGGCCCGCCTCAGCGGTGTTGCAGCGTTCCGGGTGGAAGGCTTCTCCCCACGGATACTCCCGGCCGTCCCCACCGGAGGCGGCGTACTCCCATTCCGCCTCCGTGGGAAGCCGGAAGGCGCGGCCGGTCCGGCCGGCCAGCCACCGGGTGTACGCGTCGGCGGCCTCCGGCGGCACCGTCCACACCGGATGGTTGGACAGGTGGGCCGGGTACACCCCGAAGCGCCACGACGTCGGCAGCCACCGCTCGTCCGTGTCCTCCAGGAACCGCCGGTACTCGGCGTTGGTCACCGGATACCGCGCGAGCCTGAACCGCGCCACGTCGACGGTGTGTTCCGGGGTCTCCTTGCGGATCCACTCGGGCAGCACGCCGACGTGGCGCCACTCCTGCGCCGTGGCCGCCACCCGCGCGGGGTCCAGTCCCATCCGGAACGTACCGGCCGGCACCTCGACCATCGCCGGGTCCAGCGCAGAGATCCTGGGGTCTTCGAGCAGGCCGAGGAGGGAGCCGGCCGCGAGTCTCTCGGTGAAGGGCAGCAGGTGGTCCTCAGCCGCGGCCGCCAGGTGTTCCGGCTCTCGGCCGGCGAGCTTGCGGTGGGCCTCGGCCAGGAGGACGTGGTCCGTCCGCGAGACGAAGGACCGGGGCAGGCCCATCGCCTCGCGGTCGGCCAGATCGTTCGGGTTGGCCGGGAGCCCCGCCCGCGTCACGCCCGCTCCAGCGGGACCTCGTAGACCGTGCTGTCGTACGAGCCCGCGAGGAAGGTCTTCGCCTCGCCGTCGTAGTGCAGCGAGGAGATGCCGGCCGTGGTGGGGCGGGTGACCGTGGGCCAGGTGCCGGTGGCGCGGTCGTGGACGGCGACCAGTCCGTTGTAGGAGCCGGTGGCGATATAGCGGCCGTCCGCCGAGGCGCTGACGCACTTGATCGAGTGGTCGTGCGGGGTGTCCAGCGTGACGACGGCGTCCTCGCCGCTCCAGACGCGCAGCTTCAGATCGCGGCTCACGCTGGCGAAGGCGCCGTCGCCGAGACCGACACAGCCGTTGGCGATCTTGTCGTGGGCCTGCGGTGCGCGCCGGGTCTCGGTGAGGGAGATGGTGGAGAACCAGGCCGCCTCGGCGTCCGCCGACACCGAGAAGATCGAGTCGCCGCTGACCGCGACGCCCTTCACCGCGTTCCCGTGCAGGTGCAGCGTCTCCTCCAGCCGGAACTCCCCGTCGGGTCGCAGGGAGAAGACCAGGCCCTCACCCGTGTAGGCGCCGATCACCACGTGCGGCAGCCCTTCGCGGACGAACGCGGCTCCGCAGTTGAGCGGCGAGCGGTGCTGGTGCAGCACCTTGCCGCTGAGGGCGTCGAAGACCGTCCCCATCTGGCCACCGGTGACCACGCGGTCGCCGACCTCGGTCAGGAAGTTGCAGAGGCTGCCGGTCCTGGCCCGCGCCGCGCCGTTCTCCCGAAGGATGCCCGCGTCACCGATGGTGAGGCGGGCTCCTCGGCGGGTGATGACCGCGTTGACACCGGGCGTGGGGTCCACCCCGTCGAGGTCCCAGGAGTCGTCGTCGATGCGGTAGGTGGCGTACGAGGTGCCGAACGTGGCGAACACCAGAGTGTTGTCGTCGAGGAACGCGCAGGAGCGCGGCCACACGTCGCTGGGCAGCGACGAGGAGGCGACCGGGGCCAGGCCGTCGGAGGTGTCCCAGACCCGCAGTGTCCGGTCGTAGCTGAGACTGACCAGCAGTTCTCGGGCCGCGTTGTGGACCAGCCGCTTGATGCCCGCCTCGTGCGCCGGGTGTGTGGTCGTGCTCTCGTCCTGGATCAGGACGATCTCGCCGTCGTCGTTACCCGCGTAGACGATGCCGTTGGAGTCCAGGGCGACGGTGTCCGTCTCGACTCCGCCCAGGTCGATGTCCGCGACCTTCGCGCCTTTGCTCAGCGACCAGCGCTTGATGGTGCCGTCGTCACTGGACGAGATCAGCTCGTCCCCGTCCCTGGCCCACTCGACGGAGATGACATCCGCGGTGTGCCCCTCGAAGACGAACCGAAGCTCTCCGCCGAAGCCGTATACCCGGACCCGGTGGTCGCGGGAGGCCGTGGCGATCAGCGGCTCGGTGGGGTGGAAAGCAGACATCTCCACGTCGTCGTCGTGGTTCGAGAAGACCGTGACAAGTTTCAGATCCGGAAGCGACCACAGCCGCGCCGTGTAGTCACTGGAGGAGGTGAGCAAGTACGTGCCGTCGGGGCTGAAAGAAACCTGGTTGGCCAGGTGATCATGAACCCCGCGGGCCAGGGGCTGCCGGTCGGCGGCGTTCCAGAGCACGACCTGGTTGTCGTAACCGGCAGTGGCCACATAGGTGCTGTCGTAGGCGGCGATGCCGCTGATGGGGCCGCGGTGGCGTATCACGGGAACATCCCTTCGAGATCAATGGTGTGGCGGGTCTCGGTGGCCTTGGCCGCCAGGTACCGGTAGTTGTCGGGGTTCACGTGCGCGACGGTGGGCAGCACCTTGCGCAGGCGGATGCCGTACCGGCGCAACTGTTCCGCCTTGTCCGGATTGTTCGTCAGCAGGTCGATCTCCACGGCACCCAGGCAGTGCAGAATCTGCGCGGCAGCCGTGTAATCCCGCTCGTCGGCGGCGCGTCCCAGCTGTAGATTGGCGGCATACGTGTCATGGCCGTCGTCCTGGAGCTGGTAGGCGTCGAGCTTGTTGTACAGCCCTATGCCACGTCCTTCCTGACGCATGTAGAGCAGGTAGCCGCCCCGCTCGTGGATCATGGCGAGGGCATCGGTCAGCTGCGGACCGCAGTCGCAGCGCCGGGACCCGAGAACGTCTCCGGTCAGGCACTCCGAATGCACGCGGACCAGCGGGATGCCCGTTGGCTCCCCGAGGCGAACCGCCAGGTGTTCCTGGCCGTCGGCGAGGCCATGGAACGTGATGAGTTCGGACTGCACAGACGTGTACGCTTCTAGATCCAACGGCACTACTGTCCGCCTCCGGACCTCGGCCCGGCCAAGAGGCCGGTTTCCAACGGGCAATTGACTCGTCGTCACCTTCATCCCCGTTCATCACACATGGTGCAGATCACTTCATTGGCGCGCAGGGGCATGGACTCTCTTTCATCCGCCCTTTTGCGCGAATCAGCCTTTTGACTGGTCGAGGCGTCCCAGATGAGCGTTGACGGCCCGGGCGTCCGCAGCGAGTTCCGGCAGTTCGACCACCCTTACCCCTGCCTCCGTCAGCAACTCACAGCCGACGCAGTCCGCGACGAACAGGGAGGGTTCACGCCAGGCGATGACGACGCGCGGCAGTCCGGCGGCCAGGATCCGGTGCGCGCACGAGATCGCCGAGTGGCTGCGCCGGGAGCACGGCTCCAGCGTGCTGTAGATCGTCGCGGTGCGCAGCCGGACGTCGTCGGACGGAAGCTTGGCGAGTGCCGCCTGCTCGGCGTGCTCACGCCCTCCGTTCTCACGGCTGTAGCCGGACGCCAGCTCCCTTCCGTCGGCGCCGACGACGACGGCACCCACGGAGTACGCGCCCTCCGACGGCGGGCAGAGCCGGGCCAGTTCGACCGCTCGGCGCATCCAGTGGAGGTCACGCTCGCGGGAAGACGTGGACATCAGGAGTGCTCCTTCGGGGCGTAGCGAAGCAGGACCATGTCTCCGCAGACAGCGCTCGATCGCCGAGCGGTCAGCCGGTTGACTGGTGTCGCTGGAACCAGTCGCCTGGACGGCCGCCGCGTCGGCCGAGGTGCCGGCGCCGTCGATACCCGCGTTCCGGCCTGAGTCGTAGTTCCAGGAGTTCGCGAAGCCGCTATCCGGAGCGAGCGACCACAGATGCGTCGAGGCCGACGGCTTGCGAGTGCCGGAGCACTGTTCCGCGGCGACTGGGAGTCAGGGATCGCCGGATGCGCATGCTACGTCCCCCTAATTCTTTGGTGCTGCTGTTGTTGCTGAAGTGATCCAATCAGGCCAGACGGAGAGTTCGCCAGAGCGTTCGAGTTTCTGACGCAAAGCGCGTACTTGACGCGTGCATGCTACTCATGTACCGGGCCCCCGGGCGCGAGCTCCCCGCGAACGCCGGCGCCGGACACGGCTTCGCACGGGGACGTCACCGGCGTGACGACGCAGCGAGTGGTGAGCCCGATGTGAGCCGCAGCGCCAACGGGATGGAGCACCGCCGGATCGCGGCGGTGCCAGTGGCCGCCACCAAGGTTCTGGGCTGTGGTTCTCCAGTCTGGAGCCGACCTCGTCAGCATGTACCGAATGGCCGGAATCACATCCCGGTGGAAGGCCCTGGTGGCCTGAGTCAGCGAGTTCGTGCAGATGAAAACGGGGATGTGCCAGCAGCCACTTCTTGATGACCCGCGTTTTGTGGGTGACGCAGTTGTCCAGGATCAGGTGCACGTCCAGGTCGGCGGGCACCTCCTTGTCCAGCTTGGCCAGGAATTTCTTGAACTCCACGGCCCGATGCCTGCGGTGCAGAGAGCCGATCCCCTTCCCCGTGGTGCCCACCTCCAGGGCCGCGAACAGGGTGGTGGTGCCGGCCCGGACGTAGTCGTGGCTGCGGCGCTCGGGAACCCCGGAAGCCATCGGTGAGCGGTGCGGGGCCGGCGCGAACGCCCGTCGGATCCGCGAGATCGCGGACTGCGACATGCCGGTGGCCACCGCCACCGCCATCGACCGGGTCGACCAGTGGGTGGCGTTCTTCGGCTTCTCCTCCAGCGTCTTGACGATGACCCGCTCGACGTCCGCGTCGGTGATCTTCCGCGGGACACCGGACCGCGGCTCGTCGGACAGGCCGTCCAGACCACGTTCGATGAAACGCCGCCGCCAGGCGCGGACCGTCGAGTGTCGACGCGCCCCAGCCCTCCAGCACGGCCCGCTGGGCATCGGTCACCGACAACGGCGGAATCTTCGGACCGTCGGGGGAGCGGGTGCTGCTGAGGCCATGTGCACCGCTTCCTCGTGCGCGGTGGGGACGGGTACGTGTCGGGGCACGGTAGGAAGCCGCAGCTCAGGGGCGCATGTGGCGGGGCGCCATAGTTCGGGGACGGGGTATGCGCGCGGCCACCATGCTGGCTCAGGGAAGGGTGGTGTAGCCGGCCATGTCGAAGCCGTCGGCGGCTCCTGCCACGCGGGTCGCACGACGTTCCGTTGACCCTCATGCCACCGTTTCGCCCGTTCCGCCTGAACGGCGAGCACCTCACTGATCGCGGATCACCCCCGACTTCGTCCTCTGCGCCGGCCCGTGCCTGATGCGACGTGCAGAACGTCGGCCGGATCATGAGGGTGTGTGGCGCGATTGCGGCCGTTGACCGCCTTGCCCGCGCATGTCACCTTCAGGCGTCGAAGGCAGTCATTCACAGGAGGGACACACCGTGACCACAGGCAGCGCACACAGAAGAGGCGAAGGTACCAGGATCGCCGTCGCGCTCACGGCACTCCTGGTCGCGACGGCCATTGCGGGACCGGCCGCGGCAGCCGCCGGCGGTCCGCCGGCCGGCGCACCGGTGATCGCGCAGTCGATCGAGATGAGCGACCCCACACCCGAGGAGCAGGAGCAGTTGCGGGCCATCGCCGGTGCCATCTGGACGCCCGAGCTGGCGGCCGGCTGGAACATGAACGCCGAGGTGGCCAACGTACTGTCCACGGCCACCGGCGAGATCCTCAAGTGCAGTGAGGCGTTCGCCCTCGTGCCGCGCCCGGCCGGCTTCGTGCCCGGACTCGGCTATCTGGTCAACTATGGGAAGAACCTTCGCGACTACTTCCTGGTCGTGAAGAGCGACCGGACGTACCGTGCCTGCGTGGTCACCGCCGCGGCCAACTACCGCTCACCCATCGAAATGGCCTCCATGGGCATCTGACCAGCCCGGCTGGCGGGCCGCGAAACCGCTGCCCCGCCGCTCGCCGGCCAGGGCCTGTCCGATGGTTCGTGTGACGCTCCGGCTGGGGACTCGTTTCGGGGGGGGCATGGGGCGGGGGGATCTTTCGGATGAGGAGTGGGCTCGGTTGGAGCCGCACTTGCCGGTGAACCGCGGGCGGGGTGGATGTTGTTGCTGGTCGCAGTTCCCACCCACGGGCGGGTGCTCGCCTCCGTCGGTGAGGACCAGCGCGAGTTCCTCGCTCTCCGCGGCATCGACGAGAGCGCACCTCCTGTCCGAAGTCCGCAGGGGGCTCATTCGTGTAGGCCGTCCGGAGGCTTCCGGGTGGTGCTCCGAATGATCAGCACGGACGATGGTGCTCGGGTCCCGGCGCAGCATCAGGTTCTCTGGTCCACTGCGGGGATCGGCTGCTCCGCGACGCCACCACGACGTACGTGCAGCGGGAAGCCAACAGGGGCTCGCCAGAAGGTGCTTCACCCGTGCAGTGCCGCAGTGCCGCAGTGACGGTCGAAGGAGAACCCCGTGGGTCCAGTTCGCATAGGCCGATGCCTGCCGGCGGGTCTCTTCGCGGTCGGCTTGAGTGTCCGTTCCGGTCGCGGTCACCGTCAGCACAGGGGAGACGGGCAGCGGCGTCAGGAGATGATCACGTGAGGACCTCTCCCGGGGCCGGCGTCGGCTCGCGCCTGCGGGCGCTACTGATCACGACGAGCACCAGGCGGTCACCGGCTGCCATGGTATTGATCCTGCTGGTCCTCCTCCCGGCCTCGCTGCTGCTGGGTTGGTGGGGCGTCGAAGACCTCAGCGGGGCCCTGACCTACACGGGGCGCATCACCGGTGCCATCCTCATTCTGGTCTCGGCCTTCTCGTTACTGGGCGCTGCCGCGGTCGTGGACCACTGGCACCGGAGTAGCTTCCCCTATTCCGGGCTGGTCGCGCTGATCGGCACGGTCGCGGCATTGTTGGCCAACACCATGGTCCTGCTGGAGACATTCAGGGACGGCGATTCCATACTTTACCGCGTGCTGTTCAGCCTGCTCACGGCGGGATCCGCGTGGGCCGTATTCGCGGTGTGGCGGACATCGGTCACGATCCCTTCTCCGAAGCGGGTGGCCGCGGCACTGATCGTCTCCTCGGCTCTCGCCGTAGCCAATTTCGGCTATGAACACCTCTACCACCCGTCCCAGCGCGGTGTCAGGCCCCTCGTCCACATCGCCGTGGGTAAGCCTGTGATGAGTAAGGACCGTAAGGAATTCGCCGTGCCGGTCGACATCAGGATCGAGAACCACAGCGATGTGGGTTTCTTCGTGCTCGGCACCGAATTTCACGCCATGGGTGAGCAGGTGTCGCTCAGCCAGACGGACCGGCCGCGCGACCAATGGCGCGCAGATGCTGAGACATTCCGCGACTTCCAGGTGCAACACCCGCTCTCCCGAAGGGAGATCTACCAGGCCGGCCAGCTGGTGCTGGCGCAGCCATGGGTGCCTGCCGGGAACTGGATCGAGGCGCAAGACGCGTTCGTCACCCAAACGGTTGTGCAGCTGCCCATCGACACGCCGTATGACCAGTTGGCGCTCTATGCCTCCGCGCACTTGGCGCGCAAGGATCGGCTCGGTCTGGAGCAGATCCAGGTGGAGGGGTATTCCTGGGGCGGTGGCGCGGTACCCCAGTGGGTCAAGGAGGACAAGAGTCTCGACTCCGTCGTCTACCGCGGCCGGGTGTATGAGAACAACGCGATCGACCAGCATGTGATGGACCCTCGCTACGTCACTGTCTACTGGCAGTTCGGTGCGCACGGTGCAGGCCTGTCGGAATCCATCACGCGAAACGGTGAGGAAGACCGCATCCTCTCCAGAGCGGAAATTCGCGAGATGTTGAGCCGGTACGGCTTGGTCACCGCCGCAACAGGTCCCATCAAACGGACTCTGTGGGACATCAAGTACCAGCGATGACCGGCATGGCCGCACGGCGCGCGCGGGAGCGCTGGTCCAATCGCTCAAGCCACACCACGAGGGCGAGAGAACTGTTCAGGCGGTCCCAGGAATAGGAGCTCCCTATGCCGAACTGTGCTTCCCTCACCGCCCGGCACAGCGTCTCGACGTCGAACATCTCAGCGGTCAGCGGATGTTTCGCGGAGCGGCAGAGGTCGATGAGTTCGTCGCCGTGCGTCCGCAGGCCGCGGGCGTAGAGCTGGTTGAAGGGCACCTTGACGACCCGGCCGCCGATTCGGGAGGGAAGCAGATCCGCCATCGCCTCGCGCAACACCGCCTTCGGACGGCCCGGATGGAACGCCGTCTCGGCGGGGAGGCGGCGCATCGTGGCGATGACCTCCGGGTCGAGGAAGGGGTGCGAGAGGAAGAACCCGTCCTGCGGTGCGCGGCGCCAGGACAGCGGGTCGGGAGCGGCGATGTAGTTGGCGGCCTCGTAGAGGGACTGCTCGGGCTTGCGCCCGAACACGAAGCGGCTCTCCGCGATGCTGGCCTCACGGTAGCCGTGAGCCCGCGCGAATCCAGAACGCAGCCAACGAGGGCGGGTAAAGTTACCGAGGCCGTCGAGCACCGTTCCGCGGCGGCGGACGAACGCTGTGACCCGTTCGGCGGCCAGCGGAAGAGCCGGCTGCACCACGTGGGCGGAGACGACTTCCCACAAGCCCCGCTCGCTGCCCGCGGCCCAGTCACGTGCCTGCCTCGTCATCTGACGGAGCTGCCCGGTGCGGGCCAGCCTGTGGAGGTGAAGCGGGTTGGCGTCCGCAATCGGATCGGCCCCGCAGCCGGTCAAGAGGCTGTCGCAGCCCAGTTGCGCCGCAGCGGCGTGAAGCCTGCTCCAGAACGGCGCGCGGAAGGCGTGCGCATGAGGCTCGTCCGGGTCTCCGGCGTGGTGTGGGAAGTCGTCGAAGTCGGACACGTCGTCGACATCGACGATCATCGGACGGGCGGCGGGCGCGTACCGGCGGATCTCCGCCATCGCCTCGTCCATATAAGGTTGTTCGGCGGCGAGTTCCCCCCTTTCGAAGCGCCCGGCGAGCAGGACAAGGCCCCCAGGGGGTCCCTGTCCGGCGGCCAGCAGACGTGCCGCGAGCAGCGCGACGCTGGTGGAGTCGGTGCCGCCGGAGACATGGCATGCCGTCATCCTGCCCATACGGCGCCCGACAGCGTTCTCCAATGCGAGGCGCAGGTCCTTCGCGGCCCCGCCGAGGTCGGGTTCGTCCGCTGCCTGCACTGACGGCTCGTGGGCCTGACGGACGTGTCGCGGCATCCGACCGCGCAGCTGCCCCGTGGTCGAAAGTTCCACCACCTCGCCACCGAGTATGCGGTGCACCCCGGCGAAGGGGGTGAGTTCCGAGTGAGGTTGCGCCATGTTCCCGGTCAGGTAGCGGCAGAAGTAGCGCCGTTCCAGTCCTGATCCGCCGCCCAGGTGGCTCGCCGAGGTACTCACCGCGGTGACACGACCACCGGACTCCCTGAAGAACAGGGGGATGCGTGCATGCTCGTCGCGCATCAGCAGGATCCGGTCGCGGCACACCAGGACGGCCGCGTAGTCGCCGGTCGGCAGACGCGGTGCCGCTTGCGGCCGGTCCCAGCCCTCGAGGAGGCCGCGCGCACCCGCCACGCGCTCACGGACGGAGCCGACCCAGCCGACGACCACGGCGGTCCTGGCTCGTGAGGAAACCGTCGTCACGAGCCCCTGCCGCTCCATGGCCCCGGCTGTCCAGAGCTTCGGGACGCCCCCGTCCCACTCGAGGCGGAGTGCTTCCACGTCACTGTCCTCCGCCGTCGACCGAGAGAACCGGTGCGAACGCGTGCCCGCGCGGATCGGCGTTGGGGATGCACAGGCCGGACGAAGACGTCCAGGCGTGCAGGGCGAACGGGTGCTCGCGCACCCCGACGTGAAGTACGGCTTTCAAGCCGCGCCGCCGCAGCAGGACGAAGGCCGTCATCGCCTCGGCCTTGCAGTCGTCGTTGACGAACCAGCTTCTGCGACCGTGTGATTGCACTGCCTGTTTCAGCCGTTCGACGTCCTCCGTGGCGGCGGGATCCGCACGGGCGTAATCGGGGGCGGCCAAAGACAGGAGCCGAAGGGCGCGCCCGAATCCCATGGTCCGGATCAGCAGGTGCACTCCGCGCAGCCAAAGCCCGATGGCGACGTCCGACTGCTGGCTCCGGCGGGCCGTCGCACACCCGGCGCGGACGAGACCGGTAATGATTTCGTCGCGTTCCTCGGAGATTTCACCAGCGAACTTCCGTATGTCCGCCGTCGCCACTCCGAGAAAACGCGTCCGCCGCCAGTCCGCGATCAGCGCTCCGTCGGACATCCTGGTAACACGGCAGTGCGGTGACAGGATCCGCGTCATGGCCACCAGGGCATCGGTGTTCTCTGCCACCGCACCATCCTCCAAGGTCGGTCTGGAACCCTCCGGTGGCGGACCCGGTCCGAAGACGTGGGGCCGGTGTCAGGAGTGGTATCCGTGACCGTCGTAGAAGGCGCCGCTGAAACCCCGGATCAGACGGCCGTTGCCGAGAAGGACGAGCCCGTACGGCATACGACGCCGCAGCAGTCTGAGAAACATTTCCTACCTCCAGGATCAGACAGCATGGGTGAGATCCACGCTACTCTGCCCTGGATGCCCCGCAACCGGGCTGATGGCGGCCGCGCGCGAAGGCACGAGTGACGCGCCCGTCGGGTGTCGGTGAACGCGAGGCCTGGTCTGTCCCGAACTGGACCTGACGCGGGAGACTTTCCGTGAGCAGATCCCCGGCATTTGGGAACGCCGACCACGCCGACCACGCCGCAATTCCGGCTGGCCGACCAACTCGGATGTGTGGTGCAGGAGTTGGCGCGGCCGGGTGGGCGCCTGCCTCGCCCGCGTCCTCGCCGTGGCGATCTCCCGTGACCCTATGGAGTAGCGGGGGTTCCGGCCAGGGCGGTGCTCAGGCGGTTCCTGATCCGGCCACGCATCGACGCCATGGTGAAACCCCGGGGGTCGATTTTGCCGGGCTGCCACTCCAGGTGGCCGATCACGCTGCGCTCGGTCCAGCCGTGGGCCCGGCAGACGGCGGCGGCCGCCTTCTCGATCGCCTCCAACTGCACCTGGGGCCACGGGTCGGTGCCGTCGCCGAGGTTGATCGCCTCGAAGCCGTAGAAGTGCTGGTTGCCGTCGGTGTTGGCCTCATTGTCGGGCGGCAGGGCGACCTCGTCGATCACCGCGCGCATGACGTCGTCGTCACCGAGTCCCGCGTGGTTGGCGCGGCCGTTGCCGACCAGGTGCACGGTGCCGTCCTTGGCGACAACTCCGTGGCACAGCGGCCCGGGCAGGGCGGAGTGGCCGTCGTAACACAGCTGGACGCTGCTCGTCGTGCCGGTGGTGACCGTGTGATGGATCATCACCCCGTGCACGGGGCCCCAGGGGCCCTTGTGGTTGCGATTGTGGGTGCGCCACGACCGGTGCTCGACGACGGTGAGCCCTTCGGCGCGCAGCGAGTCGAGGAACCGGTCTGCTGACATTGGGGCGGCCATGGCTGTCCTCCTTGGGCGCGGCTGCACAGGAGGTCCCCTCGGCGGAACCTTCGTCCACGAGTGTTCCGGCCGAAGCGTCACCGCCGTGTGACGGCCGCGTGGCCCGGCACCGACCCGGGTGAGCGTCATGCCGGTGCTCGACCTCGGCCATGCCCTCATGGTCCGGGCCGGTCGTCACCGCGGCGTGACCGGACAAGGCCGGCGACCAGCCGCTGTATCCGCTCGGTCGGCTCCAGTCCCAGTTCGTCGTGCAGGCGCCGGGTGTAGCGGGCGAATGCGTGCAGGGCCTCGGAGGGGTTGCCCTCCGCCAGGTGGGCCCGCACCAGACATGCCTGGCCGCTCTCACGCAGCGGATCAGCGTGCACGGCCGCCTGCGCGGCGGCGACGGCCTCGGCATACCGCCGTGCCGTGATCAGCCGTCCGGCGAGCGTCTCCAGGGCGTGCAGTCGCAGCTGCCGCCAGTCCTCCGCCTCCAGCAGCGCCCAGTCGTCGTACCAGCCGGGCAGCAGGTCGGCAGAGAGGACATCGACGGCGTCCAAAGCCGAACTGCAGGGGGGTCGGCCGGAATCGGCAGGGTCAAGGATACGGTGGGCGGTCCGGCGGGCGTCGTGGAGGTCGACGGTGGTGTCGCGGGCCAGACGTACCTCGGCCGGGCCGATCTCCAGGGCTTGCCGGCCGGCGTGGTGCAGGCGTGCCAGGGCCGAGCGGAGATTGGCGTGCGCACTGTGCTCGGACGACGCCGGCCACAAAGTGCCCGCGATCAGGGGGCGGGGGACCGCCGCCCGGGCGCACAGGGCGAGGAACGCCAGTACGCGCTCCGACCCCGCTGGGACGGCTGCCGACTCCCCGTCCACCCACAGTCCGAAGCCTCCCAGGACACCGATGCACACCCCTGCCCCGACCCGCCCGGAGGACGCGGAAGCGGAGGAGATCGGAACTGACACGGCCTGCTGCGGCGCCCGCCGGCCGACCGCGCCGTGACCATCTCGGTGCCCGTTGCCCATCCGCTGCCCTCCCTGCCAGGACATGTCCCGTGGATGCCCCACGTGCTGCTCACCACCCACATGCTCCGCTCCCGACCACGCCGTGTCGAGCCGCTCCCGAGGCCGCGACCTGGGGGGCAGCCGACACCCGGACGATGAGCGGCCCGCCGCTGAACGGACATCACGCCGGAATCCCGCTGCCGGTTGGCGGCGCTGTGTTGCGGCCCTCCCCGCCCAGTGCGACGGTGTCCGAAGGGGGAAAGCCGATCGTCCGGCAAGGGACGACCTTGCCGGCCTACGTCATCACGCGTCGATACACGGCTGAACCGCCCCCACCGTCCTCGCACCCGACACTCCGTGTGCCGGCGCGCCTCCACGCACAGGGGGGAAGCGCACAGAAAGCAGGGAACTCGATGGTGAACGGCCCCATGGACAGGCGCGCTTTCGGCGAGCAGCCGTCTCGGCCCGATGGCTCCGTCATCGGCCACGGTACGGAGTACACCGGGCGGTACGTGGTCCTGTTCGACCCGAGCAGCCAGGAGAGTGGAATCAACGCGCTGCGTTCCGCCGCCGACATCGCGTCCGTCGAGCGCGTTCGAGGCACCGACGTCGGGAACGTCGCCGAACTCCTCGAACGCCCCGACGTCTCGGTGCTCTTCGAAGACCTCGCCGCAGCCGTCGTCGAGGTTCGGCCCGAGCAGCGCCACGCCCTGGTGACCACGGCAGAGGCGGAGCCTTCGATCACTGCGGCGGAACCGGAACGCATGGTCCACGCCTTGCCGATCACCGCCCCGCAGCAAGCACCGACCGAGTTCTTCCCGGCCTTCCGCAGCGATGAGGATGTGGTCGCGCGTCACACGAAGGCCGAGATGGCCGCGGGTCTGGGACCGGCCTGGAGCGAGGACAGCTGGACCTGGGGTCTGCAGGCGATCCGAGCCAACCTGTCCCACCTGACCGGACGCGGTGTGAAGATCGCTGTCCTGGACACCGGCGTGGACACCGACCACCCGGACTTCGCGGGCCGCATCGAGGCGGCGGAATCCTTCGTGCCCGGGGAGACCGTGGAGGACGGCAACGGCCACGGCACCCACTGCATCGGCACCGCCGCCGGCCCGGCCAACCCCCGGCAGGGTCCCCGCTACGGAGTGGCCCCCGAGGCCCAGATCCTCGCGGCGAAGGTGCTCAGCAACGCGGGCAGTGGCCAGGACGGTTTCATCCTGGCCGGCATTGCCTGGGCCGTCGCCCGCGGCGCGCGGGTGATCTCCATGTCGCTCGGGGGCCAGGTCCGACCGGGTGAGCTCTTCCCGCAGACGTACGAGATCCTGGCCAAGCGCGCGCTCGAGCGCGGGACGGTGATCGTCGCCGCCGCGGGCAACGACAGCCGCCGCCCGCCGCAGATCGAGCCCGTCAGCCGGCCGGCCAACTGCCCCTCCATCCTTGCGGTGGCCGCGCTCGACAAGGCGATCGCGCCGGCGTTCTTCTCCAACGGCGCCATCAACGGCCAGGGCGGAGAGGTCAATATCGCCGCGCCCGGTTGGCAGGTGCATTCGGCCGCCCCCGGCGGGGGGTATCAGCCCCTGAGCGGCACCAGCATGGCCACGCCGCACGTGGCGGGTGTCCTCGCACTGCTGGCCCAGGCGAATCCCCACGTGTCCGCGGCCGATCTCATGGCCGGCCTGAAGGCCGGTGCGTTCCCGCTGACACAGCCCCTCAGGGACGTCGGTGCGGGTCTGCTCCAGGCCCCGTGAGCGAGTCGTCGCAATCCGCACCGGTCGGGGTCAACCTCGCGGTTGACCCCGACCGGTTCGCGGAAGTCGTCGAGGTCCTGCGGCACGTCGGGCTGACGGTCACGGGCGAGCAGCCGATCCTTGGCACGCTCTCCGGCACCATCGTGGAGGACCGGGTACCGGCTCTGGAGGCGGTGGACGGTGTCGAATCAGTCGATCGGGAGCGAACCGTCCAGCTCCCCCCGCCTGATGCACCGATCCAATGAGGACCGGCCTGGGCCGACTCCACACCGCTTCGGTCGGACTCGGCGGCTGTCGAGGGGAGAAACGTGGCTTGCACGCCAGTGTGCGATCACCGGCAGATCTCGCCGATGCCACCGGGTTCACCGCCCGCGCACTGACCGCACTCCGCGGCCGCGCGGGACCGGGCATGGCCGGGCTCCGGGCCGGATCACCACCGACCCGGCGGCCAGAAGGCTGATGACCGGCCATGCGGCGGATTCCCCGCAAGGTGCGTGTGCGCAGTGCACCCCGTAATGTGGCTTTTGGGAGGAAGTTCTCTCAGGGAGATGCCATGGCCGAACAACGTACGGCCCATGGCCACGCCTCCGCGCACACGCGGGCCGGAGCACGGGGCCACCGGCCTGCCGGCCCGGCCTGAGAGATCGTCGCGCACGACCGCCCTGGCCGCACTCGTCGGGCGTCGCAGGCGAGCAGGTGCGCGACACCGAGAGCCTCCGACACGTTCGGCAGCTGGAACGCGGGGTGGGCCGACGATTCCACAGCCGTGGGGGAAACCGCCTCTGGAGCACCCGGCACAAGCCGCTTCGTCGACGTCTCAGCCCTGTCGCATTCCCCGCTTCTCGTGGCCACCCGGTGCACATGGTCAGCACCTCGTGGCCGGATGAGGAGCGACCCGTTCCGAGGAGTACCACGTTGAGTTCGCAAAGACACACCACCCATCGTCGATCCGGTTCCGGGTACCGTCGTTCCTTCCCCTGGCGGATCGTCACCGGCATCGCCGAATACGTCGACCGGCGTACCGGATGGGACAAACTGGCCCTTGTTCCCGGCCTGCTCACCCTCCTCGGGCTACGCGTCCGACTCCGTCAGAAGAACCTCCACGACACCACCCGACTGCCCTTTGCCAACCTCCCCGACCCCGCGCCCCCGTCCGCGCGTCACAAGGTCAACCGGACCGCCGACGGCAGCCACAACGACCTCGACGAGCCGCGCATGGGTATGACGGGAACCCGCTTCGGCCGCAACATTCCGTTGGGCAAGATCGCCCCGGCCACCCCCGATCGGGTTCTGTCCAGGCCGAACCCGCGCGAGGTCAGCCGAGCTCTCCTCACGCGCACCGAGCTGATCCCGGCCAAGTCGGTCAACTCCCTGGTCGCCGCCTGGCTGCAGTTCATGATCCGCGACTGGTTCAGCCATGGTACGAGTCCCACGGAACAGCCCTGGGAAGTGCCCCTCATGGATGACGACCCGTGGCCGGAACGCCCGATGCGGATCATGCGGACACCGGACGACCCCACCCGGGATCCTCGGGCGCCGGAGGGAACACCCGACACCCGCGTCAATGTCTCCTCCCACTGGTGGGACGCGTCCCAGATCTATGGGACCAACGAAGGGGAACAGCGACTGTTGCGCTCCGGCGAGTTGGGCAAACTGCGTCTGTGGGATGACAAGCTGCCCCCGGCCCCCTCCGACCCAGCTCGTGTTCCCGGCTTCTGGTTGGGCCTCGTCATGATGCAGAACCTGTTCACCCAGGAGCACAACGCGATCTGCGACCACCTGCACGCCGCCTATCCGTCCTGGGGCGACGAGGAGCTTTTTCAGCGGGCCCGGCTGGTCAATGCCGCGCTCCTGGCCAAGATCCATACCGTGGAGTGGACGCCGGCCGTCATCAGCCACCCCACCACGGTGAAGGCGATGCGAGCCAACTGGTGGGGCATCGCGGGCGAGCGCGTCCACAACCTCTTCGGCCGGATCGCGGAGAGCGAGACCGTCAGCGGCATCCCCGGCGGCAGGACGGACCACTACGGGATCCCGTACGCCCTCACGGAGGAGTTCGTGGCTGTCTACCGCATGCATCCGCTCGTCCGTGACGACTGGCACCTGCGCTCGGTCGCCGACAACGCCACCCTGAGCCACCGCACCTTCCGCGAGCTTGCCGGGCCCGAGGCGCTGAAGGTCCTGAGGACCACGGAGACGGCCGATCTGTTCTACAGTTTCGGCACCCTCCATCCGGGACTGGTCACCTTGCACAACTTCCCTCGGTTCCTGCAGGAGTACGAGCGTCCCGACGGGCAGCTGCAGGACCTCGCCGCTACCGACATCCTGCGCAGCCGGGAGCTGGGCGTACCCCGCTACAACGAGTTCCGGCGGCTGCTGCGGCTGAAGCCCGCGGAGAGCTTCGAGGAACTCACGGACAACCCGGCTTGGGCCGAGGAGATCAAGCGGCTTTATGAGGACGACATCGAGCAGGTCGATCTGACGGTGGGCCTGTATGCGGAGAAGCTTCCGGCTGGATTCGCCTTCAGCGACACGGCATTCCGCATCTTCATCCTGATGGCCTCGCGTCGGCTGAACAGCGACCGGTTCTACACCGAGTTCTATACGCCGGAGGTCTACTCCAAAGCCGGCATGGCATGGATCGACGACAACACCATGGGCACCGTGCTGTTGCGCCACTACCCGGAGCTGCGTAGTGCCCTCGCGGGGGTGAAGAACGCGTTCGTGCCGTGGCACATCACCCAGGGCGGCACGAAGCCCTGAACGGTTCAGGCGACGCGGGAGGACCGGCCGGAGAGAGTGGGCCTCGGGTTGAGAAAGGTGCCGTGGGCGGAGAAGGCCTCCGCGGTGAACGCCTCCTCGGGCATGTCGGCCGGGAGGAATTCCACGCAGGAGGTCCGTGGTTCGGCTGCACTCTTGCCGAAACGGCAGGCGATACCGGTGAGCTTGATGGTGATGAAGTCTGCGATCTGGGAGCCGAAATCGATGGGCCTGCCGGCGATGGTGATGTCTCCCACGCAGAAACCCTTCTCCGGTGGGACCTGGTAGACGGCTCGGACGCGGTGTTCCGTGTCGCCCCTGAGGTAAGTCCAGTAGCCCTTGGGGTCGGACCCGTCGGGCGTCTCCCAGCCGTCGATGGACAGGTCGTCGAAGTACAGGCCGACGGGGTCGGCGAGGGTGATGTCGGCTCCTTGGCGGGCGAGGGCGTTGACGCCGGCGCCGATGTGCGGATCGCTGTTGCGTTCAGGGGCTCCGTACTTGCCGCAGGAGATGAGCTCTTGCTCGGTGGTGAGCTCCGCGCCGTCGATGACGCGTCGGACGGTGGCCGCCGCGGCCAGTTCGATCTCGGCGCCCAGGGTGTTGTTGCGCTGGACGAGGTGCATGGCGCCGTGGCTCGTGGAGTCGTTCCACTTGTTGCGTGGCTGATATTGACCGGTGGGGGAGAACAGATCCTCTGGACGGACGTCAGGATCGATGTGGCGACGGTAGAGCTCGATGACCTTCTGCGGGTTGGTCTCCGCGAGCACTTCCCAGTACTCGGGGCCTTCACAGGTGAACGTGACCTGCGTGATCTTGTTGGTGTTGTCGCGGGTGACGCTCCATTCGCAGTACTCGTCCTGGACGTCACGGCTGGCGTCGGCGCGTTCCCACCGCTGGACGTCGGAACTCGATGTGATCTTGATGACGCGGGGGAACGCGGTCCAGCTGATGACGGCCCGGGTGGCATCGCCAGCGGTGTCCGCGCTGGTCAGGTTGTAGAACTGAGGCCTTGGACTGTCGTGCAGCACTTCGTCGGGATCGGGTCCCTTGACGGCCGCGTCCACCGAGTTCGAGATGAAGGCGTTCCACGCCTTGCGGCCGAAGTCGTCGAAGTCGTCGAGGCTCCCGGGGGGCCTGTAGGCGTCGAGTTTCGTCATGGTCCGTTCTTTCGTGTGAAGCGGACGGCGTGGTGACCGAGCGCACGGGCGGTGATTCACGGCACGGGGACGACGGTGGCGTCCTCACGCATCGCCGACGGCGGCGCGTCGGCGGGGATGTCGGTGACCGGCAGGGTCAGCTGGAACTCGTGCAGTTTCATGGCCCGGAGTTGCCGGCGGCGGGATTCGGCGAGGCGGACGTAGTCGTCGAAACCGTCTTCGGTGCGGGCCTGTGCTGCGGCCCTGCGCAGGTAGGCGTCCACGCGCTGTCCGAACAACGTCCGCCACGCGTCGTCGGGCACCTGCCAGTGCGCGGCGAAGCGGCCCTCCGGGCTGTCGGCGGGCAGGGCGCGTGCGGCATCCGTGACAGCCAGGGCCGTCCGGTCGCACAGTGCCGAAGGATGGGTCGCTGCGGTGGGCGCATACCGCATGAGACGCGCCCGGGGGAGGCTGAAGACCGGATTGGGGAAGTCGACCATCATCACGCAGGCGGCGAACTTCGCCGAGAGCAGCCCATGGCGGATCATCTGCCGCACCACTTCGTTGTCCTCGTGAGCGGCCTCGGGCACCACGAAGGCGAAGAAGGTGTCACCGGGTCGGCGGAAGACGACGCCGCCGTCTCCGGACCGCTCTTCCAGCCGGAAGCGGAACCGGGCCAGGCTAGAGCAGTACCGGGCGGCGGGCGCCGTGGGCGGCGCGGCCTGCGTCACCAGGCCGAGGTCGTCCAGTAGAACATCCTGATTGAGCCAGAACCCCATCGGGAGCACCAGGTCGGTTGATCCCGGGGCGATGACGCTGCTCTGTCTGTCCGTGCTGGCGAGGTTGACGGTGGTGGTCGTGAACAGGTGGCGGAGCAGACGGTCGGGGTGCTCGACGACGCCGTTCGCGGTGACCTCGGCGAGTCGCGCGGCGGTCCATCTGGTGACCAGCGACCGGACGGTCAGCTCCAGCTTCTGGGCGCCCGTGACCTGCTGGTAGAGAGGATCACGGCGCAGCGGGTCGTCGTCGGCCAGCCGGATCGTCGCCCGCTCGGACTGCCAGTTGAGCCAAGGGATCCTGAGCTCCTTCATCACGGCGCTCCCGTTGACATGGCTGTCGAAACAGCCCTTGCCGCGGGAGTCCGGCTCCAAGGCGTCCCAGGAGTTGCCCGCCCATATCCAGGCCCGGCCGATGCGCATGTAGAAATTGAAGACCTTCGCGCCAGGGTCCCACGCCGCGACCTGGAGGAACGCTGTGACCTGGTCGCCGCCGGCCTGCGTACTGACGAGCAGGTCCGGCCGGCCGTCCCGCACGGCCACGGTGATGGCGAAGCGCAGGTCACGGTGCAGTCCTGGAGAGGTGTCCGGCGCGATCTGCCCGGCCTCACCGACCAGGTACACCCGCCGAGAGGCGGCGGCAGCCTCCGGCAGTCCGGACAACAGTTCCTGCACTGTCAACGGGAATCTGTTCTTGTGGAAGAACTCGGCGGCCATCGGGTCGCTCAGACCGGCGAGTTCCTCCTCGCTCACTGATTGCGCCCGGCTGTCCCTGCCGTTCACCCTGCGGTACAGCTGTCCGGAGTTCAGCGCGGAGGGATCGGTGCCGCAGCTTTCGACGGCCAAGCCGTGCTCCGCCGCCGTTTCCGGGCCGACCGTATCGGTGGCCCGGCGGTCAGCCTCGAGGGCGCCGCCGACGGTCGGCCGCCGCCACGCGGTCGCCCTCCGCACTTGCCTGCGCTCGTGGTCCATGACCATCCTCTCGATGGGTGTTTTGGCACAAAAGCCTCAACTGGCCCCACGTATTCATTCTTCTGGCCATGTGAACCATTGGCCACCGCAGTGCCCACCTGGGACTTCGTTCTTCTTCGGGGACCACTCCCGCCAAGAGCCTGCCGATCAGCTGCTGCGAAGTTCGCGTCCTCTCGTCATCGCCAAGGCGTCACTGTGAGCCGGAGCCGGGCGTCCGCGCCCACGAGCGGGACGGCGGTGTGGGGCAGTTCGATGTGGTTGACCCAGCTGTCGGTGCCCGGATTCTCGTCGTCGCGGGCATGGCTGCCCGGGCGATAGTCCCTGATGGAGCCGGAGATGGCCGAGTTCCAGACGGCCGAGAGGGCGGGCACGGAGGTCGCACCGTCGGCGCCGACGTCGACGACGAGGATGTCGTCGAAGTCGGCGGTCTGCTCCAAGTGGTCGCCGAAATTCAGGAGGCCGTTGCTTTCACGCAGCGACAGAATCCGGAGGTGCAGCGCATACCGCATGGTGCTGGTATCGCCGGGAGGAGCCAGGTTGCTGCACAGGAAGGTGTCCACCAGTGGTACGGCTCCGTCGGCGTCCGTGACGGCTTCCGTGGGGCGGCCCCCAGCGGTGACGCTCCGTGTGCCGTCCCGCAGTTGGACCGGGCACCAGTGGGCGCTCGATCGTTCGTGCATCACGATCTGGAGGCCGCGTACCGACAGACCGACCTCGGCCTGCCAGGCCATGTCCTGTCGCTGTGGCAGCCGGTGGCCGACGAGCGCGACCTTCACCTCACGGTCGCCGAACAGGAAGCGTCGCAGGTTCTGGTAGCCCTCCTCGGAGTTCACGATCCCGTAGCGTCCGCTGTGGCTGCGGTGCACGCACGCCTGATGGGCACCGGGGACGTATGCGTTGTCGATCTGTACCAGACCGTCGCTGCGGGGCCCGACCACAGCAGCGGAAAGACCACGCGCCACGTCGTAGTCGGCCGGGTTGGTGCCGATCAGGCAGAAGACCCGGTCGTGGGGGAAGGCGAACGGCCGGTCCGGGGGCATCTCACAGGGGTCCCAGCCCTCCGGCCGGCCGTCCGGATCGGCGACGGACTCAGGCGTCAGATACCTGTACATGTGTTCGGGGCCGAAGATCTGTCCGCCGTTGACGCCGATGGCGTCGCGCAACCTCTCCAGCATGCCGAAGCCGAAGTCGAAGGTGATGCCGCCGTGCGGTGTACCGTACGTGAAGAGCTTCCCGACGCACTCTGCGGGGTCGCGGCCGAGGTCCGGAAGGATTTTCTGGATCAGGCAACGGCACACCAGGCCGCCCATGGAGTGCGCGACGAGGTGGACGCGGGGCGCCCCGGATTTCTCCCTGATCGTGTCGATCAGTGTCAGCAGGTCCGTCGCAGCCGTCTCCATGCGGAATTCCTTCGGCCTGCCGCTCCAGGTGCTCGCGGACACATCGTAGAAGCGGTGAATCCAGATGCTTTCAGGTGGGATCGTGGCATGGGAATTCAGGTAGATCGCCTGACTTCCGTCGACCAGGATCTGGTAACCCTCGTCCAGATGCAGGCGCAGCAACGGACTTTCGAACTGGTAGAAGTTGGGCTCGTTGTCCGGTCCGATACGGATGTGCGTGGAGCCCTCGTTGAATCCGTAGAAGGGATCCGTCACGGCCTTGTCGATGCCTGCCGTATCGCCGGCGAACCCCCGGACGTAGACGATGGGCAGTTTCTGGGGCGTGGGCATACGATCCTCACTGGCTCAGCACGTACCGATGTCCGGAGCGGGGTGGCGTCCTTTTATGACCGACACGGAATCGACTCCTTCGCGGTCCCACAGAAAAGGAGGCCTGGGAACCTCCCACGAGTATGGTGATTCGCACGGCGAACTCAGGACCAGACGCCGGTGAAGTCGATCTCGCGTGCCCACTCGGGATGGTCTATCAGCGGATTTCGGTTGCCCTGGATCTCCGAGATGGCCGCATTACGGTGCAGTTCGTACTCGGTGACGGCCTCGCTCTCGTGCCACCGCAGCAGGATCGGCAGCCGGTCCTCGGGGAACTCGCGAGCTGCGTCACCGACCTGGCCCGGATAGCGGAGCAGGAAGTACAGGGTGGCACGGGCGACCACGCCCTTGCCCTCCTGCGGTTCGAATCCCACGCTCTCGCGCATCCCGCAGGCGTCCCGGACCGCTTCGTCGAAGTCGGGGAAGTCGAAGTACGGGAAGTTGCCGCGGAAACTGTTGCAGCCCACCTCGCACGCGAACAGATGATGCAGGTCGCCCCGCATCGGCTCCTTCTTGGCGAACCATGACTGCGGCACGACGTGCTCGCAGTTGAACGGCATGGACGCCTCCAGGGCATCGAACTCCGCCTCGAACTCGGCCGGTCCCGCCGTGCTCTCCTGCAACAGGAGTTCCTGCACGCGAGCCAGCCGGGCCTTCGCCACGGCCGCGTCGGCTTGTATGAGCTCCTCGGCGCTGAAGTCCCTGCCCGAGTAGATGCTGTGGAGCCGGCCGTCCTTGTGCAGGTCGACCCACGGGTAGACCAGCCTCATCGGCTTGTACCTGGGCTGGGGCTCGTGGGTGTCCGTCAGCAGCATGGCCAGCGCGCGGCGCAGCCCGTCACCGTCACCGGTGCCGATGTGTGCGTAGTACGCGTCGCGCGCGGCGAAGTCCGCGGTGCGGTCGTAGTAGGGAAGTTCCTGCGTGAGCCGATGATTGATCAGCGCCGCGTCGACGTCCTTCTCGACCGCTGCCACGACGTCCGGTCGTCCGGTCGGGGGCGGCTGCGGTGGGGCCTTCGACGTCGGTGCGAGCGCGGACAGCGGGGCGACGAGGGCAGCCTGCGAAGACATGGGCGTATCGAAGCCGAGGGTGATCCGCAGCGGGATGGTGAGCTGGACGGTGCCGTCGGCCGCGTGCGTCTGTTCTTGTGCCTGTGCCTGTGAGCCGTCGGTTCGCGGCCGGGTGGGCCTGCCGTCGGAGGGGGGCATCGGGGCCGCGCTCTCCCTGGGGGACGGAGCGAGTCCTGTGGTGAACACCTCGTCCCGCAGCCGGGCCGCCTCACCGGACAGCGGCGCCTCGTGCAGAGCCCGCAGCACGCGGCTGATCCGCACCCCCTCGTTGGCCCGCCAGGCCAGTCGCTGCTCGCCCGTCTCGGGCCGCCACACCGTGCCGTCGATACTCAGTGGCCGACCCTCGGCATCGATCTTCGGGACAGCCGAGTGGTGCAGCGCGACGACCTCCCACTGGTCATTGAACACCGCAGAACCCGACGAACCCTCACGGGTGTCGGACTCGTAGTGCAGGAACCGCTCCAGCACGTCGACGACCTGGTTCTCGCGCAGCGCGATCTGCTTCGGTTCACCCCGGGGATGCTGGATGATGTTGACGAACTCCCCGACGACAACCTTGCCCTCGGCCTCGCTGAGGACCAACCGGCCGAACGACGACAGCGCCTCGCCCTGAACACCGCGCGGGGCCACCGCGACGAGGCTGTAGTCCAGCGCCCGGTCGGTGACGAAGAACCGGAGCGGTTCCAGCTGGAAGACCGCCGGTACGAGCGGGCTTCCGTCAATGCCGTCCTGGAACGCGAACGCGACCTCGCTGCGGCTCGCCTCCTCCATGCCGCGCAGCACGTGGTTGTTGGTGAGCAGCAGGGAGGGGGACACCATGAAGCCGGTGCCGTGTCCGCCTCCGGGCCCGTTGATGGTGATCCGGCCGACTGAGCGGGAGACCTGGACGCCTTCCTCCAGGAACGCGACGGGGGTGAGGTTGTTGCGCCCGATGAGGCGCTCCAGTCCCAGCACCTCACTGGTGAAGGCCTCAGGGGGCAGTTGCAGGGTGCTTCCCGCGCTGCTGGCCGGCTCCGTCGGCGTCCGCTGGATCGCCCGGATCATGGCCCAGTCGGCACCGAGACGTGCCAGCCGCTTTTCGACACGCTCGGGGGCATCCGCGTACAGCGGGCCACGCGTCTCGAGAGCGGATTGGTTCTTCTCCCGCCGTTCGGTCCGGTTCGCGTAGCGTGCCGCGGCCATCGTCAGTTGCGACAGATAGTCCGACTCTCGTTCGGAAGCGAGTGCCGCCGTGGCCATGATGCGCCTCCTGGCCTGGTCTGATGGTGGCGGTGGCTGAGGAACTGCCTTCTGAGGCAGGCGGGACGGCGTTCGGGTGAAGGCGTCGGCTCTGCCGAGGATGCGCGCGGCTGATGTGCGGCGCGCACTGCTGTTCGCAAAGTGCTGTCTGATATCGATGCTTGCAGATGGAGGGTATATGCGCAAAGGAGCTGAATGATCTCAGTCTGATCGAGTTTGCTTGGTCCTGGCCACACCGCATGGGCTGCTGCCACGGCCGGCGAACCGGCCCCGTCCTGCGCACCGTGCGCTCCAGCGCCGTCGTCGCCGCCACCACCGTCACGGTGACCGCGGTCCTCACTACCAGGGTGTCACTCGAAGCGGACGCCGCCCGGGGCGGTCCCGCCAAAAACCGCCCCCGCTATTCAACTTTGACTAGACTGTCGGCATGGAGGAGAAGACGATCCCGATCCTGCCCTGCCGGACCATCCAGCCTGTTCTCGACTTCTACACCGCCCTCGGGTTCAAGGTGACATTCCAGCAGAAGAGTCCCAATCCGTACGCAGTCGTGGAGCGTGGTGGCATTCAGCTCCACTTCTTCGGGATGAAGCAGTACGAGCCGGCCGAGTCATACAGCACCTGCTACGTCCATACCGATGACGTCGATGGGCTGCACGAGGTCTTCCGGGCCAGGCTCAAGGCGGAGTACGGGAGAATCCCGACCCGCGGACTGCCGCGCATCGGGCCGCTGAATGACACGTCGCACGGCGTGCGGCAGTTCCTCGTGACCGACCCGGGCGGCAACTGCCTCCGCATCGGGCAGCGGACGAGCCAGGACCAGCACCACCGGCCCGCGCCCAAGGAAACCTTTGCCCGAGCACTCCACCACGCATCCCTGCTCGCGGACTCGAAAGAGGACCCCGCGAGCGCCGCGAAGATCATCGATCGGGTGCTGCGCCTCGAGGACGAGCGGCCCACGCCCGTGCAGTTGCTTCGCCTCCTCGTGCTGCGTGCGGATGTCGCCGGGCGCCTCGGTGACGAAGAGACCGCGAGGTCCGCGCTCGACCAGGCCACCGCAGTCCATCTCACCGCCCAGGAGCGGGAGTCGGTCGCTGACGACCTCGAGCGTCTCAAGGAGCTGGGGGTGTGAGGCTGTTGTGAAAGTGCTGGACACAGCGACTCGTTGAGGTCTGTGACCAGCAGGTCGCCTCGTGTCGGACGGCGAGCTTGTCGTACCCCGTGGCCACGGCACGGTGGCGTCTCAGCCGCGACCTGGCTCGGTCGGCAGGACGTCCCGGGCATCGCGCACGCCGATCAGCATGACGGTGACCGAATGGGCGACGATGTCGTGGAGCTCGCGGGCGAGGGAGGTGCGTTCCCGCTGTGCCGGGGCCTGGTCGTGCTGCTCGCGCTCGCGTTCCAGGGGGGCCGCGCGATCCTCCAGCGCCCGGACCTTGTGGGAGGCCCCGCGTCTCGGCGAGTGCCTGCGGGCGGGAACCGTCGCCCAGGCGTGGCGCGGGCCGGCCGGCGTGTCTGGTCGCCCAGTCCGGTGGTCCCCGGCCCCTGCCGTACCCTTCGGCTCGTCCAGCGCCTTCACGGCCCGTTCCCAGCCACCGTGCAGCGCCTTCGGCAGGGCCGCCTCCACCGCGGTGTCCACCCTCCGGCGTCGTGTCGTCGACGAACTCCGGCTCCCCGTCGCTCCGGTGCGCCCGCAGCTGTGGAACTCCCGGTGCACGTCCCGCATGAACTCGAGGAAGCTCGCGTGCCGTCCGGGTGAATCGGCAAGCCGGCTCGCCCACGTGCATGCACGGCCCACTCGCTGTCCTCGTCCACTTCCTCGGGACCCAACAGGACATAGGGCGTCGGACTCGACGTCGGGCTGCAGCCCGAGCCGTCGGATGTCCGCCTCCCGCCGCTCCTCGGGTCCAGCGTCCTCGTCGGGCCGCCGAGTAGGGGCCTGCCGGCCGATTCACGAACTGGCTTCGCGGAGACCGCTTCGTGGTCCGACAGCAGGCGGTCAGTCGCCGACGGATGAAGGCTGTGCCGCGGCGAGTGGCGGAGCGCGGTGCTTCCGCTTCCTCGCCGGACAGCGCGTGGCCGGCTCGTCCGCCCGTGCGACGTCGGCTTCGTGGCGCCGGGTGGGGGCGCGGGGCGGTACTGAGATTGTCCCATGCGTTGACAGGGCGTCACACTCCTCCCATTCTGGGAGCGCTCCCACAGGCTTCGCCCTGCCCGTGCACGACCGCACCGCATGCACGCCCCGTTCGCTGTGTCGTCGGCGCGGAACACGTCGCCGCGCCCCGGTACTCCGCCCGTCCGGCCGCACGGGCCCGGCACCCGCCGCCCCGTGCCTCCGGGCCCCGAGGGAGGACTCCCATGCCGTTGTCGTCAAGGACCGGTCGCACGGCCGGTGGCGGCCCCCGCCGCCTCGTACGCTCCGCCGCCGCCCTGGCCGCGGCACTCGCCCTGCTGTCGCCGCTCGGTGCCCCCGGCATCGCGTCCGCCGCCGGGGGCGAAGAGCCCGTCGCCGACGTCGACGTCCGGGTCAACACCCAGGCGTCGTTGGGCCGCGTCCCCGCCACCGCCCGAGGAGTCAACGCCGCCGTCTGGGACGCGCACATGAACGACCCCGAGGTCGCCGCACTGATGAAGGCGGCCGACGTCGGCGCGATGCGCTACCCCGGCGGCTCGTACGCGGACATCTACCACTGGGAGACGCACACGGCGCCCGGTGGGTACGTCGCTCCCGGCACCGGCTTCGACGCCTTCATGGGCACCGTCCGCGCCGCCGGCGCCCAGCCGATCCTGATCGCCAACTACGGCTCCGGCACGCCCGAGGAGGCCGCCGGCTGGGTGCGGTACGCGAACGTCACCAAGGGCTACGGCGCGCGTTACTGGGAGATCGGCAACGAGATATACGGCAACGGCCACTACGGCAGCGGCTGGGAGCACGACGACCACGAGGACAAGAGCCCCCGCGAGTACGCCCGCCAGGTCCGTGCCTACGCCGAGGCCATGAAGGCCGTCGACCCGGCCGTCAGGATCGGCGCCGTCCTCACCACCCCCGGACATTGGCCGGACGGCGTCGTCGGCGAGGGCGACGCGGGCGACTGGAACAACACCGTGCTCTCCGAAGTCACCGACGTCATCGACTTCGTGAGCGTCCACTGGTACGCGGGCGGCGCCGACACCACCGCCGAGAACGCCATGGACCGACTCACCGGACTGCCCGGCGAACTGCGGGAGGTGCGCAACCAGATCGACCGCCACGCGGGTGCCGACTCGTCGCGCATCGGCATCGCCCTCACCGAGATCAACACCAACACCGGTGGCGCGCTGCTCACCGCCCGCCCCAACGGGCTGTTCGCCGCCGACGCGTTCATGACGGCCCTGGAGAACGGCGTCTTCACCGTCGACTGGTGGAACACCCACAACGGGGTGGGCCGGATCACCACCGTCGACGGCGAGACCGACTACGGCGACATGGGCATGCTGTCCAGCGGTGCCTGTGCCGGAGACGTCTGTGAACCGGCACCGAACACCCCGTTCCACCCGTACTACGGCATGAAGATGACCAGTGAACTGGGCACCGCCGGCGACACCCTGGTCGCCACGTCCTCGTCCGCCCAGGACGTCTCCGCACACGCCGTGCACCGCCGCGACGGGCGCCTGAGCGTGCTGCTCATCAACAAGGACCCAGGCTCCGCGCACACCGTCGGCCTCGACTACGAGGGCTTCACCCCGTCCGCCGCCGCACCCGAGGTCAGTCGGTACGCGCGCGGCGACGCCGACATCACCCACGTCGACGACGGCACGGCGTCCGCGTCCGGGGTCACCGTGCCGCCCCTGGGCATGCTCACCGTCACCCTCACCCCGCGGGCCGGCACCGGGCCCGGCGCCTCCGCCGCCGGAGCGCCGGCTGCGCCGCGTACGGAGGCGATCACCGACACCACGGCCCGTCTTTCCTGGGAGGGCGCGCCGGGCGCCGCGCGCTACCTGGTCCAGGAGCGAGACGGTGCGCACACCTGGCTGGTCGGTGAGACCACCGGGACGTCCGTGACCCTGCCGAACCTCCCTCCGGGCAGCACCCACACGGTCAACGTCCTGGCGGCCGACTCGGCCGGCCGGCTCTCCGCACCGTCCGGCCCGCTGACGTTCACCACCACGGCCCCGGCGAACGCCGTGTGCGCGGTGACCTACCACCGGGACACGAGCTGGGGCAACGGCTTCGTGACCACGGTGACCGTCCGGAACCTGTCGGACACCCCGATCACCGGGTGGACCGTCGACTGGGAGTGGCCGACCGACCGCCAGTCGGTGTCCTCCGGCTGGAACGCCGCCTTCGACCAATCCGGCCGCCGTGCACGGGCGACCGCGCCCGACGGCGCCCCGCCACTCGCCCCGAACGGTGGGTCGACGGCCTCGTTCGGCTTCGTCGGCGCGAACGACGGCCCCAACCCGGACCCGACGGTGTTCCGCCTGAACGGCACCGTCTGCTCGGGCGGCTGATCACCGGCCCGCCCGGCCCCTCTCGGAGCGGCCGGGCGGGCGGTCGGCGAGATCCCCGCGCCCGACCGGTGCGGGGGCGCGGCGGGGTCGGGCCGGGGAGCGCCTCAGGCCAGGGCGGCGCCGACGTGGGCGGGGCCGGCCGGCGCGCCGGTGCAGGAGGTGGACGTCGTGCAGGTCGTGGCCCTGATCGGACGAGTTGTCGTACCACTCGACGGTGGTCCCGACGAGGCTGGCGGCGACGATGCGCTTCCCGCTCCTCCGCCCCGCCGCAGGAAGGCACTCCCCGGTGCGCAATACTCTCGCGATGAGTTCACGCACTTCCCCGACCAGCCGGCCGATCACGGTACGGAGGGCCGTCGCGCGGGATGCCAAACGGCTCACGCGGCTCGTGCGTGGCTCAGGCGCCTACGAGGGCAAGTACGCGGCCGCAGTCGCGGGCTACCGGGTCGGTCCTGATTACATCGAGGCCCACCGCGCCTTCGTAGCCGTCGGCGCCGACGAGCACGGAGGCCGGGTCCTCGGGTTCTACTCGCTCGTCCTCACTCCACCGGAGCTCGACCTGCTGTTCGTCGCCGACGAAGCGCAAGGACGGGGTATCGGACTACTGCTCGTCGCGCACATGCAGTCCGAGGCCCGTGCCGCCGGGCTCGACCGTGTCAAGGTCGTGTCGCATCTTCCTGCCGAGGGCTTCTACCACCGCGTCGGTGCGGTGCGGACCGGGACCGCGCTCGCGAACCCGCCCGCTGTGCCGTGGGACCGTCCCGAATTCGAGTTCCGCATTCCTTCGGAATGACGCGGTGTGCCGGTTCGCAGGGCACCGGCCTCGCCTGCATGGTGGCCGGCATGCAGGGGCCGTCGGCCGTCGGGCGGTGCGCGACGCCCTGATGGACATCAGTCCCGCGGGCTCGGGGCCGGGGCACCTGGGAGCACCATGCCGGTGAGATCGCCGAAGCGCTGAGCTGCACGGTGTTCCGGCTGCTGTGCCGGTGGACGGAGGGCTGAGCCGTTTGCCCCCGGGGGCCGCAGGGGACCCGTCCGGCACAGGAGGTGATGATCGTGCCCGAGCCTGGAAGCAAGAAGTACGACACCCGGCGCGCACGGCTGCGCAAGGAGGCGGAGCGGTTGGGCGTCACCGATCAGGACGCCAACGAGGCGGCCAACGAGACGCTCCAGAGCGATCCCGACTGGCAGAGCCGGGGCCCGCGCACCGAACGCGGCCGGGGGCCGAAGGGCGAACGTCCGGAGAACGCCGACTGACCGGCACAGCCACGCATCCGACTGGCGAACCCGCCACTGCTCGACGCAGTGGCGGGTTCTGCATGCCGGCCCTGGGCGTCTCGGGCGGGGATGGGGGTGGTGTGGTGCCCCTCCGACGTCGGTGCAGACGGATGCACGGCAGCCGTTGCCGATCGAGCAGTACGGTCATGCCGGGTCGGGTGTGAGGACCGGTTCCCACGGTCGGCGGCGCGGTGGCGACCGCGGCCGGGGCGGGAAGTACCGGGCCCCGGCGGAAGCGGCCGGCGATGGCAGAGCCGTATGCCCTGGTACACCCGACGGGTCACGCCGCCCCGCGCTCGCGCTCGCTGCCGGTACTTGTACAGCCGGACCGAGTTGTTGTTCGCGCTGTGTGCCGGATCTGTCCGCGCCGCCCCAGAAGCAGGTGTCGACGCCGTCAGGGTCCGCGGCGTTGGTCTCCGGGTTGACCTTCCGCCGCAGGAAGCCGCCGCCCTGTGCCTGGATGTACTTGCCGTCCGTGCCGACCCGGTCGGTGGAGCCGTCGGGCGTCGTTGCCGGACACTGACACTGCGGCAGCCGGTCGAGACGACGGCGTGGTGTCCTGACGCCGACCGGTCCGCAGGCGGGCCTGGCGGCTGTTCCGGGTGTCTGGACCGTTCCGGACCGGACACGTCGTCACCGGCCCACGGGATCACCCTCGGCACCGTCGTTCCGGCTGCGCAGTGCCAGGTGGCCGCCGTGATGCAGCGCTGTACTCAGCCGCAGACGGGTCGCCTCGTGGCCCGTCCCCGCGTCGATGATGTGCACCTCGCCGTGGCCACCCCGGGTGACGGCGATCCAGTCGGAGCCCGGAGAGGCGGCCACCGCTCGGCGCTGGACGCCCTCCCAGGGGGTGCCGCCGCGACGCGGAGCACCCTCCATGGCGGGCAGCGGGAAGCGGCGGACGGTGTCGTCGGCGCTCAGGAGGACCAGTTCGTCGCCGTCGGGGTGGATACGAGTGAAGGCGGTGTGGCGCCGTGCGAGGGCCAGCCGGAAGACGAGTCCGGGGCCGAGTTCCGTGCGGAACGTGCGGCCCGTCCGCAGGTCGTGGCGCCATGCGTGGTTGGTCCACTCCGGCCACCGCAGCGGGTCCGGGTCACCGCCGCGCAGCGTGGTCCACAGCGCCTGCCGACGGGTGTCGAGCCGGAGGTACCAGCCCCGGGCGGGTGATCCCCACGGAATGACCTCATCGGCGGCGAGTGTGTCGCCCTTCCTCCGGGCCCGGTGCACCCCTTCGCTCGTGGCCGCGAACACGTGTCCCGCGCCGGGCGCCTGCGCGTCCCCGTGTCCGTCGTCCGGCAGCGGCAGGAGTGCGTGAGGTGTGACGGGAGGGCAGCCGGGGGGAGTCGCGAGGAGATCCGCGAACCGGTGGACGGCCAGCGCACCGGGCTCCCGGTGGCGCAGCACCACCAGAGGATCGCCGCCGCCGAGCACGGTCACGCCCGGCTCGCCGACGCGCGTGCGTACCCTCGTGGCCTCTCCGGTGGCCAGGTCGAGGACCGTCAGCAGGTCCGACCACGGCTCCGTGTTCTTGCCCAGCCCGGTGGTGAGGGCCAGTCGGCGACCGGACGGGTCACAGGCGAGGTGCTCGGCCGGAACGGCGACCGGGACCGTACGTTCCACGAGCTTGTCCGCGAACGGATCGAGTACCAGCAGTTCCCCTCGGCGGTCGTCGACGCAGGCCACCTGCCCTCCCGGTAGCGCCAGGAACCCGGCGTGCTCGGAGAGATGACGGCCGGTGAGGCGTCCTACGACGGCGCCGTCCGGCACGGTCAGCACGTGTACGGATCCGTCCACGTGGTCGGAGACGAGCAGGACGGGAGCGGCAGCCGGCATGGGTCCTCCAGAAACGGTCCGGTCTGGGTCTGGTGAAAACGATTATCATGTATCTTCAGTGCGTTCCCGGTACCTGAGAAGAAGCGAGGGCATCGATGCTGCGCTCACCGTCGAGATTCGTCCGCAGTTGGATCACCGCAGTGGTGGTGGGTTCCGTCCTGGTCGGCTGCGGCTCGTCGTCCGAAGAACCCGCGAGTGCCAAGGCCGAGCGCGCGGCGAAGACCGAGGTCACCGTCGAACCCATCAAGGCGTCGGCGGAGTTGACCGACACGAACGGCGTCAAGGTCTCTCTGAAGAAGGAACCGGAGCGTATCGTCTGCCTGTTCGGGCTCTGCGACGACATCCTGACCGAACTGGGGATCGTCCCGGCGGCCACCAACAGCGCGCTGCTGGCCCACCCGGGCTTCCTGGGGGAGGAGAAGGCCAAGGAGGTCGACGTCATCCCCGGGGGGTTCATCGCCCCGGAGGTGGAGGCGATCCTCTCCCACAAGCCCGATCTCGTGATCGGGCTGGGTGACACCCACGGCAAGCTCGCCCCGGCGCTCAAGGGGGCGACCACGTTCTGGGCCATGCAGCCCGAGACGTGGGAGGACAGTGTGGGGTACCTGCGCGACGTCGCCGCGCTCACCGGCCGCACCGCCGAGGGGGAGAAGGCCGAGAGGACCTTCCGGACCAGGCTCGCCACGGCCGAGAAGGCCCCGAGCGAGAAGACCGCTCTCATCATCTACGGCGGTGACGAGAACTTCGGCGTCGCGACCCCGGAGGGCGACGTGACCGCCAGCCTGTTCCCCAAGCTCGCCGACTACCCGTGGAAGTCGCGTGGCGTGGAGGGCAGTTACAGCCTCGAGGAGATCCTCGCCCAGGGCGTCGACGTGCTGTTCGTCGAGACGATGAGCTTCGGCGACGCGGACGGCAGGCTCTCGGAGAAGCTGGCCGGGAACCCTCTCTGGGGCAAGATCCCGGCCGTGCGGAACGGAGACGTCCACGAGGTGAACTCAGAGGTGTGGGCCAAGGGACGCGGAACCCGTTCCCTGGGCATCGTCCTCGACGAGGCCACGGCCGCGCTGCGGTGAGGACCTCCCTCTCGGCGCCCGCCGCGGCGGACCGCACCGCTGCGGGCGGACTGCGGCCGTCGCGCGGCACACGAACGTGGCAACCCTTCCTGGTGGGCGTACTGCTGGCCGCCTCCTCGGGCTGCGCGCTCAGCCTCGGCACCCCCTACGTTCCCCCGCACCGGCTGATCGCCGTGGTGCTGGACGGCGACACCACCCTCGCCGGGATCGTCGTCACCGAACTCCGCGTGCCCCGCCTGGTGCTGGCGCTCGTCGCCGGATCCTGTCTGGGGGCGGCCGGACTGGTGCTCCAGGAGGCGCTGCGCAATCCCCTGGCGGTGCCGGAGATGCTGGGCGTGTCGTCCGGGGCCGCGCTGGGGGTGGCCGCGCCGCTGGTGCTGACCCTGTCCCTGCCCGCCGCCGTCCAGCCTCTGCTGGCCATCGGCGGAGCCGCGCTCGGCGGCGGGCTCACGCTCCTCGCCGCCGGGCTGGGCCGCAGTCCGTCCGCCGTACTGCTCACCGGGGCCGCGGTCGCGGCCGCGTTGCAGGCCGCGCTGCTCGTCCTGATGGTCATGGCCGACCAGCTCGACCTCCAGCTCATCTACCGCTACCTGCTCGGCTCCCTCTCCGCCCGGACCTGGGACGACGTGACGGGCCTGTGGCCGTGGCTGCTCGTCTCCGTCCCCGCCCTCGTGCTGTGCGCGCCGGTGCTGTCGGTGATGCGGCTGGGCGACGAGGATGCCGAGGCGCTCGGCGTGCGTGCGCATCGCGCGCGACTGGCCGCGCTGGCCATCGCCGTGGTGCTGATCGCCCCGGTGACGGCCGTGTGCGGGCCCGTCGCGTGGGTGGGCTTCCTCGCCCCGCACCTGGCCCGTTGGTTCGATCCCACGGCGGGGGCGGTGCGCCGGCTTCCGTGGTCCGCCGCCTGGGGGGCCGTCGTCGTGACGGTCGCCGATGTCCCGGCCCGGCTGGCGCTGGCGCCCGTCGAGACACCGGCCGGTGCCTGGACGGCCCTGCTGGGGGTGCCGGCCGGGATCGCGCTGATGCGCTCGGGCGGCCGCGGCCGGGTGGCCCGGCGCGGGCCGGCCGCCTCGACTGCCGTGCGCAAGCCGCTGCACGGACCGCGGAGACCGGCTTCCGGTGCGGCGGGCCAAGACCCTCGTGCCGGGGCGTCCGACAACGCCCACCGGGACGACGAGCCCGGGCACGGCGCGTCCAGCGGTGCCTGCCCGCCCCCGTCGACGGCGACCCGGACGGAGGACGTGCGGTGACCCGGCGTTTCACGGCCCTCGCGGCGCTGGCCGTCGTGTGCGCCGGCGTGGAACTGGTGGCCGGGCGGGGCATGTCCCCGGGCGTGGCCTGGGACGTCCTGAACGGCGGCGGTGACGCGACGGAGCGCCACATCCTCTTCCAACTGCGCTTTCCCAGACTCCTGGTGGCCCTCGGCGCGGGCGCCTGCCTGGCCGTGGCGGGGCTGGTCCTGCAGTCCGCCCTGCGCAACCCCCTTGCCGGGCCGGAGGTGACGGGCGTGACCCCGGGGGCGGTGCTCGGCGCCGTCACCGCCACAGCCCTGGGACTCGCCGGGTGGGACTCACCCCTGGCCGTGGTCCTCGCCGCCTGCGCGGGCGGGTGCGCCGGAGCGGCGCTGCTGTGGCTGCTCGCCGGCCGTGGGTCGGGTGATGCCGCGCAGACCGCCGTACACGGGGTGCTGGTGTCGGCGGTGCTCGGCGGGCTCACCGCCATGGTGCTGCTCGTGGAGCCGGGCGAACTGGGCAGTGTCGTCCAGTGGCTGGTGGGCACGACGGAGGGCCGGGTGTGGCAGCACTGGCACCTGCTGTGGCCGTGGGCGCTCGTCTGGGGGATCGCGGCCTGGCTGCTGTCCGGGCCGTTGACCCTGCTGCGCTGCGGGGACGACATCGCTCTCGCCGCCGGCCTCTCCGCTCGCCGGGCCCGGACCCTGGCCCTGCTGTGCGCGGTGGCGCTGACGGCGGGCGCGGTGGCCGCCGTCGGGGCGCTGGGCTTCGTGGGACTGCTCGTCCCGCACCTGGCCGTGGCGCTCTTCGGTGCGGACCTGCGGACGAGCCTTCCGGGCGCCGCGCTGGTGGGCGGGGTCGTGGTGTGCGGGGCCGACGCGGCGGCGCAGTTGTCCTCGCGGCTGCTGGCGACGGCGCTGGACTCCGGACGGCTCACGCTGCCGGTCGGCGCGCTCACCGCCTGCCTCGGCGCCGCGTTGCTGCTGGTCGTCGTACGCCGCAGGCCGACCCGTACGTTCTGAAGTCGACTTAAGGACAGAGCATGACCGAGTCCGTGGGGATCCACGTCGAGGGGGTCCACTTCGGTTACCCCGGACGACCCGTGCTGCGGGGCGTCGACATGACCGTCCGGCCGGGCGAACTGACCGCTCTCATCGGCCTGAACGGCTGCGGCAAGTCGACCCTGCTGCGGCTGGCCGCCGGGCTGCTGCAGCCCCGCGAAGGGCGCGTGCTGCTCGGTGGGGACGACCTCGCCCGGCTCTCGCGGCGCGCCACGGCCCGGAGGGTGGCGCTGTTGCACCAGTCCGCCCCGGCCGTCCCGGGCATGACGGTCGGTCACCTCGTCCGTCAGGGCCGGTACGCGGCACGCGGTCCTCTGGGCATGCTGCGCGAGGGCGACGACCCCGTCGTGCACCGGGCGCTGCGGGACGTCGGGGTGGAGGAATGGGCCGACCGCGACGTCGACGCGCTGTCCGGCGGCGAGCGGCAGCGGGTCCGGCTCGCGATGGCGCTCGCGCAGGACACCCGCGTCCTGCTCCTCGACGAGCCGACCACCTACCTGGACCTGCACCACCAACTCGACGTGCTGCAGACCGTGGTCCGCCTCCGCGAGGAGCGCGGGCTCACCGTGGTGATGGTGGTGCACGACCTGGCCCACGCCGCCCGGTTCGCCGAACGCATCGTCGCCCTGCGGGAAGGCCGCGTGGTGGCCGACGGAACGCCGAAGGAAGTCGTGACACCGGGGTTGCTGGCCGACGTGCTGAAGGTGGCCGGCCGGGTCGGCCAGGACCCCGAGGGGGGCTGGCCGGTGTGTTATCCAGATCACCCCCTTCCCTCTCTAGAATATGAAAATCAGATTCACTAAGCTGCCGTTGCGGCGCTCATCCGAACGTCGTATCTCCCTGGCTATGAAGGAGAGTTCATGGACAACGAGCAGGTCTTCGCGCCGATCACCGACCCGGGTCAGCTGGCGCACGACTCGGCCTCCCACTCCAACGCACTCGTCGAGAACCCCTTCGACGACACCGAGGAGTAAGCGAGGGCCCAGCCACCCTCGACCGTGGGCCCGCCCGATGCCTTCCGGGCGGGCCCACTCCCGTTCCAGTCCCGCCGTCAGGAGGATCGCCGTGTCCCACAGCCGACTCGCCCCCGGTGCCGAGGTCGTCGCCGTGCCCGGGCGAGGGCTCGCCGTCCGCACCCCGGAAGGGGAGTTCCTCAGCGTCAGGACGGGAGGTGCGGACGAAGACGTCCTGCTCTCCCTGCTCACGGGCCTCACCACGACCCCCGTGGACGAGGAAGTCGCGCGTGTCGTCGCGGCGTTCGAAAAGGCCGGTTACCTGGCGGAACAACCGCTGCGCGCGCAGTGGCCCGTCGCCCGCCGGGACATCCGGCTCCTCGGCGACCCGGTACTGACCGAACCACTCGCCGTGCAACTGGCCGCTCTGGGCGCGAGGCCGTTCACGACTCGGGCCGTGACCGCCTCCGACAGCTCACCGGGGGGCATCGAAGACCTGCTCGACGGGAACCCCTCCGCCGTCGTGTGGTGTCTCGACGGACCCGTACCCGACGGGCTGTGGGACAACGCCGACGGGCTGCCCGAGCACGACGTCGCGTGGCTGCGCTGCCATCGCGAGGGCTGGCAGGCGTACGTCGAACCGGTGGCCGCCGCTCCCGGAGACGTCACCTCGGCGCACGTCCGGTCCCGCCGGCTCGCCGCCACACCCGCCCACCGCGAACTGGCCGCGTACTGGAGCGGACCCCGTACCACCGGAACGCCGGTCCGGCTCGCCCCTCCCGCCGCCACCCTGCTCGCGGCACTGCTCGCGGACAGCCTCCACCGGTGGGCCACCGACGCCCCCGACGTGGCCGGCATTCCGGCACGGCGCCGACTCCGATGTGTGGACCTGCGCACGCTGATCGTCACCGAGCACCCCGTCCTCCCGGTACCCGACGTCGCACCGATGCCGAAGAAGGGCGCATGACGGCGTTCACCACGGCTGTGGGGCAACTCGCCACCGACGTCCGTCTCCCGGCCGGCGACGGACCCTTCCCGTCCGTCCTCGTCCGCACCCCGTACGACCGGACACGGCACCGGGCCGAGGCACGCGGCTGGGCCCACCGCGGGTTCGCCGCCGTCGTCCAGGACGTGCGCGGCCGGTTCGCGTCGCCGGGGGAGTGGCACCCTTACGCGGACGAGGCCGCCGACGGAGCGGCGACCGTGCGCTGGATCCGACGGCAGCCGTGGAGCGACGGCCGGCTGGTGGCCGTCGGCGCCTCCTACGCGGCCCACTGCGCCCTCGTCCTCGCCCTCGACGTACCCGAGGAGTCACGGCCCGACGCCGTCATCGCCGCCGTGCCCGCCCTCGGCGCGGCAGAAACGGCGCGCGAGGCGTCCGGCGTGGAACGGCTGCTGTCCCGCGTCGGATGGTGGGCCGCCCACGGTGACCGGAGGGACTCCGACGAGAACGCGCTGGACAAGGCCCTCGCCGCCGACCCCGGACTCCTCACCCACCTGCCGCTCACCGGCCTCCCCGAACGGCTGGGCCGCCCGCTGCCCTCCTGGACGGATCTCTGGCGGTCCCGCGACCGAGGCCGTCTCGTCTCACGGGCCGCGCACGCCGCCGTGCCCCTGCTCGCGGTGGGCGGCCACCACGACCATTTCGCCGAGGACACGGTCGCGCTGTGGCGCGCCTGGGCCGGACCCTCGGCCCGGATGCTGCTGGGCCCCTGGGGGCACGGTCTCGTCACCGCGCCCGGAGCCGACGCCGGCCCGGCCCACCGGGTGAACCTCGGCGAGCTGTACGTGCGCTGGGCCCGCCGCGCCCTGACCGGCGAACTCGCCCCCGGCCGCCACGGCGCACAGGGGCTGGGCGGCGCCGACCTGTGGCTGCCCGCCGACACGAACGGCGAACCGCGCACACGACGGCCACGGTTGCTGCGCGGCTCAGCCTTCACCGCCGACCCCGACCGGGCCGTCCGCTCCGACGACCTGACCGTCCCCACCGACGGCCCGCCCGACCGCTGCCTGCTGGTCACGCCCCCGTCGCCGCGTCCCCTCGACGTGGTCGGACCCGTGCGGGTACGGCTGCGGGCCATCGCCCACACGCCGTCCGCCGACTGGGCCGCCCGGCTCGTGGCCCTCACTCCGGAAGGGACCGCCGAGCGACTGGCCGTCGGTGTCGTCCGGCACGACGGACCAGCACTCCGCGAAACCGAGTTCACCGTCGAGCTCGGCCGGCTCGCGCGTCGGCTGCGGGCCGGCACCCGGCTGCGCCTGGAGATCGCCGGGCACCACTTCCCGGCCCACGCCCGGAACCCCCACACCGGGGGCGACCCGGCGACGGCCGTCCGGCTGTTCGCCTCCCGGCGTGAGGTCGATCCGGACAGCGTGGTGCTGACGCTGCCCGTGCTTGCCTCCCGTCCCTCCCCCATCGAGCCCACCGAGGAGATCCTGCGATGACGGCGCTGCCAGTGGAAGCACTCGTCGACCCGGTCTGCGGCATCGTCCGCAAGGTCAAGCCCGTCGAGCACCCCCCGGGCACCCCACCCCGCTACACCGCGCTCACCGCCGAGATATCCGACGCCCGCAGACTCGGACTGTGGCCGGCCGACCGGGTCTCCCTCGGCACGACGTTCGGCGACCCCGACCAGGCCCGCATCGCCGCGATAGCCGAGGGGACAGAGCGGTACTGCGGCAACCGCGTGCCGCCGCCCGGCCATCCCGACGCCCCCGTGCGCGCCACCGCCGCCGAACTGGCGGAGAAGGGCCTGCGTCTGTACGGCCCAGGGGACCTGCCCGCGTACGCCGACTGGCAGTACGCCCGTGAGAAGTTCCCCTACCGACCCTTCACCCCCGACACCCCGGCCCTGTGGACGCGCGGCACCGAGCGGCTGCCCGGCGGACGGACGAGCGAGGTCTGGGCCCCCGTCGCGCTCACCCACCTCAACTGGCGCCAGGGCGAACTGCGCGAGCTGCCCCGCACCCACCACCTCAACTACGCGGGCATAGCCACCGGACAGGGACTCGACGACGCCGCCGAACGCGGCCTGCTGGAGATCGTCGAGCGCGACGCCCTGGAACTGTGGTGGCACCTCGACGGACCCACCCGCGGCATCGACCCGGCCGACGTGCCGGGCCTCGCCGACGACCTGGCCGGCTCCGCCCTCGACGTCCACATCGTCGAGATGCCCTCGGAGTTCGCCCCCTGCATGGCCGCGCTCGTGCACGACCCGCGCCTCGGCCTGTACGCCGCCGGGTTCGCCGCCAAGTACGACCCGGCCGAAGCCGCCCGCAAGGCCGTCCTGGAAGCCGTGCACACCTGGGTCTTCACCCAGGGCCTGACGGACCCCGACGGCTGGGTGTTCCAGGCCGTGGAGGCCGGGCTGCTGGCCCGCGGGCTCTATCTGGAGCACCGCACCGACGGCCGCTATCTCGACGCGTGCGGCGAGCAGTTCGAGCATGTGCGGGACCTGGGTGCGCACGTGCAGGTGTGGCTGGACGGGCGGATGGCGGCCGAGGCCCGGCGATTCACCGCGCCCACGCTCGGGACCGCGTCGCTGGACGAGGTCGAGCCCGGCAGCCGCGATCGACTGGAGCGCGCGCTGATCGCGGGCGGCCACCGCGTCATGACGTTCGACCTGACCACCGAGGACGTCGCCGAGACATCCCTGCGGGTGGCCAGGGTCCTCGTCTCCGGGCTCCTCCCCAACGCACCCGCCGCCTTCGGCTACTTCGGCTGCCCGCGCCTCGCCGAGTCCGCCGTCGCGCGGGGATGGCGCACCACCTCGCCGAGCGCGCCGGAGGACTTCACGCTGGCGCCTCCGCCGCACATGTGAGGAGCACCGTGGAACAACCCCGCGAGGACCGCCCGGTGGACCTCGTCGCCGCCCTCGCCCGCGCCCGCTCCCCGGAGCACCCCGGCCCCGACACGCCCGCCGGAACAGCCGTCCGGACCTGGCCGGGGCCCCCGCTCCCCATCCCGCCGGCCGGCCCGGCGGACCTCGATGTGCAGGCCCTGCTGCGTCTCGCCCTGGCGGCCTCGGACGATTCCGGACGGCTCAGGCCCGCACCCTCCGCCGGCGCGCTGCACCCGGTGGACACCGAACTGCTCGTGGGCACCGGCTGCTCCCTGCCGCCCGGCCGCTACGGCTACGACCCACTGCGCCACCGCGTCCACCGCCTCGGCGGGCAACCCGACGGCACACCGCCGGGCGTGGTCGTCGAACTCTCCGTCACCGCACGGCGCACGGCCTCCCACTACGGCCACCGAGCCTGGCCCCTGTTGCTGCTGGACACCGGGCACGCCGCCGCGGCCCTGTTCCTCGCGGCGCGTGCGCTCGGAGTGAGGTATCCCCGGGTGTCGCTGGACGGACTCGCCGAGAGGCCACTGGCCGCCGTGCACGTGCCGCCGCCCGACGGGCCGGGCCCGGCGTACCCGGCCGGCAGCGCCCGCGTGCCCGAGCCGTCGGGGGGACCGCCCACCCCCGCCGAGCTGCTGGCGCGTCGGAGTACCCCACCGCCGTTGCCGGGCGCCCCCTCCCAGGACGCACTGCGGGCGGTCCTCACCACGGCCGAACGGGCGAGCACGGTCGACCTGCGCTGGTGCGCCGCGGTCGGCCCGCCACGGCCCGGTCTGGTGCGGTCGGCAGCCGACGGCACGACTCTGCGGCGGTACGCGGCGGGGGATTCCCGACCGACGCTCGCGGCCTGGGCCGCGGGCCAGGCGTGGATCGCCAAGGCGGGCGCCGTGCTGCTGGCCCACGGCTGCCCCACCGACGCCGACGCCCCGCACATCCGCCGCGCCCACCTGCGGGCCGGCTTCGCCGTCCACCTGGCCCATGTCACCGCCCGGCGCCACGGACTGGCCGCCCGGCCCGTCGGCTCCTGGCAGCAGGCGGACCTCGGCGCCGCCCTCGGAGCCGCGCCGGGCCGGGACTGGGTCGTCCACGCGCTGGCCCTCGGCACCCGCCACGCCGACGAGGAGAACACCACGTGATCGTCCACCCCGAACTGCGCCGCGCCGCCGGGCGCGCCCGGCGCCCCCTGCTCACGGCCACCCTGCTGCAGGGCGCCGTCACCCTCACCCACCTGGCGCAGGCCGTACTGCTGGCCCTCGCGCTCGCCGACCTGCCCCGCGGCGACACCGGCCGGCTCCCATGGCTGCTGGCCGCGGTGCTCGCCGTCGTCGCCGCCCGCGCCGGGCTCGCCCTGTGGCAGCGGCGCACCGCCACCCGGGCCGGGGCCCGGGTCAGGGTGGCCCTGCGGGACGAACTCCTGGCCCACCTGGGCCGGTTGGGACCCGCTCACCTCAGCACCGCGCGGGCCGGAGCCGTCCGCACCACTCTCGTCGACGGAGTGGAGGGCGTCGACGCCTACGTCTCCCGCTACCTGCCCCAGCTCCTGGTCACCCTCACGGTGCCGCCCCTGGTACTGGCCGCCCTGGCCGTGGTCGAACCGCGGGCCCTCCTCGGCCTGGTCCCCGCCCTGCTCCTGGCCCTGGCCGGGCCGCGCGCCTGGGACCGGCTCCTCGCCGCCCGCGGCAAGGAGCACTGGGACACTTACGAAGGACTGGGCGCCGACTACCTGGAGGCCCTCCAGGGCATGCCCGCCCTCCGTGCCGCCGGCGCTGTCGGGCGCACCCGCGCACGCCTGGAGGAGCGGTCCGCGGCGTTGCACCGGGCGACCGTCGCCAAACTGCGGGTGTCCCTGGTCGACACCGGCATCACCGACCTCGCCGTCCAGGGCGGCACCGCCGCCGCCGCGCTCCTGGCGTGCTGGTCGGCCGTCACCGGATCCACCACGGCGACCGGCACCTATCTGGTGCTGCTGCTGGCCTCCGAGTGCTTCCGGCCGGTCCGCGACCTGGCCCGCGAGTGGCACGCCGGATACCTGGGGGTGTCGGCCGCAGACGGTCTCGCGGCCCTGCGCACCGCCGAACCGGCCGTGCCCGACACCGGAGCGGTGTCCGCGCACTGGCAGGCACCGCCCGAACTGCGTTTCCACAACGTCTCCTTCACCTACGACGGCGCACCGGCGCCCGCCCTGAACGGCGTCTCCTTCACCGCACAGGCAGGACGGACGACCGCGATCGTCGGCCCCTCCGGCGCAGGCAAGTCCACCCTCCTGGCCCTGCTCCTGCGTCACCACGACCCGCAGGAAGGCCGCGTCACCCTCGACGGGCGTCCTACGACCGACTACTCGCTCCCATCGCTGCGGCAGGGCATCGCCGTCGTGTCGCAGGAGACGTACCTCTTCCACGCCACCATCGCCGAGAACCTGCGCCTGGCCCGGCCGGACGCCACGGACGGCGACCTCACCCGCGCGACCCGCGTCGCCGGCATCCACGACGAGATCGCCGCCCTCCCCGACGGCTACGCCACCGTCCTCGGCGAACGGGGCGCCACCCTCTCCGGCGGCCAGCGCCAGCGGCTCGCCCTCGCGCGGGCCCTGCTGGCGGACGCACCGGTGCTCGTCCTCGACGAGGCCACGAGCGCGGTCGACGAGCGCCGCGAGGCGGACATAGCCAGGGAACTGCTGAACGCCGCGAGCGGCCGGACCGTCCTGGTGGTCGCACACCGGCTGGCCGCCGTCCGGCACGCCGACCGCATCGTCGTCCTCGACGAAGGACGGGTGGACGCCGTCGGCGAGCACGCCGACCTGGTCGAGGCCGGCGGCGTCTACACGCGGCTCGTCGAGGCGGGCCACGCCCACCGAGGAGAACTCGCCGCATGATCACCGCCGACACCACCCACACCACCGACGCGGAGGCGCCCGCGCGTGGCGCACTGCGCGCCCTCCTCCCCGCCCTCGCCGAGCACCGCGCCATGACGGCCCGCACCTGCGCCGCCGCGCTCCTCGAACAGGGCTCCCTCGTCGCGCTGCTGACGCTGGCCGCGCACACCGTGGGCACCGCCGTCCTCGAAGGGCGTGCCCCCACGGCGGTCACCGTCACCGCGCTCGTCGCCCTCGTCCTCGTACGCGCCCTGATGACCTGGCGGGAGATGGACCTCTCGCACGACCTGGCCTACCGGGTGCTGGCCGCTCTCCGGGTACGCGTCTTCGACGGCCTCGCCCGCAGCGCGCCCGCCCGGGTCGCGGGCCGGCGCAGCGGCGACCTCGCGGCCACCGCCATGGCCGACGTGGAGGCCCTGGAGTTCTTCTACGCCCACACCACCGCCCAGCTGCTGGCGGCGGTGACCATGTTCACCGGCGGCTCCGTGGTCCTCGCCACGGTGGAGCCGTGGCTGCCCGCTGCCGTCCTGCCGGTCGCCGTCCTGCTCGCCGCGGCCCCCTTCGCCGACGCACGCGCCCGCGCGGCGCGGGGCAACCGCACCCGCAAGGCCGTCGCCCGCCTGTCGGCCGACACGGTGGAGACCGTCGACGGACTGCGTGACCTGCTCTCCTTCGGGGCTCTGACGGAACGCCGCCGCAAGCTGGCGGAACGGGGGCGGCAGGTGGGTGACGCCCAGCGCGCCGAGGCCACCTGGGAGGCGGTCGCCGCAGCGGTGCGCGACCTCCTCATCGCGGCGGCGGTCCTCGGCGTGGTGGCCGCGGCGGCGCAGTCCGTGACCTCCGGACGACTGCACGGCGCATGGGCCCCGGCGGCGATGGCACTGGCCCTGTCCGTCCTCGGTCCGGTCGCGGAGTCGGCCCGCTCCCTGAGCCAGGCCGTGGCGTTGCGCGCCGCCGCCGCCCGGGTCGGCGCGGCTGTCAAGGCTCCCGCCCTCGCCCCACCGCCCGCCGCACCCCGCGCTCTGCCACCCGGACCGCTGGGCATCCGGCTGCACCGGGTGAGGTTCGACTACGGCGGCGAGCCCGTGCTGGACGGCGTCGAGCTGACCGTCCGCCCGGGGCAGACACTCGCCCTGGTCGGCGCATCGGGCGCCGGCAAGTCGACCTGTGCCCACCTGCTGGCCCGGTTCTGGGACCCCTCCGCCGGGGCGGTCCAGCTACTGTCCGCCCACGGGGACCCCGTGGACGTGCGGGAGGTGAGCGACGCGGAACTGCGGCGGGCCGTGGTGCTCGTGGGACAGGAGACGCCCCTCTTCCACGGCACCCTCGCCGAGAACCTGCGGCTCGCCGCACCCGAGGCGGACGACGAACTGCTCGCCACGACGGCGCGTCTGTGCGGCGTCGGCAAGATCGCCCCGATGGACACCCTCGTCGGCGAGCGCGGTGCGACGCTCTCGGGCGGCCAGCGGGCCCGCGTCGCCCTCGCCCGAGCGCTGCTGGTCCGCCCGAGAGTCCTCGTCCTCGACGAGTCCACCGCCCACCTGGACAACGCCGGCGACGCCCAACTCGCCACCGCACTACGGGAAGAGGGCCGTACCACGATCGTCATCGCGCACCGCCGCGCGACCGTCCGCCGTGCCGACCGCATCGCCGTCCTGGAGAAGGGCCGCATCACGGAAGAGGGAACCTGGGAGGAACTCACCCGCCGCCCCGACAGCGCGCTCAACCGCATACTCACCACCTCCCCCTCCTGAGTACGCGATGTCACCCCGGGCACGGCCCGGTGAGGCTTAGCGGCCGGTGTACCTGGAAACGACTACTCCCGAACGATCGTCGGGGCGACGGTCGGCCGACACGGGAGGGGTCTCACGTGGATGCGCCCTTGTATCTGAGGCCGAGGGTGGATCCGCCGCTCGCCTCACTGCTGACGGACCGGCCCTTCCTGCACTCGCTCGTCGACGCGCTGGGGTCTCCGCTCAACGTGCTGCTCCCCGAGGCCGTCGCCGAGAACGCCGCCCGCTTCCGTGCCGTCTACCGCCGCCACCGTCTGACCGGGCGCGTGTACTTCGCGCACAAGGCGAACCGGTCCAGCGCCCTGGTGCGGCGGCTGGCGACCGAGGACCCGGCCGCCGTCGGTGTCGACGTCGCGTCGCTTGAGGAGCTGAAGCACGTACTGGGCTGCGGGTTCACCGGGGACCGCATCATGGCCACCGGTCCCAAGGACGCCGCGTTCCTCTGGCTGGCGGCGCGCGTGGGAGCGACGGTCAACGTGGACTCGCCCGGAGAACTGGAACGACTCTCCGGCCTGGTGCGCACGCACGGTCTCGGCCGGGTCTCCGTACTGGTGCGCCTGGCCGGATTCGAGTCCGCTTCCGGGCACGGGGGAGCGGGCACCCGGCTGCTCTCCCGGCGCAGCCGCTTCGGCACCCCGGTGCGGGAGACGGAGTCCGTGCTGTCGGTGCTCGAACGCTGCGCGGATGCCGTGGAGTTCACCGGCGCCGCCTACCACCTGGACACCACCGGCGTGGAGGAGAAGGCACGGGCGCTGGAACAGTGCGTGCTGTTCATGGACGAGTGCCGGGCACGGGGACTCGCGCCGCGCGCCCTCGACATCGGGGGCGGATTCGGCGTCGGATACGTCGCCGAAGCCGAGGAGTGGGAGCGGTGGACCACCGCGCTGACCGAGGCGGTGCTCGGTGTCCGCCCGCCGCTGACCTGGCGCGGTCACGGTTACGGGCTGCACAACGAGGGCGGCACGGTGCGCGGAGCGGCGGCGCTGTACCCCGCTCACCGCCCCAGCGCCGGCCCCGGCTACCTCGACGAGCTGCTCTCACTGCCGGCACCGGTGCTGGGCCGGCCGTCGGCCACCCTCCTGCTGGAACACCTCCACGACCTGTACATCGAACCCGGCCGCTCCCTGGTCGATCAGTGCGGGCTGTCGCTGGCGCGCGTGCTGGACGTGCGGCCCGCGGACTCGGACTCCGGGCACCACCTCGTGCGCCTCGGCATGAACGCGGGAGACATGAGCCTCGAGGAGCACGGAGTCCTCGTGGACCCCGTGCTGCTGCCGCGCGGCGAAACGGCGCCGGGTGACGAGGGACCGGTCGGCGTCCACCTCACCGGCAACCTGTGCCTGGAAGGCGATCTCATCACCCGCCGCATCGTCTTCCTGCCCCGGCTGCCGCACGCGGGGGACCTGCTGGCCTTCGCCAACACCGCCGGGTACGCCATGGACTTCCACGCCCACCACGCGCAGCGGCAGCCGCTCGCGCGGACGGTCGCGGTGGAGGGCCAGGGCGACTCCTGGCGCTGGTGCCCCGACGAGGACTACTGGCCGATCACAGCTTTGGGAGGAACACCCGGATGAGGTACGACAGCATCACGGAGGCGATCGGCAACACCCCGTTGGTGCGCATCGATCCCGCCGTGCACGGGCTGCGCAACATCGACCTCTACGCGAAGCTGGAGATGCTCAACCCGTTCGGGTCCGTCAAGGACCGGCCCGCCTGGCACATGGCCCGGCCCCATCTGGAGGCCGCGGCCGACGGTGACGGGACGGTCGTGGAGCTCTCCAGCGGCAACACGGCCAAGGCCCTTGCCCTGCTGGCCGGTATGCACGGCCTGAGGTTCAAGAGCGTCACCAACCGCATGCGCGTACCCGAGATCAAGGAACTCCTGCTGCTCCTCGGCGCCGAGATCGAGGAACTTCCCGGGCGCAGCGAGTGCCTCGACCCGACCGACACGGACGACCCGCTGACGCATTTCCACCGGGCGCTCTCCGACCCGGGGAGTACGTATCTGCACACCGACCAGTACTTCAACCCTCGCAACGTCGAGGCCCATGCCATGGGCACCGGTCCCGAGATAGTGAAGGACCTGGACGGCCGGGTGCCGGACTGGTTCGTCACCTGCGTCGGCACGGCCGGTTCGTCGACCGGTGTCGCCAAGGTCCTGCGCGAGCACGACCCGCGGGTGCGGGTCCTCGGCCTGGTCGCCCACAAGTCGGACTTCATACCAGGCATCCGCACCATCGACGAGGTCCACCAAGTCGGCCTGTTCGACCCGGCGACGTACGACACCATCGAGTCGGTCACCTCGGACGAGGCCATCGACGGGATGCTCACCCTCATCCGTCGCTGCGGACTCCTGTCCGGACCGACCGGCGGCGCCGCCTACCAAGGAGCGGTGCGGCAACTGCGGCACGCCGACGCCGAGTTGGACGGGACGCAGCAGCGCCGGACGGCGGTATTCATCGTGTGCGACCGGGCCGAGAGCTACCTGAGCTATGTGCGCCGGCGACGCCCGGAACTCCTGGGCCGGATGGACCGGGGACGAGCCGCATCAGCCGTCACCGAGGCGGAGGCCCGCGCGGAGGCTCGCGTCATCGCTGTCGACGACGCCCGGCACTGGACCGTCACGGGCGATCCCCGGCCGCTCGTCGTCGACCTGCGCAGCCCGCACGCCTATGCCGCCCTGCACATCGAGGGCTCGATCAACATCGTCGACGAGGTGTTCGAGGACCTGCTCCGCGGCGGGCTCCCCTTCAGCAAGCGCACCCCCGTGCTGCTCGCCTGTCCCGTCGGGGAGAAGTCACTGCGCTACGCCGCCGCGCTGACCCGGATGGGCCACCCGAACGCCCGCAGCCTGGCCGGAGGGATCGTCGCCTGGCGGGACGCGGGCGCACCGCTGGTGCGCGAATGAGCGCGGCCCAGCCGCTTCCCGGCACGGACGGTGGGGAAGACCTGTCCTGGCAGCGGGAACTGAGGGAGCAGTTCCCGATCATCGGAGCCCACCCCGAGCTGGCGTACCTCGACAGCGCGGCGACGTCGCAGAAGCCACGTGCCGTACTGGAGGCCGTCCAGACGTATCTCACGACGTCGAACGCCAACGCCGGCCGCGGCACCTACCCCTGGGCCAACCGGACCACGGAACTGGTGGAATCGACCCGGGAGCGGGTCAAGGAGTTCCTCCACGACCCCGAACCGGGCCGCTCCGGCGTCCACTTCACCAGCGGCACCACCGGGGGCCTGCGCTCCGTCGCCCGCGACTGGCTCGTCCCCCACCTCACCGACGGCGACGAGATCCTCGTGCCGTACGCCGACCACCGGGCCAATCTCGACCCCTGGCTCGAGGCCCGGCGGCTGCTGGCCGAGCGCGGTGCCGACGTCCGCGTACAGGCGTTGCCGTGCCAGCCGATCTCCGGTGACTACGACCACCGGGCCCTTGCCGAGGCCGTCGGACCGCGGACCCGCTTCGTGGCCGTCACCCACGTCCACCACGTCTACGGCGGCGACATGAACGTGCACCGCATCCGCGAAGCGGTCGGCCCGGACGTACCGATCTGCCTGGACGCGGCGCAGAGCATCGGCCATCAGCCCGTCCACCTCGACGACCCCTCGCTCGACGTCGACTTCGTGGTCTTCTCCGGGCACAAGGCGATGGCCCTGCCCGGTTCGGGGGCGGTCTGGGCGCGCAACGCGCGGGGTCCCGCGTTCCGGCCGGACGGCTGGCAGGGCACGCCCAACACGGTCGGCATCGTCTCCCTGCGGGCCGCGCTCGACTGGCTCGACGCGGCCGGAGTCGAGCGGATCGCGCGCTGGACGACCACGCTCACCACCCGGCTGACGGACCGGCTCAGGCACTTGGGCCCGTACGAGGTCCTCGGCTGCCCGGCGAGCCTGGACGCCGGCTCCGCACTGCCCACCGCCCAGCGCCGCCACGGCATCGTCACCTTCCGGCACCGCGACATCCCCTCCGACGACCTCGGATTCATCCTCTACAGTCACGGCTTCATGGTCCGCGCCGACAGCCTCTGCCAGGCCGGCACCGACGAGCGGGACGGATCCGTGCGGGTGAGCCTGCACGTGTACAACACGGCGGAGGAGATCGACCGCCTGCTGAACGTCCTCGCGTCGTTGACATGAATGGCAACTGATAACCGTTTCCACCTGTAGGTTGGGCTGTGCCTACGCACGGATGAGAGACGGATGAGGTGGCGCAAGCGATGGGCGTGAGCATGGCGACGGCCAGGGCCTGGGTGGAGCGCTGGGAACGACAGCAGGAGCGGTACGCGGTGGACCGCGAGGAGCGGTTCACCGTGATCGCGGACGTCGTCGAGCACACCACCGCCGGCCGTACCCGGCCGCTCCTGCTCGACCTGGGGTGCGGCCCCGGCTCCCTGGCCGCCCGGCTCGCCGGCCGTTTCCCGCACGCCGAAGTCGTCGCCGCCGACATGGACCCTCTCCTGCTGGAACTGGGGCGCACCCACCACGCCGACGCCGCCCGCTACGTCGACACCGTCATCGGCGAGGAGGGCTGGACCGACGCCCTCGGGCTGGAACGCCCCCTGGACGCCGCCGTCTCGACGACCGCGCTGCACTACCTGCCCGAGCAGGCGCTGCTGCGCACGTACCGTTCCCTGGCGTCTCTGCTCCGCCCCGGCGGCGTCCTGGTCAACGGGGACCACTTTCCGCCGGGCGCGGCACGGTGCGCCGACCTCACCGCCCACGTGGGCCGTCGCAGGTCCGAGCGTACGGGCGGCCTCGCACGCGCACGGGAGGACTGGCGAACCTGGTGGGACGCCGCGGCCCGGGACCCCGAACTGGCCGACCTGCTCGACGAACGCAGACGGCGCCAGGCCGTCCACGCCGGGAACGGGTGCGACGAGCGAGTGACAATGCACCGCCACACCGACCTGCTGCGCCGGGCGGGCTTCGCCCATGTCGTGCCGGTCTGGCAGTTCGGCGACAGCGCCGTACTGGTGGCGGTCATGGACGGCGCGCGTGCAGTCCCCGCTCCCGTCGGGGCATGAGTCCGCATGGGGAGAACGCAACGCCTCTGGCGCGCTCCATCAGTGCGACACCGATGCCCATGCGCCGGAAGCGGTCATGTGTCCGGACGTGGTTCACCGCCGCCCCGCTCGTCCTGCTGTCGTGCTTCTCACCGGCACCTCCGCACCGGCTGCGTCACTGGTCAGCGTGACGGTCCAGGGTCTGCCGCCCTGTGCCCGTGAGAGTGCCCGGCGTTAGAGTTCCCCCTATGAACAGGCAGGCCCCGACGCTGGAGGATGTCGCGCGGGAGGCGGGGGTCTCCCGCGCCACCGTGTCGCGGGTCGTGAACGGGGTGCGCAACGTCGACCCCAGCATCCAGGACCTGGTCCGCAGCGCGATCGAGCGGACGGGTTACACACCGAACCGCGCGGCGAGGGCGTTGGTCACCCGGCGCACCGGGACGGTGGCGCTCATCGTCTCCGGTGCGGGCGACGCCTTCGCCGGCCGGGTGTTCGCCGACCCGTTCTTCGGCCGTGTCGTCAACGGCGTGGTGGGGTATCTCCGGGCACGCGCGATGCAACCGGTGCTGCTGTTCGCCGAGTCGGAGGCGGCCAGGACGCAGGTGGTCGACTACGTGCGGCAGGGCAGTGCGGACGGCGTGCTGGTGGTGTCCGTGCAACCGGACGACCCGTTGCCGGACATGCTCCTCTCCGCCCGTGTCCCCACGGTGCTGTTCGCACGTCCCACCCGGGGGACACCGGTCAGCTGCGTCGATCTGGACCACTATGAGGGGGGACGCCTGGCCGGAGAGCACCTCCTGGCTCGCGGCTGTCGCCGTATCGCGGTGATCAGCGCTCCGTTGGATCTCAGGGCCGGCCGAGAACGCCTCGCCGGATTCCGCGACGCCTTGGTCCGCGCCGGGCAGGACAGCCCTCCGGTGGCGCCGGGCGCCTTCACCCTCGACAGCGGGGCGGCGGCCATGGCCACGTTGCTGGAGGACCACCCCGCTGTGGACGGCGTGTTCGCGGCCAACGACCTGATGGCCCAGGGCGCCTGCCAAGTCCTGCGGGAACTGGGCAGGCGCATACCGGAGGACGTCGCCGTCGTCGGGTTCGACGACTCGAGCATCGCCGTGACGTGCCGGCCGCCGCTGACCACCGTGCGCCAGCCGGTGGAGGACATGGCGGCGGCCATGGCCGGAATGCTCGGAGAGCAGGTCCAGGGCGCCCGTACCGAACCCCGCACCCTCGTCTTCGAACCGGAACTGGTCGTACGCGAGTCCGCCTGATCCGGCACACCGTCCGCCGGGCGGACACCCCCGCGCGGTCAGGCGTGGGACTCCCGGTGGGCACGGATGATCTCCGCGTAGCGCAGGCCGCTGGTCTTGAGGGTGCGGGTCTGGGTCGCGTAGTCGACGTGGACGAGGCCGAAGCGCTTGTCGTAGCCGTAGGCCCACTCGAAGTTGTCGAGGAGGGACCAGGCGTAGTAGCCGGCCAGCGGCACTCCCTTGCGGACCGCCCGGGCGCAGGCGCTCACGTGCTGCTCGAGGTAGCGGGCCCGGTCGGGGTCGTGGACGGCGCCGTCGGGCGAGACGTTGTCCGGGAAGGCGGAGCCGTTCTCGGTGACGTACAGCTGGCGGACCCCGTAGTCGTCGGTCAGGCGCAGCAGCAGGGCCTCCAGGCCCCCGGCGTCGATCTGCCAGTCCATGCCGGTGCGCGGTACGTCGGGCAGCCGGACCTCACGGGCGTACGGGACGGGGCCCTGGGGGTCGTCGGTGACGGTCGCCGGGAAGTAGTAGTTGAGGCCGTGCCAGTCCAGGGGCGCGGCGATCGTGTCCAGGTCGCCGGGGCGCTCGGGCAGTTCCACGCCGTACAGCTCGCGCATGTCGGCGGGGAAGCCGCGACCGTAGACGGGGTCGAGCCACCAGCGGTTGGTGTGGCCGTCCATGCGCGTGGCCGCCGCGATGTCCTCCGGGCGGGTCGAGGCGGCCTCGACGGTGGAGTGGTTGGTGACCAGGCCGACCTGTGCGCCGGGGGCCACCGCGCGGATGGCCCGGGTGGCGAGGCCGTGGGCGAGCAGCAGGTGGTACGAGGCGTGCACGGCGGCGGTCAGGTCGGTCAGGCCGGGTGCCATGCGGCCCTCCAGGTGGCCGATCCAGCCGGAGCAGAGGGGTTCGTTGAGGGTGGCCCACCGGGTGACGCGGTCACCGAGCCGGGCGGCGACGGCGGAGGCGTAGTCGGCGAGGTGTTCGGCGGTGTCGCGTGCGGTCCAGCCGCCGCGGTCCTGGAGGGCCTGGGGGAGGTCCCAGTGGTAGAGGGTGACGTTGGGGGTGATGCCGGCGTCGAGGAGGGCGTCGACGAGACGGTCGTAGAAGTCCAGGCCGGCCGCGTTGACCGGTCCGTCACCGGCGGGCATCACGCGGGGCCAGGCGACGGACATGCGGTAGGCGTCGGTGCCGAGCCGCCTCATCAGGTCGATGTCCTCGGGCCACCGGTGGTAGTGGTCGCAGGCCACGTCGCCGTGGTCGTCGTTGTCGATCCTGCCCGGGGTGTGGGAGAAGGTGTCCCAGATCGACGGTGCCCGGCCGTCCTCGGCGACGGCGCCCTCGATCTGGTAGGCGGAGGTGGCCGTGCCCCAGGCGAAGTCGGCGGGGAAGGCGGCGAGGTCAAACGATTCGGACACAGAGAGCCTCTCTGGGATGGTCGGGTGGTGCGGCGGTGGTGCCCCGGCGGTCACTTCACGGCGCCGGCGGTGAGGCCGGTGACGAGGTAGCGCTGCAGGAGCAGGAAGCCGGCGACGACCGGCAGGCTGACGACGAGTGAGGCGGCCATGATCTGGTTCCAGTACACGTCGTTCTGGGTGGAGTAGCCCTGCAGGCCGACGGCGAGGGTGCGGGTGGTGTCGTTGGTCATGACGGAGGCGAAGAGGACCTCGCCCCAGGCCGTCATGAACGCGTAGACGGCGACGGCGACGATGCCGGGGATCGCGGCGGGCACGATGACCCTGAAGAGGGCGCCGAGCGGCCCGCAGCCGTCCACCTTGGCCGCCTCGTCGAGGTCTCTGGGCACCGAGTCGAAGTATCCGATCAGCATCCAGATGGAGAAGGGCAGGGAGAAGGTGAGGTAGGTGAGGATCAGGCCGCCGCGGGAGCCGAAGAGCGCGATGCCGGTGGCGTTGCCGATGTTGACGTAGATGAGGAACAGCGGCAGCAGGAACAGGATGCCGGGGAACATCTGGGTCGACAGCACCGTCACCGTGAAGACGCGCTTGCCGCGGAAGGAGTAGCGGCTGACCGCGTAGGCGGCGAACACGGCGATGGTGACGGAGCAGACGGTCGCCGCACCGGCCACGATCAGCGAGTTCATGAAGTAGTCGGCCAGCGGGACCGTGTCCCAGATGTCGAAGTAGGGGCGGACGGTGAGGCCCGAGGGGATCCAGGTGAACTTCCCCGACACGTCCTCCAGCGGCTTCAGCGAGCTGGAGACCATCACGTACACCGGCAGCAGCACGAAGACGGTGAGGAGGGTCAGGAAGATCCGCCGGCTCCACAGGAAGGACCGCGGGGCGGCCATCGGTGAGCGCGGTCGGCGGACGGCTGGGCTAGGCATCGGTGGCCTTCCTTCCTCGGGATCCTCGGGAGGTGAACCAGAGGTAGACGCCCGTCACCACGAGGAGGAACAGGAGCAGCAGCACCGACATCGCGGAGCCCGTACCGAAGTTCCAGGTCTGGAACGAGGACTGGTAGATGTGGATGGAGATCAGGTCCGCGGCCTCGGGTGCCGCCTTGCCGAACAGGACGAAGGGGGTGTTGAAGTCGTTGAAGGTCCACAGGAACAGCACCAGGACGAGGACCTGGTTGACGGGGCGCAGCGCCGGCAGGGTGATGCGGCGGACCTGCTGCCAGACACCGGCGCCGTCGAGGGCGGCGGCCTCGTAGACGTCCTTCGGGATGTTCTGGAGCCCGGCCATGATGATGAGGAAGGCGAAGGGCCAGCCCTTCCACACCGAGACGACGAGCAGGGCGATGAAGCTGTTGTCGCCGATCAGCCAGAACGGGGCACTGTCGGTGAGGCCGAGCTGGTCGTGCAGCACGTGGTTCACCAGGCCGTTGTCCCGCTGGAACATGAACGCCCAGGTGATGACGGCGGCGTAGACGGGCAGCGCGTACGGCACCAGGAAGAGCGTGCGCAGGATGCCCCGGCCGCGGAAGGTCTCCTGCATGAAGATCGCCGCGGCCACTCCGATCAGCCAGCACAGGCCGACCGAGAACACGGTGAACAGGCAGGTGGTGAGGAACGACCCCAGCAGCGCCTCGCCGACGGGGGCGTCGAAGTCGACTGCCAGGGAGTAGTTGTCGAAACCGGCCCAGGGAGCGGTGCCCCAGTCGCGGATGTAGAACTGGGTCAGCTCCTTGAAGCTGACGACGATGCCGATCACCATCGGCACCAGGTGGACCAGTAGTTCGAGCAGCAGTGCGGGGAGCAGCAGCAGGTACGGCAGTCCGATGCGGCGCAGCCGCCCGGGGCGGCGTCTGCGCGGCGCCGTCCCGGGGGCGCTCTTCCGCGCCGTCCGCTCGCCTGCGCTGAGGGCAGCGGTGGTCGTCATGAGGGTGTCCGTGCTCACTTCTTGGGCATCTGCTGCTGGGCCTTCTCGAGCCCCGCCCGCACTGACTCGGTGGTCACCGCACGGCCGGCGGCGGCGTCGGCGAAGAGTTCCTTGACGGCGGTGCCGACGACGGTCTCGAACTGGGACTCCTCGGGGACCTGCGGCAGCGCGGTGGCACTGGTGGCGAGGGTGTCCCTGAGCACGGCGAGCGCCGGCGCGCTGAAGGCCGGGTCCTGCTGCGCGGTCTTGACCGGCGGGATCGAACCGTACGCCTTGTTCAGGATGACCTGCTCCTCGTCGCTGGTCATGAAGTTCACGAACTTCTTGGCGCCGTCGATGTTCTTGGTGTTCTTGAAGACGGCCATGTTGATGCCGGCGACCATGGAGTTGGTGGCCTTGCCCGGGCCGGGTGCGCCGGACTGCACGGGGGCGGGTGCGACACCCCACTCGTCCTCGTTCATGCCCTGTGACGCGAAGGTGGCCGAAGCCGTCTGCCACAGCACCATGGCCGTCTTGTCCTTGGCGAAGTCGCTCAGGGACTGGTTCTGCGCGTATTCGGCGTTGCCCGGCGCGACGATCTCCTCCTCGGCCATCAGGTCGACGTACTGCTTCACCGCCGCCACGGCGCCGTCGGAGGTGAAGTCGGCCTTGCCCTCGGGGGTGAAGAAGTCCGCGCCGTGCTGCTTGGCGAGGACGAAGACCTGGTGGATGTTGTTCGACAGGTTGGAGCCCTCGGCGCCGAGTCCCCACTTGCCGTCCTTGGAGAGCCTCTTGCCGGTCTCGGCCAGCTCCTGCCAGGTCGCCGGCGGCTTCTCGATGCCGGCGTCGGCGAACATCTTCTTGTTGTAGTAGAGCGCGTAGGCCATGGAGTACAGCGGCACGGCGGCCGGGTCCTGGCCCTGGACGCCGGTGGAGCCGAGCGCGGACTCCACGAAGCGGTCCCTGCCGCCGATCGCCTCGAAGTTCTTCGCGTCCCAGGGCAGCAGGGCACCGCTGGCCTGAAGCGAGGCGCTCCAGGTGTTGCCGATGTTGAGGACGTCCGGGCCCTGACCGGAGGTGGTGGCGGTGAGGATGCGGTTGAGGAGGTCCCCCCAGGGCACCACCTCCAGCTTCACCTCGATGCCCGTCTGCTTCTCGAACTTGTCGAGCTCCGGCTGGAGGACCTTCTTGTCCACCTCCAGGTTCGCGCCCTGGTTGGAGGCCCAGTAAGTCAGGGTCTTCGGCTGCTCGTTGGAACCCTCGGTGCCGGACGACCCCCCGCCGCAGGCCGCCACGGTGAGGGCGAACGAGAGGGTGACGGCGCCGACGGCTGCGGCTCTGATTCTGCGCATGACTCCAGAGGCCTTCCGGGAGGTGATGAGATCGCTCGTGGAGGCGGGCCGGGGCAGCGCCCCGCGCACCCTCAAGCCGCCACGACTTAATTTAGGAGGTGAGTTAAGCTTCAGGTGGAAGGGCGCGTCAAGGGCTCGGCCACAGGTAAGTCGCGGTGACGACTTCGGAACGAGGGGACAGGGTGAAAGTGCGCAGTGGCCGTACAGTGCGTGACCTGCGGCGGGAGAACCGCACCGCGGTATTGCAACGGTTGTATTTCGACGGGCCGCTCAGCCGGTTCGCTCTGGGGCCGGCCACCGGGCTGAGTTCGGGCTCGGTGAGCAACGTGGTCTCCGAGCTGGTCGCCGAGGGGCTGGTGGAGGAGGCCGGCAGCGTCGACTCGGCCGGCGGCCGGCCCCGCACGCTGCTGCGCGTCAGCGCGCGGAGCGGGTACATGATCGGCGTCGACATCGGCGAGACCCGGGTGCGGATCGAGCTCTTCGACCTCGCCCTCACCGAGTTGGCACGGGTCGAGAAACCGCTGGAGACCGACGGCCCGAGCCGCCTCGACCGCTACGACGTCGGCGTCGTCGTGACGCATCTGCGCGAGGGCATCCGCGAGGTGCTGGACGAGGCCGGCATCGCGACGGAGCGGCTGCTCGGCGTCGGGATCGGAGTGCCGGGCATCGTCGCCAGGACCCCGGAGGACGGCGCCGTCGTGCACGGCCAGACGATCGGCTGGGACGCCGTTCCCCTGGAGCGGCTGCTGCGCGAGTCCCGGATCGTGCCCGAGACCGTGCCCTACTACATCGACAACGGTGCCAAGACACTGGGCCAGGCGGAGATGTGGTTCGGCGCCGGCCGGGGCGCCCAGAGCGTGGCGGTGGTGCTCTTCGGCTCCGGCGTCGGCGCCTGCGTCGTCGGTGACGACATGGGGCCGGCCCGAGCGGTGGAGTGGGGGCATCTGACGGTGCGGGTGCGCGGGCGCCGGTGCCGTTGCGGCGCCCTGGGCTGTCTGGAGGCGTACGCGGGCGCGGAGGCGCTGCTGCAACGCTGGGCGGAGGCGGGCGGGCGGCCGCCCGCGGGCGCGGACGAGGAGACCGCGCTCACCGCGATGCTCGCGGCCGCGTACCCGGATCCGGACGCGGCGGGGACCGGCCCGGAACCCGATGCCACTGCCCTACGTGTCCTCGAGGAGACCGCCGAGTACCTCGGCGCCGGGTTCTCCGACCTGATCAACCTCTTCCAGCCCGAACGCATCCTGGTCGGTGGCTGGGCCGGACTGCAGCTCGGTCGGCGCTTCCTGGACGCGGTGACGGCACACGCCACCTCGTACGCCCTCGCCCACCCCGCATCCCGCGTCCGCATCGACCTCGGCACCCTGGGGCCGGACGCCGTCACCGTGGGCGCCGCGGTCCTGCCGCTCGCCGGCTTCTTCGCGCGGGGCGGCCGGCCGGAGGAGGCCGAACCGGTGGAACAGGACCCGGCGTGGCGGACGGCCCTGCGGGAGCGCTCGGTGCAGTGAGCGGTACCAGCCGCCCCGGCGGAGTCCTCCAGGGGCGGCCGGACCCGCCGCGGCCCGTGGCTCCCGCCGCTGCGGAAGGGGTCCCGCGCAGGCGCCGGCCCCGGGTCCTGAGCCACGGACCCGGCGAAGCCGGCCCCCACCGCGGGCCACGGGAGGTGAGGCCCAGGCATCGGCCGAAGGGCGCGGCCCCCGGGGAGAACGCCCCATGACACCACGCAGCCCCCGGGCCGGCGCTGCGGCCCCCGGCCAACGCCTGCCTGGACCGACCGCCCCACCCCTCAGGGGCCGCTGACCGTAACCCGCCCCTCCCACCGCGTGTCTCCCAACGATCTGCCCACCATGAGCCGGTAGGTGCCGGCCTCCGTGACCCAGCCGTGGTCCGTCTCCGACCAGTGCCGCAGGGCGCGCCGACCCACCACCACCTCGGCACACACCGTCCGGCCCGCTTCCGCCCGAAGGGCCGCGTATCCGGCGAACCAGCGCACCGGACGCTCCACCGCCGAATCGGGGCGGGCCAGGTAGACCTGTACGACCTCGCGCCCGGCGCGGGTGCCGGTGTTGCGCACCGTCACCCGGACGGTGAAAGGCTCGCCCGCCGCGACGTGCGCGGGAGCCTCCACGGACGCGTACTCCCACGTCGTGTAGCCGAGTCCGTGACCGAACCAGTAGGCGGGCTCGCCTCCGGCCCGCAGCCACGCCCGGTGACCGATGTGCAGTCCCTCGGCGTAGTCGAGCCGGCCGTCGACCGGCCGGGTGCGGGTGACGGGCGCGTCCGCCAGGGAAGCCGCCCAGGTGGTGGGGAGCCGGCCGCCGGGTTCGGCGAGGCCGAACAGGACGTCGGCCAGCCCCGCACCGGCCTCCTGTCCCGGGAACCACGTGAGCAGCACGGCGCCCGCTTCCCGGTGCCAGGGCAGCTCGACCGGACCGCCGCTGTTGACGACCACGACCGTGCGCGGATTCGCGGCGGCCACCGCGCGGACCAGCTCGTCCTGGTGTCCCCCGAGCGACAGCCCGGCGCGGTCGTACCCTTCGGTCTCGCTGTGCTCGGTGGTGCCCACGACCACGATCGCGGCGTCGGCCTCCCGGGCCGCCCGCACCGCGTCCCGCACCGCGGTCGCCGGGTCCGGTTCCGGCGGCGCCGCGGCGACGACGGTGGCGCGTCCACGGCCGGGCACCAGTTCACGCCGGGCCACCACGTGCACGGGTCGCCTGCCGGTCAGTACCGTCCGTGCCGTGTGCAGCGGTGGGTTGACGTGGACGACGGCAGGGTCGTCCGTGTCACCGGGAAACTCCCCGTCCAGGAGCATGCGGTCGTCGACGGTGAGCGTCATGCGTCCGAAGCCCCCGACACCGAACGTCCACTCTCCCGGCTGACGGGGATGCAGCACCGCGCGGATCTCCACCGTGTGCGCGCCGGGAGGCAGGTCCGGCTCCAACTGCCGGCCCGAGAGCCGGTGCTCCGCGTGCAGTTGCCGCCCCGCCGCGTCCAGCACCCGCAGGAGCACGCCGGGGGCACCCGATTCCGGGTCGGTGCACCGGTCGGTGTCGAGGGGGGCGGGCGGGAACCCCGGTGCCGGACCGGGCTCGTACACCACCCGGGCCCGCCCCCGCAGCCGGGCCCGGACGCCCGCCAACGGGGTGACCACGTCGGAGCTGAAGACGCCCGCGCTGCCGCCGCCCTGGACGCGCGGGGACGCGGCGTGCACGCCGACGACCGCGACGGTGGACAGCCCGGCGATGTCGAGCGGCAGGACGTCGCTGTTGCGCAGCAGCACCGAACCGGCACTGACGGCGCGGCGCAGCAGCGCCCGGGTGTCCCGGGACGCCGTCGCCGGTACCCGGCGCGGGCGACGCGGTTCCAGCGCGCCCACGCGGCCGGCGAGCCGGAGCAGCCGACGCACCTTCCCGTCGACCGCCTCCTCGGCGACCAGGCCGTCCTTCACCGCCCGCACCAGCGACGCGCCCCAGGGACTGTCCGGGCCCGGCATCGCCAGGTCGAGGGCGGCGCGACCGGTTTCCTCGGTGGTGCGCACGGCCGCCCAGTCGGAGACGGCGACCCCGTCGAACCCCCATTCTCCCTTGAGGGGTTCCGCCAGGAGCGGGCTGGCCGTCATGGTGGTGCCGCCGACGGCGTTGTAGCCCGCCATGACCAGCCACACCCCGGCCTCGACCGCTGCCTCGAAGGGAGCGAGGTACACCTCGCGCAGAGCGCGTTCGGACGCCCGGACGTCGACGGTCAGCCGGTCGGTCTCGGAGTCGTTGCCGACGTAGTGCTTGGCGGTGGCCGCCACCCCGAGGGCCTGGATGCCCCGGATCAGCGCGGCCCCGGTGCGGCCGGTCAGTTCCGGGTCCTCGGAGAAGCACTCGAAGTGCCGGCCGCCCAGCGGGCTCCGGTGGAGGTTGAGCGTGGGGGCCAGCACCACGTCGACGCCCTTGCGGGCGGCCTCGGTGGCGAGCAGGCCCCCGAGCCGCTCCACCAGTTCCTCGTCCCACATCGCCCCCAGTGCGGAGGCGGAGGGCAGCAGGACCGAAGTGCGCCGCTCGTCCCATGCCTCGCCGCGCACCCCGGCGGGCCCGTCCGAGGTCACCATCTCCCGCAGTCCGATCCCGGGCTCACCGGCCGTGCGCCAGGTCGTCGCGCCGGTGAGCAGGCGCACCTTCTGCCCGAGGCTCAGCCTTCCGATGAGCCGATCGAGTGTCCCGTCGTCCATTCCCGCCCCACTTTCCGCTCCCCGCCTGCGGGAGAGCGCTCTCCCAACCCTTTGACGAGCTCCTCCCTTCCGTCAAGCCCTTCCCCGGGCCGTCGGCACACGGAGGCACGCGGGCAGCGGAAGGGACCCGACGGCACCCGCGCCGAGCGGGTGGTCGGGCCCCTGGGGAACCGGCCGGGTCAGGGCAGCCGGTGTTCCGCGTCCAGCACCGCGCCGCGCTCCGGGTGGTTCTGGTCGTAGCCGCGCGTGTCGCACTGGAGGCCGCCCACGATGCAGTGGTCGACCAACGCCTTGAGGGTGCGTTCCTCCCACGCGTTGAAGAAGTCGTAGTGGAAGGAGTAGCCGCGTCCACTGGCCAGACGGACGTCGCGCATGTCGCCGTTGACCGGGAAGGCCATCTTGAACTCGATCATCGGCAGGGCCACCGGGTGGGAGGCCGGGCACATGTTGTCGTTGGTGCCGGGTTTGACGACCGGGTAGGCCATGTGACTCTTGTGGTCGGGGGTGTCGAGGTACTTGCCGTCCCAGCAACTGGGTGCCTGGAAACGGATGTTGAGCTGGACGTCGGGCCGGCTCGGGCAGCTCGCCGGGATGTCGACGTTGAAGAAGCTGTCACCGCATTCCCAGCCCTCGACGAAGCCCTTGTGGCCGCGGAACTCCTGAGCGCTCTGCAGGGGGTCGCCGACGACGTACCGCAGTCCCTTGGGGAAGGGCCGCACACTGGTGTAGTCGGTGACCCCGGCCTTGTAGTAGATGACCTGCGGGCCGACGGGGAGGATCTTCTTGTCCCCCTTGTACAGGGACGGCATCCAGTACGCGGAGGCGTCGGCCGGTGCGAGACAGGTGGTGTCGCCGCCGTAGAGGCTCGCCGTCGTGCTGCCGGCGTTCGTCGTCGTGTTGCCCATGAACGTGTGGTCGTGGGACCTGCCCGGCTGCCCCGGGTACACGATCGGGTCGTCCGGCGCCGTGTGCGTGACGGCGCAGTTGGCCTGGAACTCCTTGTGGTAGCGCGGCGGCGGGGTGGCCTCGGACGGGGTCACGCCGGTGACCGGGGGAACGGCCGGTATGTACCCGTCGCCGTCGGGATCGTCGGCGGACGCCCGGGTCGACACCGCCGTCGTGTGCCCGGTGTGAGCGCCGGCGGACACGGCCGGGGCGCCGCCGGGACCGGCCGCCGTGGCGACGGTGCCGACGCCGAGCACGCTTGCGATCAGTGCGCTGCCGAGCAGCAGCGCGGGGAGTTTCGAACGTGGTCTCATGGGGCCTCCTTGCCCGCCGAGGTACCGAGTGGGGGTGGTGCGAAGGGCGCCGCCGGACGCCCTTCGCCGTCAGCTGTAGATGCCGAACTCGTGCAGCGAGTAGCCCCAGCCGGTGCCACGCGCCGTCAGGTGCAGTCGTACGTGCCGTGCGGTCGCCGCGACGTCGATGGTGTCGATGTCGCCGTTGCCGGCGGTCGTGGTGTGGACCGTGCGCCAGGTGGTGCCGTTGTCCGAGACCTGTACTTCGTAGGACTTGGCGTAGGCGGGGTCCCAGACGAGCTGGAGCTTGCGGACGGCGGTGGCGGCGCCGAGGTCGACCTGGATCCACTGCGGGTCGCTCCAGTCGCTGGCCCAGCGCGTGTCCGCCCTGCCGTCCGTCGCCTTGGCGGGCTCGCACGGGCAGTCGCCGTACGAGGGCTGGAAGGAGGACGCGGTGGTGGGCTTGTTCAGCGCCACGTTCGTGCCGGTCACCGGCGGGGCGACGACCTTGACCGACTTCGTCTCGATGCCGGCGTTGCCGCGGCCGTCCTCGGCCTGGATGTACACCTTCCACACGCCGAGCTTCTCCGGGGCCTTCACGGCGAAGGTGCCGTTGCCGGTGGCCCGCCACTCGGCCTCCACCAGGCGCTTGTCACCGCTCGCGTAGTTGCCGCTGAGGAAGACCTTGTACGACATCGGGTCGCCGTCGGGGTCGCGCACGTCCGCGCGGACGGTGAACTCCTCGCCCGCCGCGGCCGACGCGGCCGGGGTGACGGCCATGTCCGTGATGACGGGCGGGGTGTTGTCACCGCTGGTCGATCCGCTGTACGCCTTCTTGACGGCGTAGTAGGACAGCCTCTTCAGCCCGTCGGGCACGAGGTTGAACCAGATGCCGCCGAAGTCGTGCTCGACGCCGTAGTGGAAGAGGGTGGCACCGAGGGCGACGCCCCGGTGGCCGGTGACGCAGTCCCAGGCCTTGGTGTACCCCGCGGCCTTCTGCACGTCGGTCGGCTCGTCGGGGACGCCGTTGGCGTCGTCGGGCACCTCCCACTCACCGGCCGGACCGCCCTCGGTGATGATGTACGGCTTGGTGTAGCCGCCCTCCTCCCAGTCCTCCTGGACGCCGCAGATGTCGCCGTAGGAGTTCATCGAGTACAGGTCCAGGTCGGGCGCGTTGCGCTTGTAGTACGGCCAGGCTCCCGTCCAGGCGTCGGTCGAGGTGACCGGGTGGTCGGGGTCGATGCTGTGGATCTTCTTGGCGACGTCGTTGACGAAGCCGGTGTAGGCGTTGCGCTGCGCCTCCAGCTCCGCCCCGCCGTAGCAGTTCTGCAGGCCGAGCACCGACTCGTTGCCGACGTTCCACATGAGGGTCGCCGGGTGGCTCTTGTACGCCTCCACCCACTTGGCGAACTCGGTGAGCATGTTGTTCTTGTACGTGGTGTCGGTGACGTAGTCGACGCAGCCGCCGGAGCCGGGCCCGCCGCCGGGTTGCAGCCAGAAGCCGTTGACGACACGGATGCCGTGCTCGGCGGCGCTGTCGAGCAGCGGCTTGGTGCCGCCGTCGGTGCCCCAGGTGCGGATCGTGTTGACGCCCATGGACTTGACGTCGGGCATGTACTTCGGGGCGTCCGCGATGGCGGGGCCCCAGGTCAGACCCTTGACGGTATAGGGCCGGCCGCCGACGGTCAGTTGCCAGTCCCCCTGGGAGCCGGTGACCTTCACCGCCCCTGCGGCGGGCGGCGTGCCGTCCGTGGTCCCGTACACCTGGAACTCCCACAGGGAGTAGCCGTAGCCGCCGGAACGCTCGGTGCCCAGCATGCGGACGTAGCGGCCGGAGCCGGAGACGGCGATCTCGTCCGTGCCGCCGTCACCGCCGGTCACGGTCTTCAGGGTCCGCCAGTCCGTGCCGTTGTCGGACGCCTGGATCTGGTAGCCCTTGCCGTACGCGCCCTCCCAGGTGAGCACGGCACGGCTGAGGTCGGACCGCTGTCCGAGGTCGACCTGGATCCACTGCGGGTCGCTCCACCGGCTGGCCCAGCGGGTGCCGGTGAGGTTGCCGTCGACGGCCGCCGAGGGGGCGTATCCGTCGCCTTCCTGCGACGATGCGGTGGCGGGTTTGCCCTGGGAGAGCAGGGTCTCCGCGGCCTGGGCGGGCGGGGCGGCGAGGGCGAGCGACGACGCCACCAGCGCGCCGAGGGCGAGCAGGGGGACGGCGCGGCGGCCGGGTGGTCTGCGGTACGAGGGGGCTGTGGACACATCTGCTCCTGGCGGGTTGGGGAGAGCCGACGGGGCGGGCTGCGGGAGCGCCGGGTGATGGCCCCTCCGGGCCGGGACATGGGGGTGTCGTCCGGCCCGGAGGGGAGTCGTGGCCGACGGGCGGTTCGTTCAGGGGTAGGACACGACGGTGGAGGGCACGGTCGAGGTGCCGGCGGGCACCGTGGAGGCGCCGGTGTCGTTGATGACGTGCTCGTAGTGGCCCATGCCGCCGAGGGAGACCACGAGGAGGCTGTGGAACCTCACTCCCGGCTTGACGGGGGTCTTGAAGCCGTGGTCCTGGCGGATGCCCGGGTCGACGTTGTAGTTGCAGTAGCTGCCCAGGCCCCATGCCTCGTGGGTGTCCACCGAGTCGTCGACCCGGTAGGCGGCGTACCCCTTCGTCGAACCGTTCTGGATGGCGGCCTGGTTCGGGGCGTCGTACGCCTTCTCGTTCTGGTAGAAGATCGTCCGGCCGCGTTCGCCGTACCACTCGACGTCGTACTTGTTGAAGTGTTCGACGAACAGTCCGGTGGCCAGGACGTCGTCGCCGTTGACACGGACGCCGTAGTCGGCCCGGTTGGTCTCCCAGCCGACGCCCTCGCCGTGGTCGGCCCGCCACACCCAGGTGTGGTCGATGATCGTGTCGTGGCTGTTGACCACCATGCTGGTGGTCGCCTTGCCCGCGCCCGCGCCGCCGATGCGGATGTAGACGTCCTGCACGGTGGTGGGGTTGGCCGCGTGGTCGGTGGACGCGCCCTGCGGGCCGATCTCCAGCAGGGTCGGGGAGTTGACCGGTCCGGCGTCGATGAGGAAGCCGGCGAGCCGCACGCCGTCGACGTCGGCGACCTTCATGGCGGTCACCCCGTTGTCCGGGATGATCGTGGCGAGGCCGAGGCCGAGCACGACGGTGCCCGCCCGGTCGATGTTGATCGTCCGGTCGACGTGGTAGACGCCGGGGGTGAAGAGCAGGTGCAGGCCCTGGGCGACGGCGGCGTTGATGGTGGCGGCGGTGGCGCCGGGCTTGACGACGTAGAACCTGCTCAGCGGGATCGACTCGCCCTGCGGGGTGCCACCCGCCCAGGTGGTGCCGCGGGCGTTGGTCCGCTTGGCGGGTGCGAAGACCTTGTACTCGTTGCCGTCCAGGTAGAGGAAGGGCTTCTCGCGGGAGATCGGCGTCGTGTCGAGCGTGGTGTAGCGGGGCTCGGGGAAGCTGGTGGCGGGAGCGCCCTCGACACCTGAGTAGACCTGGTTCCACACGCTGTTGGACCAGCCGCCGATGGAGCTGTCGCGGGTGTACCACTGCTGCTGCGAGTAGTTGCCGACCTGGCCGTCGATCACGCTGTCGGCGATGTAGCCGCCGCTGGCCCAACCGTAGCCGTTGGGCGCGAGGTTGAGGCCACCCTTGACGTGCATCCGGCGGAACGAGGCGGCCTGCGAGACCGCCCACCGGTTGGTGCCGTTGACCGGTTTCACGGCGAGGTTCTCCGCGCCGCGCCAGAAGTTCTGGGTGGCGTTGCCGTTGAACCAGCCCGCGTCGACGGTGATGTCACCGTTGATCGTCGTGTCGTCGGGGCGCAGTCCGAGGCCGGCGATCTGGGTGTAGAAGCCGATCTGGGCGTTGAGGTTGTCGTAGGTGCCCGGCTTGAACAGGAAGGCGTGCCGGCCGGAGCCGAACTGCGCCGACTCCTGCTCCTTGAAGACCTGGTCCAGTTTGGCCTGGATGCCGGGCGTGGACGGGTCGAAGACGTGCACGTTCGGGCCGAGGTCGCCGCCGCCCGGGATGACCGGGCCGGGGTCGTCGCCGGTGGTGCCGTACACCTTGAACTCCCAGAGGGAGTAGCCGTATCCGGTGGCGCGGACGGTGCCCAGCATGCGGACGTACCGGGCGGTGCCGGAGACGTCCAGGGTCTCCGTGCCACCGGCGCCGGTGGTGGTGGAGTAGGCAGTCGACCAGTCGGTGCCGTTCTGGGACGTCTCGATGCGGTAGGACTTGGCGTAGGCGGCCTCCCAGCGCAGCTCGACCCGGCTGAGGGAGGCTGGGGCGCCGAGGTCGACGCGGATCCACTGCGGGTCGGAGGCGGCGCTGGACCAGCGGGTGCCGTTGTCGCCGTCGACGGCCGCGGTCGCCGGGGTGCCGTGGTGCTCCTGGCTGGAGGCGGTGACCGGCTTGCCCTGGGACAACAGCACGGGCGCGGCCTGGGCCTGCGTGGCGGGGACGACGGCGAGCAGGGCGGCGGCCAGAGCGGTGACCAGGACGCCGACGAGGCCGCGGCGACCGGGTCTGCGTGGGACCGGCACCGCCGGAGGTATGCCGACAGTGGGCATGGAGAGACTCCTTGACACGGAGGGGTGGGAGAGCGCTCTCCGGAACCTTGCCCGCCCCGCCGGTCGCGGTCAAGGTTCCGCACATGGCTTTTCTTTCGTCTTTCATTAAGTGCCGGTTGGCGGGCTGGACCTCTGGGGGAAACCGGGGTGCGGATGACGAGGCTGCGGATAGAGGCGGCCGGCCGGGTCGGTGAGCTCGCGCGGCGACTGTTCCCTGTCGTCCTGTGGGGCGCGGTGCCGGCGGAGGTCCCCGGCTGCTTCCACCCACCCGGTCGACTGCGTGAGCGGCGATCCTGCGGCTGCCCTCCCGGCTCACCGGCGTGGGGGAGGGGTGTCTGTCCAGCCCGCACCGCCTGCGCTTCTTGAAGGTGTTCGACCAGCTCCGCGCCGCGGGGGTCGAGTGCCTCACGGCACGGTCCCAGCTGATGTCGCGCTGATGTCCGAGTGGCGCCCCGATCGCGGCGGTACCACCGGATGGCCGGTACCGCCGCGATCGGGGCGGTGGTGCGTCAGCCGGTCGACGCCGTCGAGGAGGGGCAGGACCTGTCCTCGATGACGGCATCCTGGCCGACACCGCCTACCGTCCGCTGCCTGCCGGACGACCCGGCCTCACTTCAGGTGCCGGTCCAAGAACCGGCACCCGTCCTCCAGTTCGAACCAGGGGGTGCCGGTGTGCCCTCCCGGGTTGGCGTGCAGTGTCTTCTCCTTGCTGCCGAAGGCGTCGAACAGGTCCAGGGCCCGTTGCCGGGGGTTCCCTTCGTCGTCCCACTGCAGCAGGAACAGCAGCGGAATGGTGACCTGCCGAGCCTCCTCGCGCTGGGCGCGGGGCACGTACCCCCCGGCGAAGAAGCCTGCGGCCGCGATGCGCGGCTCGGCCACCGCCAGCCGAATGCCGAGGGCGGTCCACCCCCCGGAGTACCCGACCGGGCCGCCGATCTCGGGCAGCGCGAGGAGGGCGTCCAGAGTGGTCTGCCATTCCGGGACCGCGTTTTCGACCAGCGGGCCGATGAAGGACTCCAAGATCTCGTCGACCGGCTCGCCGGCCTTCATCGCCCGCCGGAGGTCGGCACGGGCCTGCTCGTCGGCGGCGGAACGGGGCCGGTCACCGCACCCGGCGGCGTCGATGGTGGCCACCGCGTAGCCGCGCGCCGCGGTGTACCGGGCCCGGGCCACCAGCCGGGGTTCCGCCTTGGGAAGGCCGTTGTTGTGGGCCATCAGGACCAGCGGGGCCGGTGCGGATCCGGGCGTCCACAGGCTGCCGGGGATCTCACCGAGGGTGAACTCGCGCTCGAGGACGCCGTCGTCGAGGCGCTGTTCAGAGGTGAATTGCATGGTCGTGCCTTTCGGGAGTGCTCTTGAGCGGCGCTCCCGGACGACCTATCGCCCGACCGTGACCCCGGAGGAGAGCACCCATGTCGATACTGCGTTCACGGGTACCACCTCCTCGTTCTCTCGCACGGCCTCCGCGAGGCTAACAACGGTCGCCGTGGTCCGCCAACGGGTCTTTGCGGGGCGAGGAAGTGAGCCATTCCCACCCTGCGGTCGAGGACCGGCAGTCGGGCTGACAGCGTGGTGAACCCGGCATCGTCGAGGCCCTCGCCAGGGCCGGGCTCCTTCACGAACCGCGGTGCTCGACCATGCGGATCACCAAGCTCGTCCAGGCAGTCGTCACCCTTCATCCGACCAGCTCGGAGTGAGGAGTGAGGGCCTAGAGTGTGCCCCGTCCCAACGCTGTGCAAGGGGAGTTACATGATTCGCTGGGCGGTTGCCGCGGACCTGCCGGTCCTGCAGGCCATCGAGCGGGCCGCCGGCCGGCCCTTCCGGGAGATCGACATGGTGCGGGTCGCCGACGACGAGCCGCCGTCGCTGGAGACCCTCGAGACCTATGTTCAGGACCATCGCGCCTGGGTGTGGGTGGGCGAGGCCGGCCGTCCCGTCGCCTATGTGATCGTGGATGTGATCGACGGCAACGCCCACATCGAACAGGTATCGGTGCATCCGTCCCACGCGCGCAGGGGCATCGGTAAGGCGCTCATCGAAGGGGTGGCGCAATGGGCCCGGGACAAAGGTTGCCCCGCGCTGACCCTCACGACCTTCACCGGAGTCGTCTGGAACGGCCCCTACTACGAGCGGCTGGGGTTCCGGTACCTGCCCGAAGCGGAATGGACGGACGGGGTGCGAAGCCTGCGGGCGGCCGAGGCCGCACACGGCCTGGACGAGTGGCCGAGGGGCTGCATGCGCCGCGACCTGTGACGGTTCCCGTGCTGCCCCGTCGGCGGGGCGGCAACGGCCGCAGGCTGACTTCGAGATCCCGAACAATGGGGCAAGTTGGCGCAGGGTGAGGTTGGTGCGCCAGTACGCGGTCACCAGCAGCACCCGGTCCTCCAACGGCAGGCTCCACGGCCACCCCCGGCGGCATGTGCCGCCGCACTCGCGCCGTGACTGACGCATTGCCGATCCGGATCACGGCCCGCGCCTCGTCGGGCTTCTACTTCGCCACGAGCTGCGTCGGGGTCTGCGACCCGGAATTCTGGAACGGCCCCGCAGGGCCATGGACACGCCGAACGGGTCAAAGGTGTGCCCCGGCCGAAGCGGCGCGGGGCAGCCGTACCTTTCTACGGCAACGTGGAAACCACCGAGACGGGGCGGGCGGCTCGGCTTCCTCCGCCCCTGGCAGCGGCGTTACGGCTCATTCCTCGCCTTCGTCGTCGCCCTCGAAGAAGTCGCCGATCTCGTCGACGACTTCCGCGGCGACCATGCCACCGACAACGCCGACGGCGAGCCCGGCCGCGCCGGCCGCGACGGCCGTGCCCATGCCGGGGCCGGAGCGGTGGTGGTCGTGGTGGTGCTGATCACCGTGTCCGTGGTCGGTGTACGGGGCGCCTTGCCCGTACGCGGCCTGGGAGCCGTACGCCGACCGGTGCTCGACGAGCTGCCGTAGCCGGCCGTCCACTTCGGCCGTCCAGTCCCGCACGTCATGGTGGCCTACGGTGAAGCGGGTGAGCGCGTCGTGGCCCGACGAGAACAGGCCACCGCGCTTGTCGGCTTCCAGTACGACTTCCAGGCCGCCCGGGCCGGTCAGGAAGGTCAGCTCGATCTCGTTGACCTGGTGCGCGTACTGGGGAGCAGGGGTCAGCTCGATCTCCTGGTAGAAGGGCAGTTGCTGCCCGGTGCCGGCGATGTGCCCGTATTCGAGGTCGGCGGACTTGAAGCCGAAGCCGAGTTGTCCGAGGGCTTCAAGGATGGCCTCCTGGGCGGGCAGGGGTGCGACGGTGAGCTGGTCGAGGTCACCCTTGTCCTTGGCGCCGGCAACGGCCAGCTCGGTGCGCACGCCGAGCACGATGCCCAGCGGCTGGCCGTACAGCTCGGTGACGGGCGTCTCCCAGGGCAGCATGACGCTGAAGGGCACGCTGCGCGGTTCCTGCGCGGCGAGCCGGAAGCCGCCGCCGACGGTGAAGCGGTCGAAGACGACGATGCCGTCGCTCTCGCCGTCCTCGCGCTCCGCCTCGACCCGGGCCACGAGCTCGAGGGTGATGTGCTCGATGTCGAAGTCGGCCTGGCCGCCCTTGAGATGTACTTGCCCGCTGAGGGTGCCGCCGGGCAGGGCGGGAGCCGGGTCGAGGACCGTGTCGACTGTGGGGGCGCCCACGCCGAGCGAGCCGAGAAGTCGCTTGAACACCATCGTGGCGTCCACTCCTTTACGTGCGTGTGATTCGTGAGGGCGGTGCCGTCCGGCTGCAAGGGGACGAACGGCACCACGGTCGTCCGCGGGCCGGCTACTTGGCCGCTTCGAGAGCGGCCAGCGCCTGTGCCCAGCGGACGTACTTCAATTCGGCCAGGTCCGCGACGGTGCTGACGCCGAACGCCTCCTGGAGCAGCTCGCCGTCGCGCTCCGAGACCCCCTTCAGCGCTGCCACCGGGGCGGCGAGTATCTCCGGCAGGCTCTTGTCCGCCCACGCCTTGTCCAGCACCTCGTCCAGATCGATCGAAGCCATGTGTGTCATCCCAAGAGTGCGCGGCCCGGGACCGCCCGGGCCTGTTTCTACAAACGCGTAGAAGCATAGAGCCGTCCGGGCGGACGGGGAGCGCGCACCCGGCAGCCTCGCCGGGAAAGGCCGAAATACGCTCTTGAGCTGGCCAGAGGCTGCTCAGGGGACCGGTGTTGCCGATGACGAGGAGGGGGCCTGCGTGGTCGGCCGCCAACTCGACGGTGGGGCGTGGGCCCATCGACGGGCCAGCCGGTGCACCGGAGCGCCCCCCGGCGCCGCGAGAGTACTCGGCCCGCTTCGTGAGCCCGACGCCCTCGCGGCGGTGGTGGCCGCCGGACCGCCGCTCCGCCGACGTGTTCGCCGCGCCGACCGAGCCGCGGGCCGCGTCAGGGCGCCTTCGCCGTCCACGGGCGCCCCGCCGTCACCCGGGCGGACACGAGGGCCCGTTGTCCCTCGCGCACCGGAGCCCACGTCCGACGCGGGCCCGATCGCCTCACGCGCAACCGGGCCGTGGCCACGTCCAGGCTCGCGGCCGCTCACGCGGCTGTGGGTGGTCCCGTCGGGGCACGGGAAGGCACTGGGGGCCCGACGTCCGTGATCAGCCAGTCCGGGTCAGCCGCCGAGGAGGTTGCCGAAGACGGTGCGGGCCGCCTGCTGGGCCAGGTCGGCGACGATCGAGCTCTCGTCGTCGCGCGAGGCGGCGGGCACGGCGGCGCCGAGTTCCCGGCCCGGCGCGGGCGGTTCGGCGCGCCACACCGGGCTGCCTCCGGGTTCGGCGAAGACGCCGCCGAACCGCAGATCGCCGCAGAACCAGAGCAGGCCGAGCCCGTCAGTGCGGCCCACCCAGATCCGCACCGGCACCCTCGACCACATCTCCCGGGCCACTGTCCCGTCCGGCCCCAGCATCAGCACCCTGTGCACGGCGGCCTTGTCCGGCAGAGCCTCCATGCGGCAGGGCCACACCTGCCATGGTCCTCGCTTCACCCACCGGGTCAGAACGGAGACCGTGTAGAGCTTCTGGAGCGACCCCATCGGCACGATCACCACCGGCAACAGCAGGAACGGCAGCGCGCCCAGTACCCAACCGGGCCGTCCCGCCGCAGCCACCCACACCGCGCCGCCGCCGTACAGAACGGCCAGCACGACGAAGCTGACGAAAAGCCCGCGCCGCGCCCGTCGCCTGCTGTCCGCGAGGTGACGGTACGTCGCCTCGGTGTCGATCGCCGCCGACGGCGACACCGCATACCCGAACCTCTGTGCCTGCACCGTTTCCCCCGTGGGTATTCTCAGCAGTCCTGTCCGTCCCGGCCCCACCCCACCAAGTGCCGACCCCTTACGCAATACCCGGCGCGTCAAGAGGCACCGAAGATGCGCTCAGGGGGTGGGAGTTGGCTCGCGGCCGCGCGTGCGGCGGTCGACCCTTGGCGGCACCACCTCTCCTTCGGCCCGCCTTGTCCCACAGACCTCCGGTTCACCGCCCCGGGCGCGCGCCGGGCCTGATACGACGTCACCGGCACCCCGTCGGCGAGAGCGCGGACGAGCAGGGGCGCGAGTTCATGCTCATGGAGGTCAGGGCCCCCAAGTAACCCGTCGTCGGCGCTGCCCTCCGGGCCCGTTGGATCGCATGAGTTCAGGTTTCGGGAGTACTGTCACCGGCTGATGAGATGGTTGGTCGGCCGGTGTTTCGAGAGGTGGGGCAGGAGAATGACAGGGATCAGCCGACGGGGCCTGCTGCGCGGGGGCGTGGCGGCCGGGGCCGTCACGGTTGCGGGGGGCGCGGCATCGGCGGCTCAAGCCGATGCCGCGGGTGTCAATCCGTCCGTTGCGGGTGAGGCGGCGCACGTCCGGGCTCTGCGCAAGGCGTTGGACGACGCGGCGGCGGGCGTGGCCGGACCGCACGGCGTCGACGGCAAGGGCCGGATCATCGTGAAGGCTGGGTACGCGGGCGTTCCCACCTACACGCTGCTCAACACTCTGGTCATCGGCGGCAACACGGTCTTGGACGCCACCGGTGCCCGGTTCGTCGCCAGATTCGGCACTGTGATGCGGACGTACACGCTGGACCGGAAGAATCAGCACTCACCCAGTCCCGAGTACGTGACGGACAGCCAGGGGGCGTTCACCGCGCCCGCGGTCAGCGGCGCCAAGGCCGCCACCATGTTGATCAACCATGTTCCCAGTTCTTCCACGAAGGGCTATTCGGCCCCGGGCAACATCATGGTCAAGGGCGGTGAGTGGGACCCCGTTTCGGCGTGGGTGTGGGAGGACTCGGGGCCGGCGCGGGCACGTGCCGACAAGGCTCCGCCGATGAACGTGCTGACCTTCACCCACACCCAGGACGTGGAGGTCGAAGGCGTGACGGTCTGGAACGTCAAGTGGTGGCACGCGGTAGAACTCAACGCCGTGCGCCGGGGTGCGGTCCGGGACTGCTTCTTCAAGGGCTGGGTCGAGAACCCGACGTGGGGCCTGTGGCAGGGTGAGGCCGTCCAACTCGACCTGCCTCTCTCCGGTAACACCTGGGCCGGAGCCAGCGACGGCACCCCGACCGTGGATGTACAGGTCCAGCGCAACTACGCGGGCGCGTCCGGCTCCCAGCCGTCCTGGGCGAAACTGGTCGGATCGCACACCGGCGGCGAGAAGGTCGGCCAGGTGCACGCGCGCGTCCTGATCGAGGGCAACGTCGTGGACAACGCCAAGTGGGACGCCATCGGCGCGATGAACACCACCGACATCATCGTGCGCGGCAACACGATCAACAACAGCGTCGGTGGGGTCTACGTCAGTTCCGTGTCGGCGAGGACGGTCAGCCAACCGCCGGTCCAGGTAGGGCCGAATCCCGTCTCCGGGGTCGACATCATCGACAACCAGGTGACGGTGACGGCGGGTGCTTCGGGCGCCTCGCGCAACGCGGTCCGAGTGAGCGCGGACACGGTCGGGTTCGTCTCGCCGGTGAGCGACGTCGCGGTCACCGGCAACCGGGTCAGCGGCGGAGGTTTCTATTACACCCCGAACGTGACCTTCCGGCCCGGCACCACACCACAGCGCTGAGCCCGGGGGTTGGGCCGCCGATCACCGGTCCGCATGCCACCCGTGGGGGACGACGCTGCTCGTCCCCGCCGTGAGCGGTGGGGACGAGGCAGGTGATCGGCTCAGGCGAGGCCGGCGGTGGGGCGGACGATGATCTCGCTGACGTCGACCTCGGTGGGCTGGTCGATGGCGAACGCGATGGCCGCCCCGATGGACGAGGCCGGGATGGCGACGCGGCGGAAGGTACGCATCTCCTCGCGGCCGACCGGGTCGGAGATGGACTCCGCCAGTTCGGATTCGGTGACGCCCGGGCAGACGGTGGTGACGCGGATGTCGCCGCCGACCTCCTGCCGCAGCCCCTCCGAGACGGCCCATACGGCGTACTTGGTGGCGCAGTAGACGGCCGCGGTCGGGGAGACCTGATGAGCGCCGATGGAGGCGACGTTGACGAACTGGCCGTGGCGCTGGGCCCGCATGACGGGCAGCGCGGCCGCGATGCCGTGCAGCACACCGCGGATGTTCACGTCGATCATGCGGTTCCACTCGTCGAGCCGGAGTGCCTCCAGCTTGGACAGGGGCATCACACCGGCGTTGTTGACCATGACGTCGACGCGGCCGTGCCTGCTGTGGGCGGCGTCGACGAAGGCGCGTACCTGTTCGGCGTCGGTCACGTCCAGAGGGTGGTGTTCGGCGCTGCCGCCGGCCGCCCGGATGTCCTCGGCGAGTTCTTTGAGCCGTTCGGTGCGACGTGCGCCGAGGACGACATGGTGGCCTCGTTCGGCGAGCAGCCTGGCGGTCGCCTCGCCGATGCCGCTGCTGGCGCCGGTGACGAGGACGACCTTCTGGCTGGTGGAGGGGGTCAAGGGGGTCATGGACAGAGAACTCCTTCTCAGTGGCGGCGGTGCCTTGCGGCTCGACGGCCTGATGGAGGCAGTCGAGCCCCTTCTCTTCGGGATCCCGGCGCAGGCGACGACGGCTTCGCAGCCCGGCACGGGGGGAGGGGGCGGCTCAGGTCGTGTGCATCCGGATCTCGGTCACGGCCGGGCTCACTGCCGGGCGCGCGGGTCGTCCTCGCGGTAGAGCACGAGGTGCTCGTGGAAGAGAACGCCGTCTCGGACGTCGCCGGTGGCGGTGAAGCCGGTGTCGTCGACGTAGTCGAGGTGGCTGCCGGTGACGGTGTAGCGGCCGGTGTAGGCGCTCCGGCGATTGCCCCGGGCCTCGTCGTAGCGGCCGTTCGGCAGCAGTTCCTGGCGGATGAACCCGTCCGCGGTCACCCACATCCCGACGTACGGGTGTGGATCGCGGGGCGTGTCGTTGCTGGTCATGGCTCCACCCTCGGCTCCACGGCGGGAGGCGACCAGGCCGCAGTCCCCCCGGGTGAGGGCTTCCTGGGTGCCGCGCACCCACCGTCGCGAGTGGCAGGGGACGTGCACCCGGCAGCAGTGCGGCCCGCGGACGCCCGGTCGGTCAGGAGACCCTGGCGGGGGCCGGGTGCGGCGGCGGACGTCCTGTGGTGCGTACGCACCAGGACGCGTGAGTGGCTGGTCCGGGCGCACCAGGGGAAGACGGCGGCGGGAGACGATGCCCGGTGGGGGCGCCGGAGGGAAGGGTGGGAGGCGCGCGAGTCCCGCGCTTTCCCCTTGTCCCTTGGTGTCTGGAGTGATCAACAGGTGGCGACGTTTCTTTACCGGATCGGACGGTGGGCCTTCCGGCGGCGCCGGCTCGTGGGTGGTGTGTGGCTGGGTGTCCTGGGGCTGGCCGTGGTCGCCGCCGCCGTGGCACCGGCCGGGGAGGAAGAGGACCTCTCCATGCCCGGCACCGAGTCGCAGAAGGCGTTCGACCTGCTGGACGAACGCTTCCCCCAGAACAATTCCCAAGGCGCCGAGGCCCGCCTGGTGTTCCAGGCCCCGGACGGGCAGCGGGTGACGGCCAGGGAGAACAAGGCGGCCGTCCAGGACACGCTCGGCTCCCTGGACGGGGGCGATCAGGTCGCGTCGGCCACCGACCCCTACGAGACCGGCGCGGTCAGCGAGGACGGCACCATCGCCTATTCCGCGGTCACCTACACCGTGGACGCCGTCGACCTGACCGAGCCGACGAAGAGCGCCCTCGAGGACGCCGCGAACCAGGCCCGGAACGCGGGGCTGACCGTGGAGATCGGCGGCTCGGCCCTGGACTCGGAGGAGGAACCGGGCGGTACGACGGAGCTCATCGGAGTGTCGGTGGCGGCGGTGGTGCTGGTCCTCGCCCTCGGTTCGCTGGTCGCGGCCGGGTTGTCGCTGCTGACCGCCTTCATGGGCGTGGCCATCGCCTTCGGCCTGGTCTCCGCGCTGACCGTTCCGCTGGGCCTGACGTCCACCGTCGCCATCCTGGCGCTGATGCTGGGGCTGGCGGTCGGCATCGACTACGCACTCTTCATCACCTCCCGCTTCCGCGACGAGCGCGCCCAGGGCAGCGAGCCGGAGGAGGCCGCCGGCCGGGCGGTGGGCACGGCCGGATCCGCCGTCGTCTTCGCCGGCGCGACCGTCATCATCGCCCTGGCCGGGCTGGGGGTCGTCGGAATCCCCGAACTCACCAAGATGGGCATGGGCGGCGCGGGCGCCGTGGCCCTCGCCGTGCTCGTCGCACTGACCCTGGTCCCCGCGCTGTTCGGCTTCTTCGGCCGACGGGTGCTGCCCCGCGCCGTCCGCAAGGCCACCCGGCCGGCGAACGAACGCCCGCACCGGGTGCCCACCGAAGGCGGCCGACCGGGGCTCGGCACCCGCTGGGCGCGGTTCGTACTGCGTCGGCCGATGGCCGTGCTGTTGATCGCCGGACTCGGTCTCGGGGCCGTCGCCGTACCGGCGCTGAGCCTCGAACTCGGTCTGCCCGGTGACGAGTCCAAGTCGGTGGAGACCACCCAGCGCCGTGCCTACGACCTGCTGTCGGAAGGCTTCGGTCCCGGCTTCAACGGCCCGTTGACCGTGGTCGTGGACATGCAGGAGCCCGGGGACGCCCGGGCCACCACGGACCTGGTCGTCAAGACCGTACGGGGAGTGGACGGGGTCGCGTCGGTCGGTGATCCGGTGCTCAGCCGGACCGGGGACACGGCCGTCCTCACCGCCGTCCCGCAGACCGCGCCGAACAGCGGCGAGACCAAGGACCTGGTGCACGCGATCCGGGGCGCGGTCTCCGGCGTCGAGCCCGACACGGGCGCCGACGTCCTGGTGACCGGCACCACCGCGATGAACATCGACATATCCGAAGCCATGTCCGACGCCCTCATCCCCTATCTGACCGTGGTCATCGGTCTGGCGGTGCTCCTGCTGATGGTGGTCTTCCGGTCGGTCCTGGTCCCGGTCAAGGCCGCGCTCGGCTTCCTGCTGTCGGTGGGTGCCGCCTTCGGCGTCCTCGTCGCCGTCTTCCAGTGGGGCTGGGCGGCAGACCTGCTCGGCATCGAGCAGACCGGACCGGTCATGTCGCTGATGCCGATCCTCATCATCGGCATAGTGTTCGGCCTCGCCATGGATTACGAGGTCTTCCTCCTCACCCGGATGCGGGAGGCCTACGCCCATGGCGCGTCCCCCGGCGAGGCGATCGTCAGCGGTTTCCGGTACAGCGGACGTGTGGTGGCCGCGGCGGCGATCATCATGGTCAGTGTGTTCGCCGGATTCGTCGGGATGAACAGCCCGACCATCCAGACGATGGGCGTCGGCCTGGCCTCCGCCGTCGCCTTCGACGCCTTCGTGGTCCGGATGGCGATCGCACCCGCGGTCCTGGCCCTGCTCGGTCACCGGGCCTGGTGGCTGCCCCGTATCCTGAACCGTGTGCTGCCGAATGTCGATATCGAGGGTGAGGCACTGAGCAGGCATGTTCCGGCCTCTGCGACCGGGCATGACGCAGCGGTGCGGCGGCTCCCCGTCGGCCGGGAGTGAGGCGGCCATGACGCACACGGGCGGCGGTGGCCCGCGACCGCGGGGTGCGTGGTGGCGGGAGGGAGCGATCACGGCGACGGCGTTCGCGCTCTGTCTGCTCGGCGGCGTGGTGCACGTCGACGACACACTGGCACCGCCGCCCGCCACCACCTACCTCGTCGCCGTGGTGTCCTGTGCCGTACTTCCGGTGCGGCACCGGGCGCCCCTGGCCGCCCTGGCGGCCACCACCGCGGTCGGCCTGCTGGTGCAGCCCCTGGGCCTCCTGCTGAGCCCGCTCGTCATGGCCCCCGTCGCGATCACCGCATACGCCTACGCGCTCGCCGCGCGCACCGAACGGCGCGCGGCGAGCGCGGTGTCGCTCTCCTCCGCGGCGCTGCTGGTCGCCTCCATCCCCTTGTCGGGGGGCCTCTCGTGGCAGGACGCCAGCAGGATGGGATCGGTGGCGGCGTTCCCGCTGGTGGCCGGCGTACTCGGTCACTCGGTGCGGAACCGGCGGGCCTACCTGGCGGCCGTGGAGGAGCGGGCCCGGCGGGCCGAGGAGAGCCGGGACCGTGAGGCGCGCCGGAGAGTGGCCGAGGAACGGGTGCGCATCGCCCGGGAACTGCACGACCTCGTGGCCCATCAGATCACCCTGGCCAACGCGCAGGCCACGGTCGCCGCCCACCTCTTCGACGCCCGCCCGGAGCAGACCCGCAAGAGCCTGAAGGAACTCGTCGAGACCACCGGCCACGCGCTCGACGAACTGCGGGCCACGGTCGGTCTGCTGCGTCAGTCCGGGGACGCGGCCGCGCCCGCCGAACCGGCGCCCGGTCTGTCCACGCTTCCCACGCTCCTCGAGTCCTTCCGCCGCGCGGGTCTGGAGGTGTCGGTGCACCAGGAGGGCACGGCCAGGCCGCTGCCGCCGGGAGTGGACCTCACCGCCTACCGCATCGTCCAGGAGGCCCTGACCAACGTGACCAAACACGCCGGTACCGGTAGTGCCCGGGTGAGCCTCGCCTGGCACCGCGATCGCGTGACCGTCACCGTCGCCGACGACGGAAGGGGCACCCGTACGGCGCCGACCGCGTCCACGGGAGCGAGTGCGTCCACGGTGCCGGACCGTCCGCCCGGTTACGGTCTGATCGGGATGCGTGAACGTGCCACCGCGGTCGGGGGACACCTCTCCGCGGACAGGCGTCCCGAGGGCGGCTTCCTCGTCTCCGCCGAGCTGCCCCTGCCGCCCGCCAAGGACACGACGCGGAGAACTGACGGGGCGACAGCCCCCGGGGGACGTATGACCGACAGCGCGACAGGTGACGGAGAGGCCGGGGACGCGCCATGACGCTCCGAGTGCTGCTCGCCGACGACCAGGCCCTGCTGCGCGGTGCCTTCCGGTTGCTCCTCGACAGCGCCGACGACATCACCGTGGTCGGCGAGGCCGCCGACGGAAGGGAGGCGGTGAGACTCACCCGGGAGTTGCGCCCGGACGTGGTGGTCATGGACATCCGTATGCCCGAGGTGGACGGTCTCACCGCCACGGCGGAGATCTGCGCGGACCCGGAACTGCGGACCAGCCGCGTCCTGATCCTCACCACGTACGAGACCGACGAGTACGTCGCTCAGGCGCTGCGCGCGGGGGCCGGCGGCTTCATCGGCAAGGGCATCGGGGCCGAGGACCTGGCGGACGCCGTGCGTACGATCGCCGACGGCGACACTCTTCTGTCCCCCGCCGCGACCCGCTCCTTGGTCGCCCGTTTCCTGGCCACACCGGACGACGCCCGGCCGCACCACCCCGAACAGCTCGCCATGCTCACCTCGCGCGAACGCGAGATGGTGGCTCTCGTCGCGACCGGCCTGTCCAACCAGGAGATCGCCGAGCGGATGTTCCTCAGCCCCTTCACCGTCCGCGCCCACGTGCAGCGCGCCATGACCAAGCTGGAGGCCCGCGACCGGGCGCAACTCGTCGTCATCGCCTACCGGACGGGACTGGTCCAGGCCGGTCCCGACGGCCTGTCGTAGTCCGACACAGGTGCCCTCGGCAGCTCCGCGCGGCCGGCCGCGCACACCCCGCCGCCGCCCGGTGCGGAGCGCCGAGTGAGCCTGACGCGTCAGGTCATGGAACCGGGGCGAAGTCGGGCAGGATAAGGGCGGAGTGGGCCGGTTGTGCGGTCGGGGAGGGCAGGGTGACGAGGCCACGCAGCATGGTGTTGCGTCGCTCCAGGGCCCGCACCGTGGTGGGGAAGAGCGTGGCCCCACCCTTGTCGATCAGTGCCTGGTTCATGGCCACGAACTCGCGGACCTCGCGTTCGTAGGCGGCGAAGGCCGCGGTGTGGTCCCGGTTCGTGGCCAGGGCGTGGGCGAGCATGTAGGCACCGACCAGCGCAAGGCTCGACCCTTGACCGGTGAGGAACGAGGGCGCGTACGCGGCGTCGCCGACGAGCGCGACGCGTCCGCTGGACCAGCGGGGCATGCGGATCTGACCGGCCGTGTCGAAGAACAGGTCATCGGCGTCACGCATGGCGTCGACCATGCCGGGAACCTCCCATCCCGCGCCTGCGAAGACGGTGGCGACCAGGTCCCGCTGGGCGTCGCGGTTCCCCAGGGAGTCGAACGGCGGTTCCGGTCGGTGGAAGTTCAGGAAGGCGTGCACCTCGTCGGTGTCCCCGACGGCGTAGAGGGCCGCGGCTTTCCCCGGGGTGTTCCACAGCATGAGCTCGTGGGAGAGCCCGAAGGTGTTCGGCATGGTGAAGATGGCGAAGCAGTAGCCGAGGTAGCGGTGGAACTGTTCTTCGGGGCCGAACAGGGACTCCCGGGTGGCTGAGTGCATACCGTCGGCGCCGACCACCAGGTCGAACGTGCGCCGTCGCCCACTGCGGAAGGTGACGTCGACCCCTTGTGCGGACTGGTCGAGGGTGTCGATGGAGTCGTTGAACAGGAACTCCACGTCGTCGCGCACCGTCGCGTGGAGGAGCGCCGCCAGATCCCCACGGCGCACCTCGAGGTCCTGTCCCTCGACGCTGCCGGCAACGGCGCGCGGGTTGACCGAGGCCACTGCACCGCCGTCGGCGTCGAGGAAGGTGCAGCGGCGCGAGTCGATGTGCGCGTCCCGCAGTTGCGGCAGTATCCCCATTCGCCGGACCACCTCGACCGCGGTACCGCGGACGTCGATCGGGTAACCACCGTCGCGCAGTGCGCCCGCCTTCTCCACCACCGTGACCGCGAACCCGGACCGGTGCAGCCAGTACGCCAGCGCGGGTCCGGAGATACTGGCGCCGGAGATCAGAACTTCGCGCCGTGCGGTAGTACTCGCATCCATCGACAGACCGGTGGACCTCATGCCTGGACTCCCTTCTTCGTGACACGGACAACGAGCAGTGACAACGCGGCGACGAGGCCGGCCGTGGCGAAACCCGTGACGAAGGCCGCTTCGGCCGGCCGGCCCGTCGTCGGGTCGGCCCCGGCGGCGAGGACGGCACCGCCGATCTGGGCGCCCAGGGCGACGCCGATCACGCGTGTCACCACGAGCAGGCTGGTGGCGATGCCGGTGTCCCTGGTCTCGACGGCGGTGGCGGCGCCGGCGAGCAAGGCCGTGGTACCGACGCCCGCGGCGAACGCGGTCACCACCTTCGCGAGGACGAGCTGCCATGCTGCGGTGTGCAGTGACGCCAGGACGAGCAACGTGGCCGCCGTGGCGACGGTGCCCACGACGACCACGGCACGCGGACCGAAACGCCGCGCCGCGACACCGCCGACCGAATCGCTCACCGCCCCTGCGATGGCGCCGGGCAGCAGGAACAGGCCGATGTCGGTGGTGTCGGCGCCGAATCCGTACCCGTCGGCGGACACCGCGAACAGCTGCGGGAGCAGAAGGATCACCATCCCGGAACTGACGGTGATGACGAAGGTGAGCACGCACGCGTTCCACATCGCGGGCTTTGCCAGCATGCGCAGATCGACCATCGGCGAGGCCGCCCGACGCTCGACGACGACCCATCCGGTCGCGAGGGCGACCACGACCACCGCGAGGGCACCGACCACGAGCGGCGGCAGGCCGCCGCTCGTCACCGTCACGAGCCCGAGCATGAACGCGAGCAACGCGCCGCTCAGCAGAACCACGCCGGGCCAGTCGATCCCGGTGTCCGACCGGACCGGCGGATCATGCGGCATCAGCCGAGTCACCACCAGCGTCGTCACGATGATCGCGATCGTCGGCAGCGCGAACATCCCGTGCCAGGACATCCCTTCCGCGATCGGCCCGGCAACCAACGTTCCCACCATGCCGCCGCCCGTGAACAACGCGACGACCACCCCGATCGCCACCTGCGACTCTCCCGCCGAGAGGTGTTTGCGCACCAGGATGAACGAGAGGGGCAGAGCACCCACCATGACGCCCTGCAACACCTGACCGAGCAACAACACCGGCAGGTTCGGTGCCACAGAGGCCAGCAGACCACCGGCCGAGACCACGGCCATCAGCAGGACCAGCACGCGTTTCCCGCCGTAGCGGTCGCCGAGTTTGCCTGCGACGGGTGTGACGACGGCGCCGGTGACGAGTAATGCGTTGGCGACCAGTGCCCCTTCGGCGGGACTGACCCCCAGCTCACGTTGGAGCAGCGGGAGCGCGGGCTCCACCACGGACTGCAGGGTACCGAGGGCGAGGGCCAGGATGCCGAGGGCACCGATCGCGGGCCTCCCGATGCGGGCCGGGGAAGCCACGGCCTCGGACATGGACGTCTTTGTCATCGGCGCTCGACCACCAGGTCGAACGCCTTCTGCTGCACCAGGACACCCGGCCGCACACCACCCACGAGCCGGCGCCGCCGGAAGGCCCACCGTCCGGTCCGGTAAGGAAACGTCGCCACCTGTTGATCACTCCAGACACCAAGGGACAAGGGGAAAGCGCGGGATTCGCGCGCCTCCCACCCTTCCCTCCGGCGCCCCCACCGGGCATCGTCTCCGGCCGCCGTCTTCCCCTGGTGCGCCCGGACCAGCAGCTCACGTGTCCTGGTGCGTACGCACCACGGGACCTGGGCCGCAACGCGGCTCGGTCGGGCGCCGGCCCGGGGCGGGCAGGAGGGGCGGTCCAGGCCGCACCCCCCTTGCTCCAGGGGTGTCTGGTCAGGGCTTGACGAGGACCTTGAGGCTCTTGCGGTCGGCCATGTCCTGGTAGCCGGCCGGGACCCCGTCGAGGCCGGTGGTGGCGTCGAACACCCTGCCCGGATCGATGGAGCCGTCGAGGATGGCGGGCATCAGCTCCTCGATGTAGGCGCGCGTCGGGGCGGGCCCGCCGGCCAGGCGGATGTTGTGGCGGAAGAGGCTGCCGAAACCGATCGGCGCCTCCTCGTACTGCGGGACGCCGACCCGGCTGATCACGCCACCGGGGCGGACGATGCCGAGGGCCTGCTCGTAGGCGGGCATGGCGCCGACGCACTCGAGGACCACGTGCGTGCCGTGGCCGCCGGTGAGGTCGCGGACGGTCTCGATGCCTTCCTCGCCGCGGGCGGAGACGACGTCGGTGGCGCCGAAGTCACGGCCGAGGTCGGTGCGCGCCTGGTGGCGGCCCATGAGGATGATCTGTTCCGCGCCCAGGAGCCTGGCCGACAGCACCGCCAGCAGACCGACGGCGCCGTCCCCGATGACGGTGACGCGGGTGTGTTCACCGACGCCGCCGGCCACGGCGGCGTGGTGGCCGGTGCCGAAGACGTCCGAGAGGGTGAGCAGGGACGGGACGAGAGCCGAGTCCGCGGCGACGGGGAGCTTGACGAGGGTGCCGTCGGCGAGTGGGACGCGGACGGCTTCGGCCTGACCGCCCTCTTCCGGTATGCCGTCCCAGAAGCCGCCCTGGGCGTTCTCGCAGGAGGTGTGCAGGTCCTCGCGGCAGAACGCGCACGTGTTGTCGGAGATGGCGAACGGCGCGACGACCAGGTCGCCCCTCTTGACGGTGGTCACCGCCGAGCCGGTCTCCTCGACGATGCCGATGAACTCGTGCCCCATCCGGACCGGACCGTCCGCCGAGGGCATCGAAGCGTAGGGCCACAGGTCGCTGCCGCAGATACAGGACGCGGTGATACGGACCAGGGCGTCGGTGGGCTCCTTGACGACCGAGTCGGGGACGTCCTCCACCCGGACGTCACCGGCCTCGTACATGAGGGTTGCGCGCATGGAACGTTCCTCCTGTCGGGTGGTACGTACGGACCGGGTACCGCGGGCAGCTCTCCCGTACCGGGCGCAGGCGGCGCTCACCGCGACGGGCCCCGGCATCGGCAGCGCGGGCACGAGCGGCATCCGCGGCGCTGCAGACGGTGACCGGCCTGCGGCTGCGGCGGTGGAGGGACGCGAGGGCGATCGTGGGGATCAGCGTCAGCGCGGCCGCCACCGTGCCGACCGTGGCAGTCGCCGCCGACGGCACCTGCCGCACAACGGGCGACGATCTGATCGTCTCCGGAGGCATCGACGTCCCCACCCGTCCCATGTGGGTGAGAGCGGCGGCCGCAAGTCGATCAGTGCCCTCACGGCCTTCTGAGGCTCCGCCGGGTCTTCAGACCGAGCCCGCGGCCCCGCCCCGAGGTGTCCCGTTCAGCTCGTTCCGGGGGTGTCGTGCGGTACCACGCTCTGCCGCAGTGGGAGCCGGCCCATGCCGATGTCGTACATCGGTGAGGTCTCGTCGCCGATGCCGCACGTACGGGGCGCCCCACGTCGCCGATGCCGAAGAGGAGCTTGAGCTCCTCGGGAACCCGGGGCATCCCGCAGGCCGTACTCGGCATGTACGCCGACACGGTCCGCCAGTCCCTGGGAGTCCAGGTTCTCGCGGACAACTTCCCTCCTGCCCCCCCTGGTCCGAGCGCGCTGTGCCCCGGGCGCCGTAGACGAGGGCGCCGTGCTGACGCGACCGCTCGCGGTGGGTGCCGTCGCCGTCCGCCTGTGCGGGGGAGTGTGCCGTCGGCAGCGAGGTGGAGATCACGGCGGCGGCGCCGGCGACGCGCCGGAAGGTGCGACGGGACGACATGACGGGAGGTGGCCGAATTCCCCGCACATCACGTGCCTGTTCGCCCGGGCCGGACACCGTCGTGCCGGTCCCGGAGCAGCTCATCAGAGACGCAACGCACCCATGACATCCGATGTCTATGCCGACCAAGGGGGACTGCCGTAGAGGTCAGCCAGAGGTCAACCGCACGAACCCTTGAATACATCCCATCTTTATGAGTGGATGACTGCGGCCGTCCCGCAGTTCGACCCGAAACTGAGGAGAACCGACGATGACGCACGCCCAGTCCCGGACCACGATCGCCCACGGTGACCGCCATGCCTGAAGTGATCACCGCCGTCGAGGCCGCCGACATCCGGTTCCCCACCTCGCGCGAACTCGACGGCTCGGACGCCATGAACCCCGAACCGGACTACTCCGCCGCCTACGTCACCCTCCGCACCAGCGAAGGCGGCGAGGGCCACGGCCTGGCCTTCACCATCGGCCGGGGCAATGAAGTGGAGGTCGCCGCCATCGAGGCCCTTGCCTCCTTGGTGGTGGGCCTGGACGTCGAAGAGCTCCTGAGCGATCTCGGTGCCTTCTCCCGCCGCCTGACCGGCGACAGCCAACTGCGCTGGCTCGGCCCGGCCAAGGGCGCCATCCACATGGCCGCGGCCGCGATCGTCAACGCCGCGTGGGACCTGTACGGCCGCCGCGAGGAAAAGCCCGTATGGCGACTGCTGTCGGAGATGACCCCCGAACAGCTCGTCGCGCTGGTCGACTTCCGATATCTGCGCGACGCCCTCACCCCTGCCGAGGCCCTGGAGATCCTGCGCGCGGCCGAACCCGGCCGCGCCGAGCGCACCCGGCTCCTGCTGGAGCGCGGCTATCCCGCCTACACCACCACCCCCGGCTGGCTCGGATACACCGATGACAAACTGGTGCGCCTGTCCAAGGAAGCGGTCGCCGAAGGCTTCACCCAGATCAAGCTCAAGGTCGGCGCCGACCCGGCCGCGGACGAGCGCCGTCTGCGCCTGGCCCGTGAAGCCGTGGGACCGGGCACCCGGATCGCGGTCGACGCCAACCAGGCGTGGGGCGTGCAGGAGGCCGTCGAGCGGATGGCCGCCCTGGCCGCCCACGATCCGTACTGGATAGAAGAGCCCACCTCACCCGACGACATCCTGGGGCATGCGGCCATCCGCCGGGGCATCGCACCGGTCAAGGTCGCCACCGGCGAGCACTGCCACAACCAGGTCATGTTCAAGCAGCTCCTCCAGGCCGGTGCCATCGACATCCTGCAACTGGACGCCAGCCGCGTCGCGGGCGTCACCGAGAACGTCGCCATCCTGCTGCTGGCCGCCAAGTTCGGTGTCCCCGTCTGCCCCCACGCCGGCGGGGTCGGCCTGTGCGAGATGGTCCAGCACCTGTCGATGTTCGACTACGTAGCCGTCTCCGCGACCACCGAGAACCGGGTGATCGAGTACGTCGACCACCTGCACGAGCACTTCACCGACCCCGTGCGCCTCCGTGACGGCCGCTACCTCGCCCCCACCGCCCCCGGAATCGGCGCCCGGCTCCACGCCCGCTCGGCCGCCGACCACACCTACCCCGACGGCCCCGTCTGGGCCACCGAACTCCAGGAGAGCGCGCAGTGAGCACACCGGAACTCCAGGGGCTCAGGGCCCTCGTCACCGGCGGGGCCTCCGGCATCGGAGCGGCGACCGCCCGTCTCCTCGCCGCGCGCGGCGCCCAGGTCGCCGTCCTGGACCTGGACACCACGAGCCTGCCGGCCCCCCTCCGCGGCGTGAACGCGGACCTCACCGACGACGCCTCGGTGCGGGACGCCGTCGCCGACACCGCGCAACAGCTCGGCGGACTGGACATCCTGGTCAACAACGCGGGCATCGGGGCCCAGGGGACCGTCGAGGACAACGACGACGCCGAGTGGCACCGGGTCTTCGACGTCAACGTGCTCGGCCTCGTCCGTGCCTCCCGGGCCGCCCTCCCGCACCTACGGCGATCCGCCCACGCCGCCATCGTCAACACCTGTTCCATCGCCGCGACGGCCGGGCTGCCCCAGCGCGCCCTGTACTCGGCGAGCAAGGGCGCCGTACTCTCCCTGACGCTCGCCATGGCAGCCGACCACCTGCGCGAGGGCATCCGGGTCAACTGCGTCAATCCCGGCACCGCGGACACCCCCTGGATCGACCGCCTCCTGAACGCCGCGGAGGACCCGGCCGCCGAACGCGCCGCCCTCGAGGCACGGCAGCCGACCGGGCGTCTGGTCCGTGCCGACGAAGTCGCCGCGGCCATCGCGTACCTGGCCAGTCCGGCAGCCGCCTCCGTGACCGGCGCCTCACTCGCCGTCGACGGCGGCATGCAAGGACTGCGTCCGCGCCCCGAGCAGGGGTGAGGGACGTGCCCGTACAGCCTGCACGCACCCTCGGGCGCAGCACCGTCCCCGTCACCCCCCTCACCCTCGGCGCGGCGGCCCTCGGCAACCTGTTCACGGCCGTCGCCGACGACCAGGCCGAAGCGACCGTGGAGGCCGCCTGGGCGGCGGGAATCCGCAGCTTCGACACCGCACCCCACTACGGCCTGGGCCTGTCCGAGCGCCGCCTCGGCCGCGCCCTGGCCGGCCGGCCGCGCACCGACTACACCGTCTCCAGCAAGGTCGGCCGCATCCTGGTGCCCTGCGACCGGCCGGGTGAGAACGACCTGGCCCACGGCTTCGCCGTCCCCGCCGACCACGCCCGGGTCTGGGACTTCACCGCCGACGGCGTCAGACGTTCCATCGAGCACAGCCTCACCCGGCTCGGCCTGGACCGGCTCGACGTCGCTCTCCTCCACGACCCCGACGACCACGCCGAGGCAGCCTTCCACGAGGCCTACCCCGCGCTGGAGCGGCTCCGCTCGGAGGGCGTCGTCGGCGCGATCGGGGCCGGCATGAACCAGACGGGCATGCTCACCCGCTTCGTCACCGACACCGACGTCGACGTCGTACTGCTGGCCGGACGGCACACCCTGCTCGACCACAGCGGCCTGAGCGACCTCCTCCCCGCCGCCCAGGAGCGCGGCGTCTCGGTCCTGGCCGGCGGTGTCTTCAACTCCGGCCTGCTCGCCGACCCCCGGCCGGGCGCGCGCTACGACTACGCGCCGGCTCCCGGGCATCTCCTGTCCCGGGCCCTGAGGTTGCGGACCGTCGTGGAGCGGCACGGCGTTTCGCTGCGGGCGGCCGCACTGCACTATCCACTCGCCCACCCGGCCGTGGTCGGCGTACTGATCGGTGCCCGCAGCCCGGAAGAGGTCGGGGACGCCGCCGCCCTCATGCGCCGCCCCGTGCCCTCGGCCGTCTGGGACGAACTGAAGAGCGAGGGGCTGCTCCCCGCCCAGGCTCCGACGCCGTAGGAGGGGCCCGAGTGCTTCAGGGCGGCTACTTGGCGTACATCAGTGTGCCGAAGCCGAGCTGGTCGTAGCCGCCGCTGGCGGAGCCGTAGTCACCTCCTCCGCCCTCCGGGGCGACCGAGAAGCACATCTGGGAGATGTACTTGTCGTCGAGGTACCTACGCCGGTTGTAGTGGTAGTGGAGCATCGCCCACACGGGGCGTGCCTGGCCGCGGCTCGCCGACGAGACGACGGTGTGGGACCGCTGGGCGCAGTTCTGTCCCGTGCCCCACGTGTACGTGGTGAAGGGCACTTCCTGGCCCAGGTTGTACTTGGCGACGTACTGGGCGGCCTTCATGAACCGGTTGCCGTCGTAGCCGTACAGGTCGTCGCCCTGGTTCCAGGCCATCTCGCAGAAGGCGCCCATCTGACCCATGCCCATCACGGTGTGGCCCTGGTCGCGGCCGGACTCCTGCCACTGCCCCAGGGCGTAGCCGTCGGAGTCGGTGTGCAGGTACGGGACGGCGTGTGCGAGGGAGCCGTTGCCGGCACCGGACCTGAAGTACGCGACGGCCTGGTCGTACTTGGCGCGGTCCTCGTTGAGGATGCCGATGGCCAGGACCGAGGCCATGTTGCACAGGTCCCAGTTGGCCCAGTAGTTGGTGATGCAGGCGTCGTTGTGCTGGGTGAGGAACTGGTTGTTGAGCGGGTAGAAGACGTTGGCCATCATCTCCTGGAAGGCCGCGAGGTCGAACGCCGGGTGGTCCCGCACGAGTTCGGCCGCGTTGGCGAGTTGCCAGCCGTAGAGGCCTGCGGCGAGGAACCGGTCCGCGTTGCCGGTGACGGTCGTGAGGGTCGACGACCAGGCGTTGAGGATTCCGGCGGCGCACCGGGCGTTCGCCTCGGTGGCCCCGACTCGCCAGCGAAGCGCGTTCTGGTAGGCGGCGGCGATGTCGTTGTAGAGAAGGGCGTAGTTCTGTCCGGTTCCCCCGCGGATGATCGTCGCTGTCGCCCGGGGCGTCCAGGTGGACTGTGCGTGGGAGTTGGCGGTCAGTCTGTTCCAGCCGGACAGCCAGGGGTCCGCTCCGGCGGCGACGCGGAGCCTGGCGCGGTTGATGTCGCCGGCGTTGTGCAGCATGCCCGGGTGGGCGAAGGCCGTGGGAGCTGCGCCCGCGGTGTCGGTGAAGGCGGCGCCCGCGCCGGCGGCGGCGAGGGCGCCGGCGGCCGCCAGCAGGCCTCGGCGGCTCAGCGCGCGACTGTGGTTGCTGTGGGGGGAAGTGCGGCTCATCGCTGTGCGTCTCCCATCCTGTGAACTGTCAGTTCCGGGTGATGCTCACCCTTTCGAACGTGGTGGTGCTGTGGGCCAGGGGACTGCGGGAGCAGACCACGAGGCCCACGTGGTGGGGGGCGTCACCGAACCCGGGGATCTCGCCGGAGGCCAGCGCGGTCCAGGTGGCACCGTCATCGGTGGAGGTGTGGGCGGCGAAGGCGTTCCCGGTGCGCCTGAGCCGCAGCAGACAGGGGGTGGTGACCGCGACGTCGCCGGTGAAGGCCGACTTCCCGGCCACCGTCGGGCGCAGCATCAGCTGGGCGGTGGTGCCGCCGGTGACGATGGCCCCGGCCGCCTGGTCGAACGGGTTGAGGGACTTGGTCATCAGCAGACCGACCCGGTCGCCGGTCGCACCGGTCCGGGAGAGCAGCCGGGCGGTGATCTCGCAGTCGCCGGTGACCGGGCGCCGTACGAATTGGGCCGTCATGCCCTGGTTGTTGACGCCGAGGTCGGTCCCCGCGCCCCGCACCACGAACGTCCCCTCCTCGTACGCCGTACTGCCGGGCGTGCGGACGGCGACCACGCCCAGGGTGGCGAACGCGCGGTCGTCCAGGACGACGTCGCCCAGGTCGCCGTACGTCCAGGGGGCGGGCGGAGCTGTGCCGACCGTGAGGACGAGGGTGCCGGCGCTGGTGCCGGCCGTGTTCCCCACCGACGTCCTGACCGTGAACTCGCCGGTACGCGTGGGGGTGCCGGAGATCAGGCCGGTGCGTTTGTCGAGGTGCAGGCCGTCGGGCAAGCCGTGGGCGGTGAACCGTACGGGCTCGTGCGTGGCGCGCAGGAGGTGGCGGAAGGCGACGCCCTTGTTCGCGAACGCCGTCGCGGCGGAGTCGAGCGCGGGGACGGCAGGGTGGGGCATGCGGGCGGACACGGACGGGGAGCGGGGGCCGAGACCGGAGCGGTTCGTCTTCGCGACGGCGTAGTGGTACGTCGTCCCGGGGCTGCCGGTCGCGTCGGCGTACCGCACCCGGGTGCCGAAGCCGACGGGGCCGACGTCGGTCGCGAGCGTGCGGAAGGGCCCGTCGGCGGCCGTGGCGCGCAGCACCGTGAACCGGGCGGAGAGGTCCGGGTCGGTCCAGGCCAGCTCGACGGCGTCGGCGCCGCTGATGGCGTGCGGGCCGCTCGGGGTGTGGGCGGGGCGGCGCACCGACCAGACCTCGCCGGTCGCGGACTCCACGGTGACGTTGTCGAAGGCCCCGGTGCCGGTCTCGGCGTACTCCTCGTCGACGCCGAGGCAGGAGCTGAGGGTGAGCCCCGCGTACACGGTGCGACCGAGATCGACCTCGGTGGTGCCGACCTCGGTCCAGCGGATGCCGTCCGGGGAGATGGCCCCGGTGCAGCGCCGGCCCCTGCGGGTCACCCGGACCCAGTACGGCGCCCGCAGCCGGTAGCCGTCGCCCGCGCCCTCGACGTACGGGGCCTCGATGGGGGTCGCGGAGTCGGGCAGGGCGCCCAGGTCGGAGATCGGGAAGGACGCGTCCGCCGTGATCGCCCGCCGCTGGGACGGCGGCACGGGTGTGCTGCCGGTCGCGGAGACGGCCGCACCGGCTCTCGGGCGTACGGTCCACACGCCGCTCCAGGTGTGCAGCGGCAGCCCCTGGATCAGCATCGAGGCGTGCGCGGCGTCCGGGGCGAGCGAGCCGCGGAGGGTGACGCCGGTCTTGGCGTACTGGGAGCTGAGCGGGAAGACGATCCGCGCGGTGACGGTGCCGTCGCCGCGCAGCGGCAGGTACGCCAGGTGGTGGCCGTCGGCCGTGCCGCTCGCCTCCAGCACGAAGCGCTCGCCGTCGAAGGCGGCGGAGCCCGGGATCCGCACCTCGCCGAGGTCGCGGCCGGCCCAGGGGCCGGGGAGGCCCGCGGTCGCGGCGACCGGACTCGAACCGGGCCCCTTCCCAAGGGAATGGGCGGCGATCACCGTGTAGTAGTAGGTCCGGCCGGGACGCAGTGCGCGGGTGTCCGTGTACGCCGGCCCGTCCAGCCCCGAGGCGATCTCCACGTAGGGCCCTCGGGGACGGTCGGCCCGGTGGACGGTGTACGTCGTCGCCCACGCGGACGGCAGCCAGGCCACCGTGACCGCGCGGTCGCCGCCCACCGCCGTGACCCCGGCGGGAGCCGTGGGCACCGTCGGTGTCGGGGCCTTGGTTCCGGCGTGGGTGAGGGTGCCGAAACCGGGGAGGTCGTCGCTGCCCGCCTCGACGACACGGGCGCCGTCGGTACCGCGGAAGACGGCGGCCCGGGTGTGCGGGGTGTCGAGGCCGCGGACACCGGCGTAGTGGGCGTAGTACATCTCGTGGACCGGGGGCAGGGTGCCGCGGCCCTTCTCCGACACGGCCGTCTTGATGTACTTGCCGGTGCGGTCGAGGTCGGGACCGAAGGGGACGTCGCCGCCGAGGTTGTAGCGGGCGGCGTACTCGGCGCCCGCGAGGATGCGGTTGCCGTCGAAGCCCCACAGGTCGACGCCCTGGTTCCAGGCGACCTGGGCGGCGTCGCCCATCAGGCCGACGGCCAGCTGCTCGTGCCCCTGGTCGCGGCCGGACTCCTGGCCCTGGCCGGCGGCGGTGACGACGCGGTGGCGGACGCTGCCGTTGCCCGCACCGGCGGCGGCGAAGCGCAGGGCGTCCTCGAAGAGGGCGCGCTCCTCGCAGAAGACACCGATGGCCAGGATCGTCTGGATCGCGGTGAGGTCCCAGTTGCCGTTGGCGTAGAGCATGTAGCCCGACACCGCCGGATACCAGACGTCCAGGAAGGACCGCTCGCATCGGGCGATGTCCGCCGCCGTCCAGCCGTCGTAGCCGCTGTGGCGCAGCAGTTCTGCCGCGTTGACGAACTTGAAGGCCTGGAGTCCGGCGCCGAGCGGTCCGTCGGCGCCGGTGATCGTGGTCAGGGACGCGGACCAGGCGTCGAGGATGTCGCGGGCCTTGTCGGCGTGCGCCCGCTGTCCGGTGACGCACCACATGAGGGCGTTCTGGTAGGCGGCGGCCGAGTCGCTGACGGCCTCGTTCATGTGGTCGCCGGGACCACGCCCCCAGGAGGTGACCTGTCCGGTGTTGCGGACGGTGTACGTCGCCTTCGAGCGGCCGTCGGCCGCGAGGGCCAGGTAGCCGTCGTGGACGGGTGACTCCTCGGCGGCGACCGCCGCCTTCATACGGGCGAGGTCGGCGGCGTTGTGCAGCAGGCCGGGGTGGGTGAAGGAACGGGAGCGGGCTGCGTCGCCGGTGGCCCGGGCCGGGCCGGGCACGAGCAGTCCGCTCGCGCCCGACGCCAGCAGCAGGGCGGCGGTGCCGCCGAGGAAGCCGCGGCGGGTGGTCGCGGGGACGTTCATGACGCGGCGGCCGCCTCGGCCTCGGCGGTGGTGACGAACCTCAGGTTCGTCACGTGTTCGTTGACGTGCATCGGGACGAAGTCGGTGGTCAGGTACCAGGTCGGCTTCTGCATCGAGTCCGCGACGACCGTGCCGTTGACGACGAGGTTCTCGAAGGTGACGTCCTTGACCGGGTGGTCGGCGTCGTAGCCGAGCAGCATGCAGGACGCGAGGGGCTTGCCGGTGTAGGAGAGGTCCTTGACGTGGACGTTCTCGATGCCGCGGCCGACCGAGGTGTTGTACTTCGTGTTGAACATGACCCGCATGTGGATGAGCTGCCCCCAGCGGAAGTCCTCCACGCGGACCCCGTCGACCCGCACGTTCCTGATCAGGTTGCTGTCGCCGGCGTTGAGGGCGATGCACCCCTGGTAGCCCGTCTGGGGTTCGCGGTGGTCGCAGATGTCGAGGTTCTGGAAGACGAGGTTCTCCAGGACCTCGGGGGCGGCCGTGTTGCCGTGCGTGCCCACGTTGATCGGGTGGGCGACGTCCGCCCAGAGGGTGGAGTCGCGGACGGTGACGTTGCGGGTGTCGCCGTAGTACTCCCAGCGGTGGGTGTAGATCGCGATGCAGTCGTCGGAGTTGCGCATGAAGACGCCGTCGATCACGACGTCGGTGCTGGAGAAGACGTCGATGCCGTCGCCCCAGCCCTTGGAGCTGAAGGCCGCCATGTCCTTGAGGGTGACATCGCTGGACTGGCCGACCTGGACCGCGTAGCCGTTCGGGTTGAGCATGGTGAGGCCGCCGACGGAGATGTCCGTCGAGCCCTCGACGAGCACGCCGCCCGCCGCGGTGCCGGCGAGCACGCCGCGGCCGGCGAGCCTGGCGTTCCGTACGTCCTTGAAGCGGACCGTCGCCTTGAGGACGGCGCCGCCGTGGACGTACACGGTCTTGCCGGAGGGCACGTCGAGGTATCCGTCGGGGGTGGTGTGGACGCCGGGGCCGTAGTAGAGGACGTCGGGGTCGTTCTCCCTCGGCCGCCGCGGCTCGACCGCACGGGCGAACAGGTGGAGGCAGTCGAAGAGGTCGTCGTTGATCTGCACGACGACCTTCCGCGGCCGGTCCAGCCTGAACCGCAACGTGTCGGCGCGCACCTCCGGTGTGATGCCGTACGAGTCCGGCCGCACCCGCACCTTCTGCACGCCGCCCTTGATGTACGTCACCTCGACCTCCACCTCGCCGGAGAAGTCGAAGTAGGCGAGGGAGGAGTCGAACTGCTTCTTTCTGCCCGTGGCCGGGTCGATCTCGGCGAGGGTGGGCCGGTACACGCCGAGAGTCTGCCAACGGCCGCCAGGGGTACGGGCCTTGACGATGAAGCTGTCGGTCTTGACCGGGGCACCGGCCGGCACCGGATACGTCACCAGCCGGGGCCGGCCGCCCGATGACTCCTGCGCGCCGGCCGCCGTGGCCGTGACGTGGGTGAAACCGGCGGCGAGCACGGTGACGCCGGCCGTCTGAAGGGCCGTACGACGGGACAGGGGCGTGTTCATGCGAAACTCCGATCCAGCGAAGGGGCGGTGGGTGTCGGGTGAGAGGCGGCGCTACTTGAGGCCCGTGGTCGACATGCCGGCGACGAACCCGCGCTGGGCGACCAGGAAGATCAGCAGGATGGGCACGACGTACATCACCGAGGCGGCGGCCTGGAGGTTGGTGACCGGGGTGCCGGCCGAGGTGACGTAGCTGCTCATGACGGCCACGGCGAGTGTGGAGCGGTCGGACGACAGCAGCAGCTGCGGGGCGAGGTAGTCACCCCAGCTCCAGGTGAAGGCGATGATGAAGCTCGCGGAGAGAACCGGCCAGGACTGCGGCAGGAAGATCCGCCAGAAGATCGCGGCGTAGCCGCAGCCGTCGACGATCGCCGCCTCCTCCAGTTCGCGGGGGAGCCCGGCGAAGAACTGCCGGAAGAGGAAGACCAGATAGGGAGCCGCGGACAGGCCCCACAGCACCCACGGCCAGTAGGTGTCGACCATGCCGAGCCGGGCGAAGATCAGATAGGTCGGCAGCAGGGTGATCATCTGGGGCAGCATCATCGAACCGATGAGAATGCCGAACAGCACCTTCTTGCCGGGTGCGTTCAGCCGGGCGAAGCCGTAGCCGACCCAGGCCGAGCTGAGGGTGATGAGCGTGGCGTAGATCGTGGCGATGACCAGGGAGTTGCGCGCGTAGCCGAGGAAGTCGATCAGGTGGTAGGCGTCGGCGAAGTTGTCCCACCGGAAGACGGCGGGCAGCCAGTGCACGGGAGAGGCCGCCAGCTCGGCCGGGGTCTTCAGACCGGAGACGATCAGCCATCCGAAGGGGCCGAGGAAGAGTCCCGTGACCGTGACGAGGACCGTGTAGAGGACCAGGCGGTTCACCCGCACCCGGACCCGGGCCGTCGACGTGGGGGAGTCCGGAGCGTCCCGGGGCACCCGGGAACGGGCGGTCGGGCTGGTGGCGGTCACTTCTTCGCCTCCGGGTCGACGTTGTAGAACACCACGCCGGACGTGAACCTGAAGACGAGTCCGGTGGCGATGAGGATCAGGACGAAGAGCACCCACAGCAGCGCGGAGGCGTAGCCGTAGCGGCCGAAGGCGAAGTACTCCGCGAACACCTGCATCATGTACAGGTAGTTGGACTGCGGGATCGCGGTCACGGCGGCCGTGGTGCCGCCCGGTGCCAGCAGCAGCGGCATGATGGTCTGCACCGAGGCGATCACGCCCGTCACGGTCTGGAAGAGCAGGACGGGGGAGAGCAGCGGCACGGTGATGCTGCGGAAGGTCCGCCAGGCGCCGGCGCCGTCGATGCGGGCCGCCTCGTGCAGTTCGCGGGGCACGTCCTGGAGCCCGGCCAGCGAGATGATCATTATGTTGCCGGCGCCCCACAGCACGGTCATCAGCAGGACGTAGCGCGCGTGGGGGTCGGTGAGCCAGCCCAGCGCGTCGATGCCGAAGACGTTCAGGACGCCGTTCGCGGCACCGGAGTTCTGGTCGAAGACCTGCTTGAAGGCGATGCCCGCGCCCACGGGCGGTATCACGGCCGGCAGATAGAGCAGGGTGCGGAACACACCGCGTGCCTTGAGCGGCCGGTTGACCAGGACCGCGAGCCCCAGTCCGGCGGTGATCGACAACGGAACCGAGGTCACCGCGAACAGACCTGTGCGGCCCAGGGCACTCCAGGTCTGGGAATCGGAGAGCAACTCCCGGTAGTTGCCGAGACCGACGTAGCGCCAATGGGGCGAGATGCCGTCGAACGTGGTGAAGCTCAGCCACAGCGCATAGGCCATCGGGACGATCGTCAGCAGGGCGAACCCGATGATCCACGGAGAGACGAACATGTAGAACGCCCGGTGCCTGCGCGTGGTCGTCGAGGACCGGGTGGTGCGGTTCACGGACGGTGCCGGGCGACCGGTGGAGGCGGGGCCGGTCCGGTCGGGTGCGGGAGTGATGTTCCTGACCGTCATCCCACCTGCTCCTTACCACGCTCGAGCTGCTCGTTCATGGCCGAGTTCAGGTGCCGGGCGAGGGTGTCGACGGACATCTCGCCCCTCATGGCGGCCGGGGCGAACCGGTTGAAGACGGCGGAGAGCGAGTCCACCGTGGCGTAGGGAGTGAAGGCGATCACGGAGAAGTGCTTCAGCTCGGCCTCCTGCACCTTCAGTACGCGTTGGTGGTGGGCCTCCTGGGCAGGCATCAGCGGACGCAGGGACGTCAGCGTGGGGATGCCCCAGCCGCCGGTGGCGCGGGCCCTGGCCGGCGCCTCGCCGAAGAACCACTCGAAAACCCGCCATGCGGCGTCCTTGTTCCGGGCCTTGCGCGGCATCCACAAGCCGGTGCCCGCCTGACAGGGACTGACCCGCCGGCCGCCCTGGAAGACGGGAGCGGGAGCGAGGCGGGAGAGCGGCGCGAGCTTCGCGTCGGCGTTGATGACACCCCCCAGCCAGTAACCCGAGTTCGACATGGCCATCCGGTTCGCCTGGTAGGTGGGGCCGTCCCAGCCGTTGGGGTCGGGCTGGAGGACGCTGGGCCCGACCCCGGTCCTTCCGTACTCGACGTACCAGTTCAGCGCCTTGCGGGCGGCCGGCGCGGTGAAGTCGACGCGGGCGAAGTCCTCGCTGAAGATGCTCCCTCCGGCGGCCACGGCCAGACTCGCCAGCAGAGTGGGGGCGCTCACGCCGTTGTAGCTGCCGCCGAAGACGGTGGTCTGCCCGTTCTGGCGCCGGGTGAGCCGCTTGGCGTCCTCCAGCCACTCCTCGTAGGTGACCGGTTCCAGCTCCGCCGGGTGGGCGACCCCCGCCCTGTCGAAGAGCGCGGTGTTGTACCAGAACATGGAGTCCTGTGAGAAGTCCTTCGCCATGCCGTAGCGGGGGCCCTTGCCCTGGGTCCGTCCGTCATAGCGCCACAGATCGTTCACCGGGTCCAGATCGGTGACCTCGAGCACGCTGCTCCGGGCGAAGTACGGGTCCAGTTCCTCCATCACGTCGCGCGCCGCGAAGTAGGGCGCGTCCGTGGCACCGACACCGCGTACCAGGTCGGGCGGGTTGCCGTTGGTCATCATCGCGATCAGCTTGGTGATGTCGTACGAGACCGTGGCGATCTTGACGCCGATGTCCTTCTGGGCTTGTCGGAGCAGGTCAGAGGAGATGTCGTCGGGCTTGACCATCAGCGTGACGGTCTCCCCGGGCCCGCTGACACCGGTGGACACCCGCATCGCGCAACCGCTCGCCGCCGCCGCCCCGACGGCACCGCCGGCCGCCAGGGCGAAGAACCTGCGACGGCTGGGAGGGACACCGGCGTGGGCACGCATGTATGTCTCACCTTCGTTCGGGGAGCGGCTCGTGGCGGGACGTGCTCGGCCACCCAGCTGTTTGGGTAGCAACCGATTTCTGTGAGTGACGGCCAGAGCTTCCAGCGGCTCATGCGCGGCGTCAAGGCCTCTGACCAACTTTCGAGAAACCGGGGAGTAACCGGTGGCAGCTACGCCCTGGAGGTGCCGACCACGCCATGGCCGACCAAAGAGGCAGGTCAGCAAGGTCCGATGAGGAGCAACGCCAGGCGTCCAGCGCTCGCGGGGCGCGTGTGGAGCTCGGTCGACTGCCGTGGCGAGACCTGGGGCGAGGGTCCGGGGAACGGGAGCGGTAAGGATGGCGGGGCCGGGCCGTCGATTGACCGGTCGCTCAGGCGGCACCTACGGTAGAAGGCGCTTTCAGAAAACGTTACCCCTGTGCTGTCTTCCGTCAGGAGCGTCATGCCCACAGCCGAGCAACCCAGGGCCGTCTTCGCCATGGACCCCGTGCACCTCCCGTTGCTGTTTCCACCTCCGTTGATGGAGCGGCTGCGGCAGTCCGCGCGGATCGACCCGTCGCTCGTCGTGCGGGACTTCGCCGATCCCGCCACGGCCCCGGCGCTGGCGCAGGCAGAGGTGCTGATCACCGGCTGGGGCTGCCCCCGCCTCGACGACGCGGTTCTGGCCGCCGCCCCCCGACTGCGCGCCGTGCTGCACGCCGCCGGTTCCGTGCGCTCCCTGGTCGGCGACGCGCTGTGGCAGCGGGGAGTCACCGTCTCCAGCGCGGTGGCCGCCAACGCACGGCCGGTGGCGGAGTACACGCTGGCCATGATCCTGCTGGCCGGCAAGGACGTCCTCGGTCACCGCGACCGCTTCCGCGCCACCCATCTGCCGCCCTCTCCCGCCGAGACCGCCGGCATCGGCAACGTCGGTCGTCGGGTGGGCGTCATCGGCGCCTCGCGCGTGGGCCGGAGGCTGCTGGAGCTCTTGCGGCCGTTCGAATTCGCCGTCTCGTTGTACGACCCGTACGTGGACTCCGTCGAGGCCGGCGCGTTGGGCGCCCGGTCGCGGACGCTGGAAGACCTCCTGCGCGGCAGCGACATCGTCAGTCTGCACGCGCCCGACATCCCCGAGACCCACCACATGCTCGACCGCGCCGGGCTGGCCCTCATCCCGGACGGCGGGGTGCTGATCAACACCTCCCGGGGCGCCCTGGTGGACCACGACGCCCTCACCGACGAGCTGGTCTCCGGGAGGATCCGCGCGGTCCTGGACGTCACCGAGCCCGAGCCGCTGCCCGCGGACTCCCCGCTGTACGGACTGCCCAACGTGTTCCTGACGCCGCACATCGCGGGCTCGCTCGGCAACGAGCTGGAGCGCCTCGGCCGCACGGCCGTCGAGGAGCTGGAACGACTGGTGGCGGGCGTGCCGCCGGTCTGCGAGGTCCGCCGCGGGGACCTGGCCCGGGTCGCCTGAGCCCCGGGCACCGGCCAGGGCCGACGCGAAGAAACAATGGGATACGGTTCCGGCACCGGCGGGCCCGCAGCCCGGTCCGCCCGGTGAGGGAACCGCTACGGTGAAGGAGCCGCAAGGTGAGTCAGCGCAAGGCGTCGGCGGACGCCGGTCCGGCCACCATCCGGGACGTCGCGGAGCGGGCGGGCGTCTCGGTCGCCAGCGTCTCGCGCGTGCTGTCCGGAAACTACCCGGTCTCGGACGATCTGCGCCGCCGGGTCATGAAGGTCGTCCGGGAGCTGGACTACGTCACCAACGCGCACGCCCGCTCCCTTGCCGGCGGCGGCACACCGACGGTGGCCATTCTCATCAACCACATCACCGGCGCCGCCTTCGCCCATGTGGCCAAGGGCGTCGAAGGCGCCGCCTCGCTGCGCGGCTGGCTGACCCTGGTCGGCACCACCGGCGACGACCCCGAACGGGAACTGGCACTGGTCAACCTCATGCGCCAGCAGGGCGTCACCGCGGTCGTACTGCTCGGCGGCGCCTACGACTTCGAGGAATACCAGTTGCGCATGGCCCGCTTCGCCCGGTCCCTGGACGCGGCGGGCTCGCACCTCGTCCTCGTGGGCCGGCCGCCCCTGGAGGGTGACGTCCCGGCGACGACGGTCGACTACGACAACGAGGGCGGCGCCTACGCGATGGCCAGCCATCTGCTCTCGGCGGGTCACCGACGTGTCCTCGTGCTGCCCGGTCCGGCCGAACTCACCACCGCACAGGGGCGTCTGAACGGGGCGCGGCGGGCGTTCGAGGCCTACGGCGTGCCGTTCCCGCCGGACATGGTGCACCACGGGCCCTACGACTTCGAGCACGGCCTCAGGGCGGTCGAGTCCGTTCTGAGGGAGGGATCGCGCTTCACGGCGATCCTCGCGGGCACCGACGTGGTCGCCGCCGGCGCCATGCAGGCACTGCGCTCGGCCGGGCTGCGGGTGCCCGAGGACGTCTCGGTCGTCGGCTACGACGACATACCACTGGCCTCCCAGCTGACCCCCAAACTGAGCACCGTGCACGTGCCGTACGAAGAGATGGGCCGCGTTGCCCTGCGTGCCGTGGCCGACCGGCGCGAGGGCGGTGGCACCGGCCGCCGGGGCGGTGACGGGGCCCACCTGATCCTGGGCACCCACGTCGTCGTACGGCAGTCGGTGCGGCCACCGGAGCGGCAGGGCTGATCCCGGGGCATGGGTCCCCCAGCCCGGGAGGGGGCCCATGCCCGACCGGCCGCGCGGCATGTCGAGCGGCCGGTCGAGTCGTGTTTCGTAATCGTTTTCTGCCCTCTCGTCACACATCTCCCCCCCAGGCCGGAAGTCCGCACGCGTCAGCCCCTCGTCCGGCGAACCGTCCTTGACCTGCGCGAACGTGGGCACAGGCGGTGGTACTCCCCGGTGCCTGCCGCTGACGCGGCCGCCGGACCGGCGTAACGAATTCTTCCGGACCCCTTGCCCACGGTTGGGGATCCGCCTACGGTCTCCCGACAACCGCTTACTACAGCTTGCGCCTGGCCATTCGCACAGCCGCGTGCCGACGGTGTTCCGGCCGCCGTTCCTGGCCAGCATCTCCCGAGCCGCCGTCCTCTCGTTCTGAGAGTGCCTATGTCAAAGGACCACGGTCGATGAACTTCACTACCTCCCGGAGAAGGTTCGCCTCCACCGCCGTCGCGGGTATGGCGCTGACAGGTCTGCTCTCCGCCTGCGGTGGCTCGGAGTCGGGAGACGACGGGGCCTCCGGCGCGTCCGGCCCGGTCACCCTTGCCTTCTGGGGCTGGGCGAACGGCCAGGAGGCCGTCGTGAAGGCGTTCAACGCCTCGCACGAGGACGTCCGGCTGAAGTACACGAAGGTCACCGACCAGTTGACCATGCAGAAGCAGCTGACCAACGCGCTCAAGGCCGACAACGCGCCCTGCCTGGTGCAGAACACCGCCGAATACGTGACCAGTTGGGTCTCGCAGGGGGCGCTGGCCGACATCACGAAGTACGTCGGGGCCGACAAGGGCAAGTTCAACCCCGGCTCGTGGGTGAGCGCGCAGGTGCAGGGCAGGCTCTACGGCGTGCCCACCAGCTCGGCGCCGCAGTTCACGGCCTACCGCACCGACGTCTTCGACAAGTACGGCATCAAGCCCCCGGCGACCTGGGACGACTTCATCGCGGCGGGCAAGAAGCTGAAGAAGCACGGCATCGAGATCACCAACTACGCCGGTGAGGACCCGAGCACCCTTGAGGTGCTCGCCATGCAGGCCGGTGCCCACTGGTACGCCATCGACGGCGACTCGTGGAAGATCGACTTCCGGGACGAGGGCAGCCTGAAGGCCGCCGAGGTGATCCAGGAGATCATCGACAACGACCTGAACAACAAGCTCTCCTTCGCCGACTACGCGGCCGTGCAGCGCAACTACGACAACGGCGACACCGTGACCCGGCAGATCTCCACCTGGCAGATGGCCGGCATGGTCCAGAACTTCAGCAAGTCCTTCGGCGACTGGGCCCTGGCCCCCTGGCCGACGTATCGGGGCGAGGCGCCCAAGACCCCCGCGGGCACCAACCTCACCGGCGGTGTCACCCTGGTGACGAAGGGCTGCGACCACCAGGAACAGGCGGCCGAGGCCGCCCTGTGGATGTCCACCGACGCCGATGCGGTCAGGACGATGGCGAGTCCGGAGACCGGCAACGGCGTGATGCCGGCGCTGGCCGACAGCGACGCGTACGTGGGCGAGTCGATCTCCCGGAAACTGCTGGGCCCGAACTACGAGTCCGCGCGGAAGGTCGTCTCGGACAGCCTGGGCACCGTCACCACCGACTGGACCTACGGACCGAACTGGACCGCGATGTTCACCGAGCTCCAGGCCGGCTGGGCCAAGGTGGTCAACAAGGAGCAGAAGGTCACCGACCTGCTGGCGCACATGCAGAAGTGGACGGTCGACGACCTGAAGTCCCGCGGCATCAGCGTCAAGGGCTAGAGGCCGAGGACACCCACTGATGACTCGCTCCCTGCGCTGGAAGGGCGCCGCCTTCACGCTCCCCTTCCAGCTCGGCTTCGCCTTCCTGTACCTGCTGCCGATCGGCTACGCCGTCCACCAGTCGCTGTTCGTGGAGCAGCGGTCCGGCCTCGGTCTCGGCGGCTCGACGACCGAGTTCGCCGGCCTCGACAACTACACCCGGGGCCTGACCGACACCGCGTTCATGACCTCCGTCCTGCGCGTGGTGCTGTTCGCCTGCGTCCAGATCCCGGTGATGCTCTTCGTCAGCCTGGTGCTGGCGCTGCTCCTGGACGCGGTCACCTCCCGGGTGGCGGGCCGGTTCCGGATCCTGCTGCTGGTCCCGTACATGATCCCCGGCGTGGTGGCCGCGATCGTGTGGGTCAACCTCTACAGCCCGGACGTCGGTCCACTGACCCCGCTCGGCGAACTCTTCGGGTTCGACTGGAACTTCTTCGAGCCGTCCATGGTGTGGCCGTCCATCGGCAACCTGCTGACCTGGCACGGCATCGGCTACAACATGGTCATCATCTACTCGGCCCTGCAGGGCGTGCCCCGCGAACTGTTCGAGGCCGCCCGCCTGGACGGCGCTTCCGAGATCCGCGTCGCCCGCAGCATCAAGATCCCTCATGTGCGCGGAGCTCTGGTCCTGACCGGTCTGCTGTCGGTCATCCAGATGCTGCAGATCTTCAATGAGCCGGCACTCTTCCGGAACGTCACCCCGCAGACGGTCAGTGACAGCTTCACCCCGATCATGATCATCTACAACCAGGCGTTCAACGCCGGCAACTACCACTACGCAGCGGCCCTGTCGGTGCTGCTCGCCCTGATCCTGGGCGTGGCCTCCTTCCTCTTCTACCGGTTCACCTCGAAGGAGGCCGACTGATGACGCTGACCGGCGAGCGCGAGCACACCACCGAACGGCCCCCCGCCCGGGGCGTCCGGCGCCTGACGAGCCCGGACCCGGCCTCCCGCGGGCGAGGCGGTCAGCGCTTCCTCCTCGTCGGGCTGGTCATGGCCAGTGTCTACAGCCTGTTCCCGGTCTGGTGGCTGATCGTCGCCGCGACCAAGGACCGCACGGGGCTGTACCAGAGCAACGGCCTGTGGTTCTCCGGCTGGCACCTGTGGGACAACCTGCAGCAGCTCTTCACCTACGAGGACGGCGTCTTCCTGCGCTGGACGGCCAACTCGTTGCTGTACGCGGGCGTCGGCTCCCTCGGCGGCACACTGATCGCGCTGGCCACCGGATACGGCCTGGCCCGGTTCGACTTCCCGGGCCGCAACGCCGTGTTCGCGTGTGTGGTGGGCTCGTTCCTGATCCCGATCGCCCTGCTCACGCTCCCTCTCTACCTGCTGTTCTCGGCGATCGGCATGGTCGACACCCCCTGGGCGATGCTGATCCCCTGCCTGATCAATCCGTTCAGCGTGTACCTGGCCAAGGTGTACACCGAGGCGACCGTCCCCTTCGAGCTGCTGGAGGCGGCCCGTATCGACGGAGCAGGTGAGCTGCGCATCTTCTTCAGCATCGTGCTGCGGATGATGACGACGGGCGGCGCGACGGTGTTCCTGCTGGCCTTCGTCAACACCTGGAACGCCTTCTTCCTGCCACTGACCGTGCTGCGCGGCGAGGAGAACTGGACGCTCAACCTGGGCCTGTACAACTGGTCGGGCAAGCGCCTGGAGTCGGGCGTCGACCTCACGAGCCTCGTGCTGACCGGCGCACTGCTGTCCGTCGTCCCGATGGCGATCATGATGGTCGCGATGCGCCGCTACTGGCGGTCCGGGGTCACGCTGGGAGCCCTCAAGTGAGCGGGGCACGTCGAGGACCCCAAGAGTGCGGACACGGCGGCCGGCGTCGGTGGGGGCCGGCCGCCGCGGTTGCCCGTGGCCCGTGTCGGTCAGCTCGTCTTCGTGAAGACGAAGGAGAACCGGGCGGGTTCGGCCCGCAGGACGTACTGGGGCAAGGGGCCCGGGCCGCAGGACTGTGAACCGATGCCGTGCTGGCCGTGGTCGAGGTTGACCCACACCGCATGGCCGGGGACCAGATCGGTGCGATGGGCGGCCTCGTCCAGATGCTCGCTGGTCCAGCGGCGGGCGGTGAACCAGAACTCCGGGTCGCCCTCGACGCGCAGCCCGCCGATCTCGGCCCAACGCACGTCCGCCCGCGCACCGTTCTCCTGGGGCCGGACATACGGGGTCTGCAGCGCATCCACCGTGGACTCCCAGCGGCCCAGCACGGCGGCGCTCCTGCTGTCCGGGTACGCCTCCCCGGGGCCCCCGCCGAACCACCGCACCCGGTCCGCCGACCCGGCGAGCCCGAACCGCACGCCCAGCCGGGGCAGCGGCACACTCCAGTCGCCCTCGGGAACCACGGACACGGCCAGCTTCAGCCGGGCACCGTCACAGGTCCAGTGGTAGACGGTGGTGAGGCCCGTCTCCCGGGCGGCGGGCGCCACCCGGGTCCGTACCGTCAGCGCGTTGTCGCCGACCTCCACCGCGTCCAGCCGGTGACGCATGCGGTGCAGGCCGTACGTGCGCCACGCCGGGCCGTAGCGCAGGCCGTCCTGCCAGGACGCGCCCTCGTCGTTGTCGGTCGGGGCACGCCACACGTCCAGTCGGAGCCCGGTGACCTCGACCCCGCCGACGGTCCGCAGTGTGCCCGTGCGGGCCTCGAAGACTCCCGGGCCGAGGGTGATCACGCCATCGCGGGACACGGGTCGGGCGGTGGCGGACACCTTCGGCACGGTGCGCTCGGTGACGGGTAGCTGGGCCCACGCGACCTCATGGCCCTTCGGTGCCCAGGCGGCGTCGGCCGCGAGCACCGCCCGGACCGTCCAGCCCCCTTCCGCGCCCCGGGTGCCCGCGGGCAGCGGCGGCAGCTTCACGTCCGCCGACTCACCGGCTGCCAGCTCCGGCACGGGGAGGGCGCCCGCGTCGACCGACTCGCCGTCCAGCTGGTACGACCACAGGAAGGCGAGCGCGGACAGGTCGGCGAAGTCGTGGGCGTTGGTGATCCGTACGGTGCCGTCGGCGCCGGAGCCCTCGATGCGGACGGGCTCGATCACCTTCTTGTACTCGACCAGACCGGGAGACGGCGCCCGGTCCGGGAAGAGCAGGCCGTCGCAGACGAAGTTGCCGTCGTGCAGTTCCTCGCCGAAGTCACCACCGTAGGCGTAGCCGTGGCGCTCGTCCTGGATGCCGTGGTCGATCCACTCCCAGACGAAGCCACCCTGGAGCCGGTCGTACGCCTCGAAGATCCGCTGGTAGTCGGCGAGGCCCCCGGGCCCGTTGCCCATGGCGTGGCCGTACTCGCAGAGGATGAAGGGGAGCCGGCGGCGCTTGCGGGTACCGCCGTCCAGGCCCCGGCCGATGGACTCGACCTCCGCGTGGGAGGCGTACATCCGTGAGTACATGTCCGTGTCGCGGCTGTCGATGTCGCCCTCGTAGTGCACGAGACGGGACGGGTCCCGATCCCGGATCCACTCGGCCATGGCGGTCAGACCGCGGCCGGTGCCGGCCTCGTTGCCCAGCGACCACACGACGACGCAGGGATGGTTCTTGTCCCGCTCGACCATCCGGGCGGCCCGGTCCAGCAGAGCAGGGGTCCAGCGGTCGTCGTCGACGGGGTTGTCGCGCCAGTCCTGCTCGACGAAGCCGTGCGTCTCCAGGTCGCACTCGTCGACGACCCACAGTCCGTACTCGTCGCACAGGTCCAGGAAGGCCGGGTGCGGCGGGTAGTGCGACGTGCGCACGGCGTTGACGTTGTGCCGCTTCATCAGCAGCACGTCCTCCCGCATGGTCTCCAGGTCCAGGGCGCGGCCCGTCTCCGGGTGCCACTCGTGCCGGTTGACGCCCTTGAAGAGGACCGCCTTGCCGTTGACCTTGATGAGTCCGTCCGCCAGCTCAACGGTCCGAAAGCCGATGCGCAGGGGCACCCGCTCGCCCGCGGTGGCGAGCACACCGTCGTAGAGGACCGGCGTCTCGGCGGTCCACGGCCGGACGGGGACCGTCACCGGCTCGCCGGTCGCGACGTCGACGCCGAGCCCGGGTACGGTCACCCGGCCGTCGACGTCGGAGTCGACGCGCAGGGTGCCCTCGCCGGTGGTGTGGTCGTAGGAGGCGTGCACGAAGAAGTCGAGCACGGCGCCGGCCGGGCGGTGCAGCAGCGTGACGTCACGGAAGATGCCCGGCAGCCACCACTGGTCCTGGTCCTCCAGGTACGAGCCCGCCGACCACTGGTGCACCCGGACCGCCAGCACATTGCCGGACGGCTTCAGCAAGTGTCCGGCGGCGAACTCGTGGGGCAGCCGCGATCCCTTGAACTCGCCGAGGTCCGTGCCGTTCAGCCACACCCGGGCACAGGACTCCACCCCGTCGAAACGCAGGACCGTACCGCCGCCCGCGGCCCTGTCCGGCCAGTCGGCCGGCAGATCGAAGACGTACAGGTGGTCACCGGTCGGATTCTCGGTCGGAACCCGTGGCGGGTCGACGGGGAAGGGGTAGAGGTGGTTGGTGTAGACCGGTGTGCCGTGGCCCTGGAGAACCCAGTGGCCGGGGACGGACACCCGGGCCCAGTTCTCGGCGTCGTACCCGGGCGCGGCGAACGCGTCGTCCTCGGCGTCGGCGGTCGGCGACAGCCGGAAGCGCCAGCGGCCGTTCAGGGACAGTGACGGCGCGTCGGACGCCGCGTACCAGGCACGCGGCGGCAGGGTGCCGTGGCCCGGCGCGACGTCCTCGACGTAGCCGACCCGGGACGAGAGGGCCGTGCCCTGCTCGGGCGCGGGCGAGATGCGGGGGGACTCGCTGGAAGGCATCGGTCTCCTGGGTCCGTGAGGGCGAGGGCGCAGAGGTGAGGAGGGCGGTGGTCGTTCGAGACCGCGGCGGGGTGTGCCGGCACGGGGCGAGCGCCAGGGTGCCTGGCCGCGGACGGAATCGCACGGCGTCGAGCCCGGTACCGTCGTCACCGCCGGTGCCCGGCTGCAGGAGCCGGTGGATGTCGCAAGACCGGGCATGGGCTGACGTTTTCGGATTCTCGTGAGCGCATGCGCTGCGTCGTGTCCGGGCCGCTTCACGTGCGCGACCGAAAGGTGACATCGGGTGAGAAAAGGTCCAGGGGAACCGGTTGGCCGCAGCTTCGGTGAACGCTAGGTTGCCGCGTCCTCGGGTGTCAAGGGATCGAATGCCATTCGACATGCCGAACGCACAGGTTGATGGGCGGTTGGCCGGTGTGAGGGTGGGCCGATGGGAGGGGAGGGGCCGCGCAGGCCGGAGCGGCCTGTCACCACCCGCCGTACCCACCGGAACCGGTCAGCGCCCGCGACCCGTTGGCCCCGGCAGCGTCGCGGTCTCGGCCGTCGGCCGGTCGTCGGTCACTCCTGCCGGTGGCGCGGTGCTCTGCCGCAGGACGAGGTGTGTCGCCAGTTCGATGCGCCGGCCGGCCTGGCCCGGGTCGTCCGGGCGCAAGAGCATGCGGGTCGCCTCCTCGGCCATGTGCCGCAGCGGCTGGTGGACCGTGGTCAGCGGCGGGCTCGACCACTGGGCCAGCGGCACGTCGTCGTAGCCGACCACCGAGAGGTCCGCCGGCACGCTCAGCCCTGTGATCCGGGCCGCCTCCAGCACGCCGAGCGCCTGCAGATCGCTGCCCGCGAAGATCGCCGTCGGCCGGTCGGGGCCGCCGAGCAGGTCCATGGCGTGCTCGAAACCGCTCTGCACCTGGAAGTCGCCGAAGCGGACGAGTCGCGGGTCGACGGGCAGGCCCGCCATGCTCATGGCCGAGCGGTACCCGTCGAGGCGGGCCAGTGAGCACAGCATGTCCTCCGGCCCGGTGATGATCGCGACGCGTGCGTGCCCGTGGTCGGTGAGATGGCGGGTTGCCGCGAGGCCCCCGGCCCAGTTGGCGGAGCCCACGGACGGCACGTCGGGGTCGGGGTCGCCGGCCGGGTCGACGATGACGTAGGGAATGTCCCGCGATCCGAGCAGGTGTTTCACCTCCTCGGGAAGCGAGGAGAAGACCAGCACGACGCCCAGTGGCCTGCGCCGGAGCACGCCGTCGATCCAGTCGGGCGCGGGGGCGTGCCGCGTGCCGCTCCGGGTGAGCACCACCGTCGTCCGGTGCTGCTTGGCGACGTTCTCCACACCCCGGACGAGCTCCATCGCCCAGACGCTGTCCAGCTCGTGGAAGACGAGTTCGACGAGCGGGGAACGCGACGCGCCCGGGTTCCGGCGGCGGTAGCCGTGGACCTCCAGAAGGCGCTCGACCTTGACCCGGGTGCTGGGTGAGACATCCGAACGACCGTTGAGCACCTTCGAAACTGTCGAAGGGGATACTCCCGCCTCGTTCGCCACCTCGGCCAGGGTCACTCTGGCGCCCACCTCAACTTCATCGTGCATACCCGCAGGATAGGCCAGCGCACGCTGGGCGGAACGTGCGGAGCCCGGCGGCCAACCCTGGCCCGTCGATAACGTTTTGAGTCGGCACGTGCAGAGCCATTGACCAAAATTCCCGACTGACTTTACTGTCCGACAGCATGGACTTTCGGTGATGGCGCCGAAACATTCGAAAGGCGAACGATGAAGACACGTGCGCGCTTGCCCAGACTGGTCGCCACCGGTGCGACGCTCGCCCTGGCCCTGAGCCTGTCGGCCTGCGGTGACGGGAACGGCGGGGGGTCGTCGGACGACGGCAAGATCCATGTCCTGGTCTACGGCGACGCCAGCAACAAGGTCGAGCAGCAGATCGTCGACACCTTCAACAAGACGTCCAAGGTCAAGGCGGTCCTCGACACCATCCCCGGTGCCGACTACCAGCAGAAGCTCCAGACGATCATCAGCACACCGCAGGCCCCGGACATCTTCTACAACTGGGGCGGCGGCAGCATCAAGCCGTTCGTCAAGGCGGACCTGCTGCTGCCGCTCGACGACTTCATCAAGAAGAACCCGGACCTGAAGCAGAAGTTCCTGCCGTCCGTCTTCGAGAGCGCCGTCGTCGACGGCAAGCCGTACGGCGTCCCGATGCGCGGCACCCAGCCGGTCCTGCTCTTCCACAACAAGAAGGTCCTCGAAGAGGCCGGCGTCGAGACGCCGAAGACCTGGGACGAACTGCTCGACGCGGTGGGCAAGCTCAAGGACAAGGGTGTCACGCCGATCGCGCTCGGCGGCGGCGATGTGTGGCCCACCCAGATGTGGTTCCAGTACCTCTACGACCGCATCGCCGGTCCGGAGCTGTTCGCGAAGGCCGTCGGAGGCGACAAGAGCGCCTGGGAGAGCCCGGACAGCAAGAAGGCCCTGGGCATGATCAAGGAGCTGGTCGACGCCGGCGCCTTCGGCAAGAACTACGACTCCGTCAAGTACACCAACGGCGGTTCGGTCCAGCTGGTTGCCTCGGGCAAGGCCGGCTTCGAGCTGATGGGCTCCTGGTACTACTCCCAGCAGCTGACGGACCACAAGGAGTTCGCCGAGAAGGACCTCGGCTACACCGCCTTCCCGACCGTCGAGGGCGGCAAGGGCGACCCGAAGAACGTCGCCGGCAACACCAACAACTACTACTCGGTGATGAAGAAGACCAAGCACCCCGAGGCCGTCGCCGAGTTCCTGAAGCTCATGTACTCCGACGAGTTCGTCAAGGCGCACCTGGAGATCGGCAACCTGCCGACCACGACCAACACCGACAAGTTCATCGACAGCTCGGGCAACCCCGAGTATTCGCGCTTCCAGTACGACCTCGTCGCCGACGCCCCGTCGTTCCAGCTGTCCTGGGACCAGGCGTACCCGCAGAAGGCGAGTTCGGACATGCACAAGGCCGTCCAGCAGTTCTTCAACGGACAGCTCGACACGGACGGCTTCATCAAGGCCATGCAGGCCCTTCCCACCGAGTGACGAACGGCTCATGACCACACAGATCACGAGCGCCCGGCCTGCCGCCGGCCCCCGAAAGGGGTCCCGGCGGCGGCCGCCCGCCTCGTCCGCAACGAAGGTAGGCCGCCCCGGCTTCGCCTGGGCGCTGCCCGCCGCAGTGTTCTTCGCCCTCTTCGCGATCGTCCCGCTGATCATGGTGGCGGTGCTGTCCTTCATGAGCTGGGACGGGATCAGCTCGCCCGAGTTCGTCGGCACGGACAACTGGTCGCGCCTCATCGACGACCCGGTCATGCTCAAGAGCATCTGGCTGACCCTGCTGCTGACCGCGCTCGGCGTGGTCCTCCAGACGCCGCTGAGCATCCTGCTCGGCGTCTGGGCCGCCGGTCACCAGCGCAACCGCGCCGTCCTGTCGGTCATCTACTTCATCCCCCTGCTGCTCTCCGCGACGGCCGTGTCCGTGCTGTGGCGGGCGCTGCTCGACCCCAACTTCGGCATCCCGGCCGAAGCCGCCTGGCTGTTCGGCGACGGCAACCTGTTCGGTGAACAGAGCACCGCCATCGGAGTGCTGGCGTTCGTCAGCACATGGCAGTTCACCCCGTTCCACACGCTGATCTACCAGGGCGCCGCCCGCGCGATCCCGCCGGTGCTGTACCAGGCGGCGGAGATCGACGGGGCCGGCCGCTACCGGCAGTTCTTCCACATCACCCTGCCGCAGCTGCGCACCTCCATGATCACCTCGATGATCCTGATGATCGTCGGCGGCCTGACCACGTTCGAGACGGTCCTCATCCTGACCCAGGGCGGCCCCGGCACCGACACCACCATCAGCGCCTACTACATGTACGACAAGGCCTTCAAGAGCTTCGACTACGGCATCGGCTCGGCAATCGCCCTGGCCCTGGTCGTCGCGGCCACGATCATTTCGCTGATCGTCGTCCGGGTCTCCGGCTACGACAAGATGCGCAGCTCCGCGGAGGGTGTGTCATGAGGCGCCGACCCAACTACGTGGCCGGCGTCGGCTCGCTCTTCTGGCTCTTCCTGGTCGGACTGCCGCTGTACGTGATGCTCGCCGCGACCCTGCGCACCCGCCAGGACTACGCCGAGAACGGCCCGGTCTCGATCCCGGACAGCTTCACGCTGGACAACTACACCGGCGCCTTCGACTCGGGCTTCGGCCAGTACTTCTTCAACACCCTGGTCGTCACCGCCTGCGTGATCGGCATCGTGCTGCTGCTGGTGCCGCCGCTCGCCTACGCGATCGTCCGCAGTCGCGGCAGGGCCACGTCGGCGATCTTCCGGCTGTTCCTGCTCGGCCTCGCCATCCCGGCCCAGGCCGTGATCGTGCCGATGTTCTACCTGATCAGCGAGGCCGGGCTGTACGACAACCTCCTCGGCGTCATCCTGCCCACGGCCGCGTTCTGCCTGCCGATGTCCGCGCTGATCCTGAGCGGCGCGATGCGTGACATCTCCCCGGAGCTGTACGAGGCCATGGCCATGGACGGCGCCAGTCCGCGGCGGATGTTCTTCCAGCTCGTCGTGCCGCTGTCGCGCGGCGGACTGTCCACGATCGTGGTGTTCTCCGCGCTCCAGGCGTGGAACGGCTTCCTGTTCCCGCTCGTCCTGACCCAGTCCGAGTCCACCAAGGTGGTCACCCTGGGTCTGTACAACTTCCAGACCGCGCACGGGATCGACATCCCCGGTCTGCTGGGAGCCGTAGTGCTGTCCATGGTGCCCATCCTGCTCGTCTACCTGTTCGCCCGTCGTGCCCTGGTCCAGGGCCTGATGGGCGTCGGAGGAAAGTGATCGCCGACGTGGCCGTTGAGACCACCCCCGAAATCCCCCTCTGGAACGACCCCGCCCAGTCCCTCACCGCCCGGGTGTCCGCGCTGATCGAAGCGATGACCCCCGAGGAGAAGATCGCCCAGCTGTACGGCGTATGGGTCGGCGCGTCCAACGAGGGCGGAGACGTCGCCCCCCATCAGCACGACATGGAGGAGGCCGTCGACCTCGACGCACTCCTGCCCACCGGACTGGGCCAACTCACCCGCCCCTTCGGCACCGCGCCCGTCGACCCGGCGCTCGGCGCGCTCTCCCTCATGCGCACCCAGAACCGCATCGCCGCCACGAACCGGTTCGGCATCCCCGCCCTCGCGCACGAGGAGTGTCTGGCCGGCTTCGCCGCCTGGGGCGCGACCGCCTACCCCGTCCCGCTGTCCTGGGGCGCCACCTTCGACCCCGACCTGGTCCACCGCATGGCCGCAGCCATCGGCCGCGACATGCGTGCCGTCGGCGTCCACCAGGGCCTCGCGCCCGTCCTGGACGTGGTGCGCGACGCCCGCTGGGGGCGGGTCGAGGAGACCATCGGCGAGGACCCGTACCTCGTCGGCACCATCGGCACCGCCTATGTGCGGGGCCTTGAGTCCGCCGGGATCGTCGCCACCCTCAAGCACTTGGTCGGCTACTCGGCTTCCCGCGCCGGACGCAACCTCGCCCCCTCCTCCGTGGGCCCGCGCGAGCGCGCCGACGTCCTGCTGCCGCCCTTCGAGATGGCGATCCGCGAGGGCGGCGCCCGGTCGGTGATGCACGCCTACACCGACACCGACGGCATGCCCGCCGCGGCCGACGAGGACCTGCTCACCGGGCTGCTCCGCGACACCTGGGGCTTCGACGGCACCGTCGTCGCCGACTACTTCGGCATCGCGTTCCTGAAGACGCTGCACGGCATCGCCGCCGACTGGGCGGGCGCGGCCGGCGCCGCGCTGCGGGCGGGCGTCGACGTCGAACTGCCCACCGTCAAGACGTTCGGCACGCCCCTGGTGGAGGCCGTCGCCGACGGCCGCGTACCGGAGCCGCTCATCGACCGCGCCCTGCGCCGGGTGCTCACCCAGAAGGCGATGCTCGGCCTGCTCGACCCGGACTGGAACCCGGTGCCCGCCGCGCTCGACGGGGCGGATCTGGACGACCCGGACACCCTGCGCGGCCGGATCGACCTGGACTCACCGGAGAACCGCGGGCTGGCCCGCGCGGTCGCCGAGGAAGCGGTCGTGCTGCTCAGCAACGACGGCACCCTGCCGCTCGAGAGGCCGCGCCGCATCGCCCTGGTCGGACCCAACGCCGACGAGTCCACCGCCGTACTGGGCTGCTACTCCTTCCCCCAGCACATCGGCGTCCACCACCCCGAGAACCCGGTCGGCATCGAACTGCCCACCCTGCGCGACACCCTCGCCGCCGAGTTCCCCGACGCCGAGATCACCCACGCGCACGGCACGGGCGTCGACGACGGCGACGTCTTCGGCATCCCCGAGGCCGTCCGGGCGGCGCGGGAGGCCGACGTCGTCGTCGCCGTCCTGGGCGACCGCGCCGGACTGTTCGGCCGCGGCACCAGCGGCGAGGGCTGCGACGCCGAGTCGCTGGCCCTGCCCGGCGCGCAGCAGCACCTCCTCGACGCGCTGCTGGACACCGGCAAGCCGGTCGTGACGGTGCTGCTCGCCGGTCGGCCCTATGCCCTGGGCCGGGCCGTGACCCAGTCCGCCGCGATCGTGCAGTCGTTCTTCCCCGGGGAGGAGGGCACCGCCGCCATCGCCGGGGTGCTCAGCGGGCGCATCAGCCCCTCCGGCAGGCTGCCCGTCAGCGTGCCGCGCGGAGCCGGGGCCCAGCCGACCACCTATCTCGGCGCGCGGCTCGCCCACGCCAGCGAGGTGTCCAACATCGACCCGACGCCCGCCTTCGGCTTCGGGCACGGCCTCACGTACACCACGTTCGCCTGGAGCGACCTCGTGGTGGACGCCGGGGAGACGTCCACCGACGGCGAGTTCGCGCTGGCGTTCACCGTGCGCAACACGGGTGAACGGCACGGCACGGAGGTCGTCCAGCTGTACCTGCACGACCCGGTCGCCTCCGTCGTCCAGCCGGTGCAGCGCCTCATCGGCTACACGCGGGTGCCGCTGGCCCCCGGTGAGGCACGCCGGGTGCGCGTCACCGTCCCGGCCGACCTCGCGTCGTTCACCGGCCGCGACGGCCGCCGCGTCGTCGAGGCGGGCGACCTGGAGCTGCGGCTCGCCGCGTCGAGCACCGCCCCGCTCCTGACGGCGACGGTCACCCTGACCGGTCCGGAACGCCAGGTCGACCACACGCGGCGCCTGCACGCCGTCTTCGGCCAGTCCGCCGCTGGGGGACCGGGAGCCGCTGCCGACGCCTGATCCGCAGGCATTACCACGAGCGGTGCCGCCCGATGACTCCTCGGGCGCCACCGCTCGTTCCGACCCGGTGACCGCACGGGCTTTCCCGGTGACCACAGGCTTTGCATGATCATGCGTAATCATGCATACTCTTCCTATGTCCAAGGTCCTCACCTCCCTCCCCACCGGCGAGCGCGTCGGTATCGCCTTCTCGGGCGGCCTCGACACCTCGGTCGCGGTCGCGTGGATGCGTGACAAGGGCGCCGTCCCCTGCACGTACACCGCCGACATCGGCCAGTACGACGAGCCCGACATCGCCTCGGTGCCCGACCGTGCGAAGACCTACGGCGCCGAGATCGCGCGCCTGGTCGACTGCCGCGCGGCACTGGTCGAGGAGGGCCTGGCCGCGCTCACCTGCGGGGCGTTCCACATCCGCTCGGGCGGGCGTGCCTACTTCAACACCACGCCGCTCGGCCGCGCCGTCACTGGCACGCTCCTCGTCCGGGCGATGCTCGAGGACGACGTCCAGATCTGGGGCGACGGCTCCACGTTCAAGGGCAACGACATCGAGCGGTTCTACCGGTACGGCCTGCTCGCCAACCCGCAGCTCAGGATCTACAAGCCGTGGCTGGACGCGGACTTCGTGACCGAGCTCGGCGGCCGCAAGGAGATGTCGGAGTGGCTCCTCGCCCACGACCTCCCCTACCGGGACTCGACGGAGAAGGCGTACTCCACCGACGCCAACATCTGGGGCGCCACCCACGAGGCCAAGACGCTGGAGCACCTCGACACCGGCGTGGAGACCGTCGAGCCCATCATGGGCGTGCGGTTCTGGGACCCGTCGGTCGAGATCGCCGCCGAGGACGTCACGATCGGCTTCGACCAGGGCCGCCCCGTGACGGTCAACGGCAAGGAGTTCGCCTCCCCGGTCGACCTGGTGATGGAGGCCAACGCCATCGGCGGCCGGCACGGCATGGGCATGTCCGACCAGATCGAGAACCGGATCATCGAGGCCAAGAGCCGCGGCATCTACGAGGCGCCCGGCATGGCCCTGCTGCACGCGGCCTACGAGCGCCTCGTCAACGCGATCCACAACGAGGACACCCTCGCCCAGTACCACACCGAGGGCCGGCGGCTGGGCCGGCTGATGTACGAGGGCCGCTGGCTGGACCCGCAGTCCCTGATGATCCGGGAGTCGCTGCAGCGCTGGGTCGGCTCGGCGGTCACCGGAGAGGTCACCCTCAGGCTGCGGCGCGGTGAGGACTACTCGATCCTCGACACCACGGGCCCGGCGTTCAGCTACCACCCGGACAAGCTGTCGATGGAGCGCACCGAGGACTCCGCGTTCGGCCCGGTGGACCGGATCGGCCAGCTCACCATGCGCAACCTCGACATCGCCGACTCGCGCGCCAAGCTGGAGCAGTACGCCGGGCTCGGCCTGATCGGCACGGCGAACCCCGCCATCGGTGCCGCGCAGGCCGCCGCGACCGGGCTGATCGGTGCCATGCCGGAGGGCGGCGCGCAGGCCATCGCCTCCCGTGGCGAGGTCTCCCGCGACGACGAACTGCTGGACCGCGCCGCCATGGAGTCCGGCACGGACTGACCGGGCCCCGAGGGGGACCCTCACCGGCAAGGGCCGGCCCGCCCCCCCCGGGGGGGCCCCCCCCCGGCCCGGGGCGGGCCCCCCCCCCGGGGGCGGGGGCCCGGCCCTTGTTGTTTCTCGCGTCGGTGCACGACTTGCGCACACGACGAGGTTCGCGAAGCCACACAGCACCCCGGTGGCAGAAACATCCCAGGCCACAGTGAACGCAATTTCCACGCAAGCTGTGCAAGCTGTTTGCGTGGCAACTACGGCCCAAACGCGGACCGTTGACAAACTGGTGACGCACTAGAAATCTGATGACGCACTTTCCGCAAAGAATCGACTGTCCTGCTCAATTGACGCGCATGGTCGATGCTCCCCTTCCCGTCGACCTGTCGCGCTCCCCGCCTTCCCCACGGAACAGAGGACCCCCATGAGATGGAGATCTCTCGGCCGACGGTCGCTGACGGGCGCCGTCGTAGCCGGGCTGATGACGGTCGGGCTGCTGCCGCTGCCCTTCGCCACCACCGCGCGGGCCGCGACGGCCGCCGCCGACGTCAACCTCGCACTCGGCCGCCCGGCCACGGCAGGCGGCTCCCACGGCGCGTACCCGGCCGCCAACACCACCGACGGCACCCAGGCGTCCTACTGGGAGGGTCCGGCCGGCTCGTTCCCCCAGTGGGTACAGGTCGACCTCGGCACGGCCCGCGACGTCGACCGGGTGGTCCTCAAACTGCCCGCCGGCTGGGAGAGCCGCAGCCAGACCCTCTCCCTCCAGGGCAGCACCGACGGCTCCACCTTCCGCACGCTCGCCGCCTCGTCGGAACGGGCGTTCGACCCGGCGCGGGCCAACACCGTCTCCGTCGACCTGGCCTCCCCCTCCGACGCGCGGTACGTCCGCGTCCAGGTCACCGGCAACACCGGCTGGAACGCCGCGCAACTCTCCGAGCTCGAGGTCTACGGCGAGGACGTGGACACCGGGCCGCCGCCCACCGGCACCAACCTGGCCCGCAACAAGCCGGTTCAGGCCACCTCGTCGGTGCACTCCTACGTCGCGGCCAACGCCACCGACGATTCCACCTCCACCTACTGGGAAGCGGCCGGCCACCCCGCCGACCTCACCGTAGAGCTCGGCGCCGACGCGGACGTGAGCGCCGTGGTGGTCAAGCTCAACCCCGACCCCGTCTGGACCGCGCGGACCCAGAGCATCCAGGTGCTCGGCCGCGAGCAGGGCGCGAGCACCTTCACCTCGCTGCGCGACCGCGCCGACTACGCCTTCAGTCCGGGCCAGGGCAACTCGGTGACCATCCCCGTCACCGGCCGGGTGGCCGACGTGCGGCTCAGGTTCTTCGCCAACACCGGCGCGCCGGGCGGCCAGGTCGCCGAGTTCCAGGTCGTGGGCACCGCCGCACCCGCGCCCGACCTGACGGTCACCGGCCTCGACTGGTCACCCGCCGCTCCCTCCGAGCGGGACCCGGTCACCGTGAACGTCACGGTCCGCAACGCCGGCACCGCACGCTCGGCCGCGACGACCACCGACGTCACCGTGGAGGGCACGGCCGCCGGCAGCGCGGAGGTACCCGCGCTCGACCCCGGCCAGTCCACCGAGGTCGCCGTCTCCACCGGCAACCGCGCGGCCGGCAGCTACGCGGTCTCCGCCGTGGTCGACCCGCGTGACACGGTCGCCGAACTGGACGACTCCAACAACAGCCGCACCGCCACGGACCGGCTGGTCGTCGAACGGGCCCCCGGCCCCGACCTGGAGGTGCGCTCCCTCACCACCGACCCGGCGAACCCGGCCGTCGGCGCACCCGTCTCCTTCACCGTCGCCGTGCACAACCGCGGCACCAGCGCCGCCGCGGCGGGATCGGTGACCCGGATCCAGGCCGGCTCCAGCACGCTCAACGGCACGACCGGTCAGGTGGCCCCCGGGGCCACGGTGAACGTCCCGATCAGCGGCACCTGGACGGCGACCGACGGCGGCGTCACACTCACCGCCACCGCGGACGCCACCGGCGTCGTCACCGAGACCAACGAGAACAACAACGTGCTCGCCAAGTCCCTCGTCGTCGGCCGCGGCGCCGCCGTGCCGTACACCGAGTACGAGGCGGAGGACGGCCGCTACGAGGGCACCCTGCTCACCACCGACGCCAAGCGCACCTTCGGCCACACCAACTTCGCCACCGAGTCCTCCGGACGCAGGTCGGTCCGGCTCAACTCCACCGGCCAGTACGTCGAGTTCACCTCCACCACGCCCACCAACTCCGTCGTGGTGCGCAACTCCGTCCCGGACGCCCCCGGCGGCGGGGGAGCGCAGGCCACGATCAGCCTCTACGCCGACGGCGCCTTCGTGCGGAAGCTGACCCTGTCCTCCAAGCACAGCTGGCTGTACGGGAACACCGACGACCCCGAAGGGCTCACCAACCGGCCGGGCGGCGACGCGCGGCGACTCTTCGACGAGTCCCACGCGCTGCTGTCGAAGACCTACCCGCAGGGCACCACGTTCCGCCTCCAGCGCGACGCGGGCGACTCGGCCGCCTTCTACGTCATCGACCTGATCGACCTGGAGCAGGTCGCACCCCCGGCGGCCAAGCCGGCGAACTGCACCTCGATCACCGAGTACGGCGCCGTCCCCGGCGACGGACTCGACGACACCGACGCCATCCAGCGCGCCGTCACCGACGACCAGAACGGCCGGATCGACTGCGTGTGGATCCCGGCCGGGCAGTGGCGCCAGGAGCAGAAGATCCTCACCGACGACCCGCAGAACCGCGGCCAGTTCAACCAGGTCGGCATCCGCGACGTCACCATCCGCGGCGCGGGCATGTGGCACTCTCAGCTGCACACCCTCACCCCGCCGCACGAGGCCGGCGGGATCAACCACCCGCACGAGGGCAACTTCGGCTTCGACATCGACGACAACACCAAGATCTCCGACATCGCCATCTTCGGCTCGGGCACCATCCGCGGCGGCGACGGGAACCACGAGGGCGGCGTCGGGCTCAACGGCCGTTTCGGCAAGGACACCAGGATCACCAATGTGTGGATCGAACACGCCAACGTCGGCGTGTGGGCCGGCCGCGACTACGCGAACATCCCCGAGCTGTGGGGGCCCGGTGACGGCCTGGAGTTCACCGGCATGCGCATTCGCAACACCTACGCCGACGGCATCAACTTCGCCAACGGCACCCGCAACTCCACCGTCCACAACTCCTCCTTCCGCAACACCGGTGACGACTCGCTCGCGGTGTGGGCCAGCAAGTACGTGAAGGACACCGCCGTGGACGTCGGTCACGACAACCACTTCCGCAACAACACCATCCAGCTGCCGTGGCGGGCCAACGGCATCGCGGTGTACGGCGGCCACGGCAACACCATCGAGAACAACGTCGTCTCCGACACGATGAACTACCCGGGCATCATGCTCGCCACCGACCACGACCCGCTGCCCTTCTCCGGCCAGACCCTCATCGCGGGCAACGCCCTGCACCGGACGGGTGGCGCGTTCTGGGGCGAGGCGCAGGAGTTCGGCGCCATCACCCTCTTCGCGCAGGGGCAGGACATCCCGGGCGTGACCATCCGGGACACCGAGATCCTCGACTCGACCTATGACGGCATCCAGTTCAAGACGGGAGGGGGAGCGATGCCGGGCGTCAGGATCACCGACGTCCGCATCGACAAGTCGAACAACGGCTCGGGAATCCTCGCGATGAGCGGTGCCCGCGGCAGCGCCACCCTGACGAACGTCACGATCACCGATTCGGCCCAGGGCGACGTACTGATCGAACCGGGCTCGCAGTTCACGATCAGCCGGTGACGCCGGCCGGCGGTCCGCCCGGACCGCCGGCGGCGCCCCGCCCGCCCGGCGGCACGGACCACCTCCGCGTCGCCGGGCGGGCCGGTCGTCCGCCGGGCCGGCTCACCCCGGGGACCCGCGCGCTCCCCGCGCGCCGGACGGCCCGTCCGGTGAGCGTCTCACCGGGAAGCGGGAATCGTCCTGGAGGCGTTCGGCGTTGAGCTGCTCCACCGCGCCGAGCGCGTCGCCGACCGTCGCGTAGTCCACCGCGACGAAGTTGACGGGTCTGCCGCGCTGCCGCTCGCAGGCACGGGCGCGCTCCAGCACCCGCGCGCGGGAGTTGACGACGCCGGCGTCCAGCCGTACTCCGCCGCCGGCCGTCACGAAGTGGTTCATCAGGAACAGCCGCTTGTCCGTACCGCCCCGGTTCGGCAGACAGGTCATCTCGTCCGGGCTGCGGAAGGCGAAGGGCGTCTCCATGCCGTACCGGTAGAGGTTGCGGTACCAGGGCGCCGGCCCGTCCGCCTTCTCCGCGAAGACGACCAGACGCCGGCCGCCGTCGATCATGTCCTTGAGCTTCGGCCACGGGCGGTCCGGGTCCGCGTCCGGCTCGTACAGCAGGTCGGCGAGGCCGGCCCGTTCGAAGGCGTTCCGGGTCTCCACCGGGTCGACGCCGTCCTGCACCACCAGGGTGACCACCTCCGTGGGGTTCGCGCGCAGCCACTCACCGATCTGCCGCAGCGTGGGTACCAGGTCGAGGGCCCCGGCGCCGCAGACCGAGTGGCACAGCCACAGGCCCGGGTGGGGAGGGTTCACCCGCTCCAGGACCTGGGTGAGCCGCCGGCGCAGTTCCGGGGAGAAGTCCGAGGTGCTCAGCCGGTCCGCGACCTCCTCGGGCCGTTCCCATCGGTGCGTGTCGAGGAGCAGCACGCGCACCCCGGCGTTCAGCTGGCCGACGATGTCGGGGTCCTGCAGGGGGCCGATGAACCGGTCCGCCGTCGTGGCCATCGCGTTGTGCGCCGCGAGCTGGGCGATCTCGTCGTAGCGGGCGTCGCACAGCTCGGCGCTGCCCTGGCAGATGCGCGGCGCGGACCCGGTGATCGCCACAGGTGCCACCACCGTGCCGACGAGCGCGCACGCCGTGACGGCGAAGGTCAGGGCCGGGCCGTGCCGGGGGTCGGTGAGGACCGGCACACCGGGCCTGGTCTGCCAGACCCAGCCGACCGTGATCAGCAGGGCGCCGGCGGCGAGCAGGATCACCGCGACGACCGTCGCGGTGGTCAGGAGCCGGTCGAGAGCGGCGCCCTGGATGTCGCCGAGGAGTGTCCTCGCAGACGGGGGCCACGACGCCGGCGGGCCGAAGAGGGCGCCGCCCGACGTGAGACGCAGGAGGAACACCGTCAGCGCCATCAGCGAGGCGGCCGCGGCGGGCACCCAGCCCAGCGGCATCAGCCGGCGCCGGGCGGGGGAGGGCGTGGAGAACCACAGCAGGGTGAGCGCGGCGGCGCAGAGCACCGCTGCCGCCGGTTCCACCACCCCCTGGAAGAGGCGGGTGACGGAACGCGCCCGGTCCACCGGAGCCAACGCCTCGTACGAGGGGTCCAGCTCGACGGTGACGACCCACGTCCCCGCGTTCGCCTCCCGCAGCAGCTCCCCGGCGACGGCCCGGACCTGGTCAGTCAGGGCGACCGGCGCGAGGGCGGCCAGCGCCGAGGCCACGTCGCCCCGGTCGAGCGCGGTCTGCACGGTGGGCCTGAGGTCGGCGCGCGCGGCCGTGGGCACCAGACGCAGCAGCGCGTTCGTGGCCGCGACCGCCTGGCTGGGGGAGAGCGGTAGCGACGGCAGGTCCTCGAGGGGCGCCTCGCCGGCCACCACCTGCGCCGCCAGTTCGGACAGGCGTTGTACGAAGGCCTGGAAATCGGGTTCGGACCGTTGCTGCAGCGCGGCGACGGCATCGCCGAAGTAGGCGCGGCTGAGCCGCTCGACGTTGGCGACGACGGGCTCGAGGTCGACCGTGACCCGCAGCCGGTCGCTGTCGCCCTCCAGGTAGTGGACCACCTCTGCGATCTGTCGGTCCCCCATGGCCCGCAGCGTCTCCGGCGGGATCACCACCTTGAGGTTGGAGGTGATGGTCGACTGCGGAACGGGCAGCCGGTCCAGCAGATCGCGGGCCAGCGGCGTACTGTCCGGGTCGACCAGTACCTCGTCGTAGAACCGCTGGTAGGCCCGCTCGTCCTCCAGTACCTGGCCGTAGAACTCGGGGTCGAGCACGGTGCTTCGCACGACGGCTGCCGTGGCGAGGACGGTCAGGCTCAGCACCGCCACGCACCAGATCAGCACCTCGCCCCAGGGCGAGCGCCGAACCAGTCCGTTCATGGCTCCATTCTCGTTTCAGCCGACCGTCGCGCGACACGGCGTCCGAGGGGCGAACACCACCCCACGCGTGCCCCGGCCGGTACGGCCGATGCGGGCCTCTGGTCCCGACCGGGCACGCGCGAGGGGCGGTGGGACACCATGCCCCACCGCCCCTCGCGCCTACGCGTGAAACTCCGGATCAGACCGCCGGGGCCGGGTACGTCGGGTACTCCACCCCGGAGACGTGCTGGACGACGCGGACGACCTGGCAGGAGTAGCCGAACTCGTTGTCGTACCAGAGGTAGAGGATCGCGTTGTCGCCCTCGACCTTGAGCGCGCCGGCGTCGACGATCGAGGCGTGTCGCGAGCCGATGAAGTCGCTGGAGACCGCGTCGGGGGCGCTGATGAAGTCGATCTGGCGCTTGAGCGGCGAGGTCAGCGACACCTCACGGAGGTGGTCGAGCACGTCCTCGCGGGTGGTCTCGCGGGCGAGCTGCAGGTTGAGGATCGCGATCGACACGTCCGGCACCGGCACGCGGATCGAGCTGCCGGTGATCCTCGCCTCGAGGTCGGGGAGCGCCTTGGCGACGGCGGAGGCGGCACCCGTCTCCGTGATGACCATGTTCAGCGGCGCGCTGCGGCCACGGCGGTCCGACTTGTGGTAGTTGTCCAGCAGGTTCTGGTCGTTGGTGAACGAGTGGACGGTCTCCACGTGGCCGCGCAGCACCCCGTACTCGTCCGCCATGGCCTTCAGTGGCGGGACGATCGCGTTGGTGGTGCAGGAGGCGCAGGACAGGATCTGCTCGTCCGGCTTGACGGTCTCGTGGTTGACGCCGTGCACGATGTTCGGGACGTCGCCCTTGCCCGGCGCGGTCAGGACGACCTTGTCGATGCCGGGTCGCAGGTGCTTCGACAGGCCCTCGCGGTCGCGCCACTTGCCGGTGTTGTCGATGAGGATGGCGTTCTTGATGCCGTACGCCGTGTAGTCGACCTGCGTCGGGTCGTCGGCGTGGATCACCTTGATCGCGTTGCCGTTGGCGAGGATCGTGCTGGTGTCCTCGTCGACGGTGATCGTGCCCTGGAACTGGCCGTGCACGGAGTCGCGGCGCAGCAGCGAGGCGCGCTTCACGATGTCCTCGGCGGCCCGCTCACCGCCACCGCGCACGACGATGGCGCGCAGCCGCAGACCGTTGCCCGAACCGGCCTTCTCGATGAGCAGGCGGGCGACGAGGCGGCCGATGCGGCCGAAGCCGTAGAGGACGACGTCGCGGGGCTCGCGACGGTCGATCTTGTTGGCGCCCGTGGCCCCGGCGACGGCCTCGGCGGTGAACTCCTCCACCGTCAGCCCGCGGTCGTCGCTGCGGTAGGTCGCGGCGAGCATGCCGATGTCGATCTGGGAGGGGCCGAGGTCGAGCGTGGTGAGGGCCCGCAGGAAGGGCATCGTCTCGGTGACCGACAGCTCCGCGCCGGCGATCTGGCGGGCGAAGCGGTGGGTCTTGAGGATGCTGACCACCGACTTGTTCACCAGGGAACGGCTGTGCAGCAGGATCGTGACGTCCTGCTCGCGGTGCAGCTTCCCGATCATCGGGATCATCGATTCCGCGATCTCTTCGCGGTGCTTCCAGTTGGTGAACGAGTCGTCGTTGACAGTCACGTCTCTATCTTTCGAGCTAGGCGGCGCTCATATGCTAACCCGATCGCACTTCTGATCGATCAAGTGGGCCCCGCCCTGATCAGATGATCGGTGGCCGGTGATGGTCGACGACTGTTCGGTGCGAGGGTCTCGCCCCAGGTGTCAGCGGGTGCCGCTCCAGGAGTGGGCGACGTCCACCACGACGCGGCCGTCCTGCGCCAGCACCCGGAACGGCAGGCGGGCCCGGACTCCGAGCCCGAACTGCGTCTCCCCCTCGAAGCTGCCGGCGAACCGGGTGTCCCGGAAGGTGCGGTACCCGGTGAGGTCCACACCCGGCAGAGGCCCGCCGGCCCGCCCGGGATACGTGGCGGCGCCGGTCTCGGGGCGGTAGCCGGGCGCGGCGATCCGGACCTCCAGGACGGCTCCGCCGCCGACCGGGATCGGGCGGCCCGAGCCGTCCTGGTGGAGCCGGTCGACGTACCGGACGACGTGGCCGAGACGGCCGGCGCGTGCGCCGGGCACGTCGACGACCAACCGGTCGAAGCACGCGTGGCGGCCGGCCTTGACGTTCGTCACCGGGGTCGTCGTCCCCGCGGCGCGGGTCTTGTCGAGGCTGCTCCAGCCGGTGGCACACGCCGTGGTGTGCGCGGTGTTCCGCACGGTGCTCCGTGCGTCGGTGACCGTGGCCGTCGCCAAGGCGGTGCCCGCGAGCACGACCGCCACCCATACCGCTCTGCTTCGTCGCATGGTGTCCCCAGGAGTGCGCCTGTTTCCGTTATCGGGTGGGACATACGGATTGACCGAAAGGTTGCGGTGCGGGGGTGGGTGTCCGGAGCGAGGAGGGGAGGGCGCGCTCCCGGTCGTCAGCGGTCCCGGTCCAGTTCCTCCTCCACGGGCGGCTTGGGTACCTCGCGCAGATGCTGGGACTGGCCGGGCTTGCCGCCCGCGCGTGCCTGCTCGGCGCGCTGCGCGGGGGAGGTGCCGAGGTCGGAGGCGGGGTCCACGCGGACCGACCGGGCCACCTCGTCACGGTTGGCGTAACTCTCGGGCGGGATGCCGCGCAGCGCGGCGACGGCGTCGGGCGAGGCACCCGCCTTGCGCGCCGCCTGGATCAGTTCGTCCTTGCCCGCGGGGAAGTCGACGTCCTTGATGGCGTCGACCACCTCGCGGGCGCTGGTGGTGTGGGACATGAGCACTTCTCCCAGTCCGTGGCTCGACTTCCGGGGACCTCCCGGGTAACCGCACGAGCCCCGGTCCTCACATCCCGAACAGGATTGCGCCCCGGCTGATCGGGTACGCGAGGTTGGACCGTCCCGTGCCGATCATCGGGGCGGGCCCACCACCGCCGCTACCAGGGATCTGCCATGGAAACACCCGCGAACGACAACTCCGTCTCGCCCGCCCAGCGTGCGCTGGACGCGCTCGCCGAGAACACCGGGGACACGGCGGCGCTCGACACGCTCGCTAGCAGCGACGTGCTCGTCCCGGTGCCCGACGACGCGAACGAGCAGGACGGCGCCGACCCCGGGACGCTGGCCCTGCCGGTACTGGAGCAGCAGGGCGGCGGGCAGGTGGTGCCCGTGTTCACCTCGGAGTTGGAGATGGCCGACCTGCTGCCCTACGTCTCCCGCTACCGGATGGTGCCGCTGGGCGCCCTCGCCGCGCAGTGGCCGGCCGAGGACCTGTCACTGTCCATCGACGCCGGCTCGGAGCACCGCCTCACCCTCACGTCGGACGGCGTGCGCACCCTACTGGCCCGCCCCTGAGGTCGGCTGGTCGTCGTCGCCCAGCATGCGGGCCAGCACGGCCCGCTGCAGGGGCAGCACCTCGGCGTGCAGGTCGCGGCCCCGGCGGGTCAGGGTGACCCACACGCCGCGCCGGTCCTCCGCGCACATGGTGCGCTCCACCAGCCCGTCCTTCTCCAGGCGGGCGATGAGCCGGGACAGCGCGCTCTGACTCAGATGGACCCTGCCGACCAGGTTCTGCACCCGGCACTGGGCGCCCTCCTCGGGTCCCTCGGTCGCGAGGACGTCGAGCACCTCGAAGTCGCTCGCGCCCAGACCGTGCGGGTGCAGCACGCGGTCGATCTCGCACATCGTGCGTGCGTGCACCGCGAGAATGCCCCGCCACCGTTCCTCGAGCCGCGCGCCGGCCGTCATGACTGCCATACGTGCACGGTAGCACCGAAGCCAGTATTCGTTGAACTCGCAACTAGTGCGCGTGCAACGAATTCCCCCGCCGCCCCACCCGACACCATCCCGGCACCGCCCGTCGCGACCGCTACGCCGACTCCCGCTTCACCAGCTCCGTCGGCAGGATCACCGTGGCCGGGTCCTCCCCGCCGATCTGGGCCAGCAGCACCCGGACCATCTCCGCGCTGATCCGGTCCCAGGGCTGCCGGATGGTGGTCAGCTCCGGGCTGGCCGCGACGGCGGCGGGCGAGTCGTCGAAACCGCCCACCGCCACGTCCTCCGGCACCCGCCGCCCGGCCCGCTGCAACGCGGCCAGCACACCTTGCGCCATCAGGTCGGAGGCCACGAACACCGCGTCCACGTCCGGAGCCTGCGCCAGCAGCCGCTCCGCGCCCGCCTCGCCGCTGGCCCGGCTGTAGTCGCCGGAGACGACGAGCCGCTCGTCGAAGGCGACGCCCGCCTCGGCGAGCACCTCCCGGTAACCGGCGAGGCGCTCCACGCCGCCCGGCGTGTCCTGCGGGCCGGTGACCACGCCCACGCGCCGCCGCCCCAGCGACAGCAGATGCCGGACCATGTCCCGGGCGCCGTCGCGGTCGTCGGCCGCCACGTAGCTCACCTTCGAGCCCAGCCCGATCGGCTTGCCACAGGCGACCAGCGGCACGCCCGCCGCGCGCAGCTCCTCGGCGACCGGATCGCCGGAGTGACTGGAGACCAGCAGCACGCCGTCCACGTGCCCCGCCGTGATGTACCGCGTTATGCGCCGCCGTTCGTCCTTCGTCCCGGCGAGCATCAGCAGCAGCGGCACGTCGTGCGCGGCCAGTGCCTGGGTGCAGCCGCGCAGCAGGACGTTGAAGTTGGGGTCCTCGAAGAACCGCTCCTGCGGCTCGGTGAGCAGGAAACCCACCGAGTCCGAACGCCCGGTGATCAGCGACCGGGCGTGCCGGTTGACGACGTAACCCGTCTTGCGGATGGCCGCGTTGACGGCCTCCTGCGCGGCCGGGCTGACGTAGTGCCCGCCGTTGAGCACCCGCGAGACGGTGCCCCGCGAGACGCCTGCCTCGCGGGCCACGTCGTGGATCGTCGGCGGTCGGCGCCGGCCCCCCGTGTTGCTCATGGTCATGACTTTACGGCCCCGGAGAGCAGATCGAGGCTCCAGAACCGCTGGACGACCAGGAAGAGGGCGACCAGCGGAATCACCGCGAGGAAGGCGCCGGTGATCACCAGGGTGTAGAGCGCCGGCGTGTTGGCGCCCTGCTCCAGCAGCGTGTACAGACCGAGCGTGATCGGGAACTTCTCGTCGTCGCTGAGCATGATGTACGGCAGCAGGAAGTTGTTCCACACCGCCACGAACTGGAACAGGAACACCGTCACCAGCCCCGGCACCATCATCGGCAGCGCGACCCGGGTGAAGATCCGCCACTCGCCCGCCCCGTCCATCCGCCCGGCCTCCACCACGTCGGCGGGCACGGCCGCCGCCGCGTAGATCCGCGCCAGGTAGACGCCGTAGGGGGAGAGGATCTGGGGGAGCAGCACGGCCAGGTACGAGTCCGTCAGGTCCGCCTTCGCCAGCAGCAGGTACTGCGGGACCGCGAGGATCACCGGCGGCATCAGCACGCCCGCCAGCAGCACGTTGAACAGCGTCTCCCGGCCGCGGAAGCGGTAGGTCGCCAGCGCGTAGCCGCTGAACGCCGACACGACCGTGGACAGCAGGGCGCCGAGACCGGCGTAGAGGGCCGAGTTGGCCATCCACTGCCAGTAGACGCCGTCGCGGTAGGCGCTCAGGTCGCTCACGTTGTCGGCGAAGCCGGTGCCCGGCAGGAAGGTGAAGGTGGAGAACAGTTCACTGCCCGACTTGGTGGCCGCGATCACCACCCAGGCCACCGGCAGCAGGCAGTAGGCCGCGCCGAGCAGCAGCGTGAGCGTGGGGACCAGCGCGATACGGCGGCGCAGCGGCGGCCCCTGCGCGGTGCCGGGCGTGGTACCCGCAGCCGGCTGCGTCTTGCGGACGGCAAGGGAACTCATCGGGCTGCCTCCTGCTTGTTGCGCCGGTTCGCCACCCGCAGGAACCCGAAGGACAGCGCCAGGGTGACGAGCGCGATGATGGCCGCCTGGGCCGCGGCGGCGTGGATGTCGCCCTTGCCGAAGGCGTCCTGATACACCTTCATCAGCGGACTCCAGGTCGTGGAAACGGAGTTGGTGAGCGGTTTGAGGGTGGTCGGCTCGTTGAACACCTGGAGCGTGGCGATGATCGAGAAGAAGAAGGTCAGCACCAGCGACGACGCCACCATCGGGATCTTGATCCGCAGCGCGATCTGCAGCGGGGAGGCGCCGTCCAGCTTCGCCGCCTCGTACACCTCGGCCGGGATGGCCCGCAGCGAGGTGTAGATGACGATCATGTTGAAGCCGGTGCCGCCCCAGACCGCGATGTTCGACAGGGCGAGGTACAGCGGACCGCCGTCCAGCAGGTCGGGCTGCGGCAGACCGAGCTTTTCGAGCACGAAGTAGAAGGGGCTGACGTCCGGCAGGTACAGGAAGCCCCACAGCAGTGCCGCCACCACCCCGGGGATGGCGTACGGCAGGAAGATCGCGAGCCGGGTGACCGGGGTGAAGCGCACCTTGTCGGAGTCCAGCATCAGCGCGAACAGCAGGGCGAGGCCCAGCATCACGGGCACGACGACGCAGCCGTAGCCGAGGACGCGCAGCGCGCCGTCCAGCAGCTCGCTGTCGCCCAGGGCGTCGGTGTAGTTCTGGAAGCCGGCCCAGACCTCGTCCCGCGCACCGGCGCCGAGGCCCAGCCCGGACACCTCCACCTTGCGGAAGCTGAGATAGACCGCGTACCCGATGGGCAGCGCGAAGAAGAGCAGGAACAGGGCGATCGCGGGGACCAGGAAGGCATAGGGGGCGCCCTTGACCCCGTGCGACCTCCGGCGTGCCGTCGTGCTGGTCACTGAGCGACCTCGAAGCCCTGCTTCTTCAGGTCGGCGACCGTCTCCTCCTGCATGGTGGCGAGGGCGGCGGTGAAGTCCGACTTGTTCTTGGCGGCGGTGGCGAACGCGTCCTTGAAGGTCGTGTAGGCGGTGTTGACGTTCGGTCCCCAGGCGGCGGGCGCCGTCGTCTTCGCGATGTCGGCGGCCTTGGTGTAGAAGTCCGGCTGGTTGGAGAAGTACGCCGGCGGGTTGGTGAAGGCGCCGCTGAGCTGGGCGGAGGTGGAGGCCGGGTAGATGCCGCCCTCCTTGGCCAGGGCGTTCAGGGCGTCGCGGTCGGTGTTCAGCCAGGCGGCGAACTTCGCGGCGGCGTCCTTGTGCTTCGAGTCGGTGGTCACACCCGTGGAGGAGCCGCCCCAGCTGCCGGTGCGGTTCTCGCTGTCGGACCACTGGGGGAGCGGGGCCATGGCCCACTTGCCCTTGGTGTCGGGCGCGGCGGTGGTCAGCGTGCCGGGAGCCCACACGGCGCTGACCCAGGCGATCTGCTCGCCGGTGTTGAGCGCCTTGTTCCAGGCCGGGGTGTACATCGGCTGGTTGTCGACGGCGCCCTCCTTGACGAGGCCGCCCCAGAACTCGGCGACCTTCTTCGTCGCCGCGTCGTCGATGCCGACCTTCCACTTCTGGCCCTCGGTGGTCCACCACTGCGCGCCGGCCTGCTGGGCGAGGCCCGCGAAGAGGCCGGAGTCGTTGGCGGAGAAGGTGGTGAGGTCCTTGTCGGGGGCCGCCTTCTTCAGCTTGCGCGCGGTCTCGGCGAACTCCTCCCAGGTGGCCGGGACCTTCAGGTCGTACTTCTTGAACAGGTCCTCGCGGTAGTAGAACATCATCGGCCCGATGTCCTGGGGGACGGCGTAGACGGCGTCCGTGCCCAGTGTGGTCTGCTGCCACACGCCCTCGGCGAACCTGCCCTTCTCGTCCCCGACCTCGCCCGATATGTCGGCGAGCGCGTCGTTGCTGACCAGGGTCGGCAGCGCCTGGTACTCGGCCTGGACCAGGTCGGGCGCCTTGCCGGCCTTGTGCGCGGTGAGGATCTTGGTGACCAGGGTGTCGCCGGAGGCCTGCTTCTTCACCGTGACGGTGATCTGCTCCTTCTTGCCCGGGCCCTTGTTCCACAGGTCGACGACCTTGTCCATGCCGGGCGTCCAGGTCCAGTACGTCAGCGAGACCGGGCCCGACTGGGCGTCACTGTCGTCGTCGGACGAGCCGCAGGCGGCGAGGGCGGTGGCACCGAGTGCGACGGCGACGGCGGACGTCACCAGGCGGCGGCGCTTCGTGTACGGCATGGATCTCTCCCCTGACCTGGGGTCTCCGCCTGCTGCGGAGACCTGCCATGCTTCTGTGAGCGTTCACAGTAGAGAAACATCCCGGACACTTGTCAATGGTTGTTGCTGTGCGGTTATGTTGGGCTTGCACCACCGACCATGTGTGTGCACGTTCCCATTTGATCGATCACATCGGGAGACCATCCATGCCGGAGACCACCCCCAGGGGCCTCACCGGGCTCGCCTTCGGCGGGGACTACAACCCCGAGCAGTGGCCGGAGAGCGTCTGGCAGGAGGACGTCCGGCTGATGCGCGAGGCCGGCGTCACGATGGTGAGCGCCGGGATCTTCTCCTGGGCCCTGCTGGAGCCCGCCCCCGGCACCTACGACTTCGGCTGGCTGGACCGGCTCCTCGACCTGCTGCACGAGAACGGCATTCGCGTCGACCTCGGCACACCCACCGTCGCCCCGCCCGCCTGGTTCTACCGGGCCCACCCCGAGGCCCTCCCGGTCACCGCCGAGGGCGTGCGCTACGAGTTCGGCTCCCGCGCCGCCATCTGCCACAGCAACGCCGACTACCGCGCCGCCGCGGCGAACATCACCACGCGACTCGCCGAGCGCTACGGAAACCACCCGGCCCTGGCGCTGTGGCACGTCCACAACGAGTACGGCGTTCCCGTCTCGGCCTGCTACTGCGAGTCCTGCGCCGCGCACTTCCGCCGCTGGCTGGCGACCACGTACGGCACGGTCGACGCCGTCAACGAGGCCTGGGGCACCGCCTTCTGGGGCCAGCGCTACGCCGGCTTCGACCAGATCAACCCGCCGCGCGTGACCCCGACGGTCGGCAACCCGGCCCAGGCGCTGGACTACCGGCGCTTCGCCGACGCCACCATGCGCGAGAACTTCACGGCGGAGCGGGACATCCTGCACCGCCTCTCACCCGGCGTCCCGGTCACCACCAACTTCATGACCGCGCTCAGCCAGTGCGACTCCGTCGACTACTGGGCCTGGGGCCGCGAGGTCGACCTCGTCACCAACGACCACTACCTGATCACCGACGGCCGCCGCACCCACGTCAACCTCGCCATGGCCGCCGACCTGACCCGCTCCGTCGCGGGTGGCGCCCCCTGGCTGCTGCTCGAACACTCCACCTCGGGTGTCAACTGGCAGCCCCGCAACCCGGCCAAGGCCCCCGGTCAGATGGCCCGCAACTCCCTCGCCCACGTGGCCCGCGGCTCCGAGGGCGCCATGTTCTTCCAGTGGCGCCAGTCCCGGCGCGGTGCCGAGAAGTTCCACTCGGCGATGCTGCCGCACGGCGGCACGGACACCCGCGTGTGGCGCGAGGTGGTCGGGCTCGGCGCCTCGCTCGACTCGTTGACCCCGATCCGCGGCACCCGCACCGAGGCCGACGTCGCGATGGTCTGGGACTGGCACTCCTGGTGGGCGCAGAACCTCCAGTGGCGCCCCAGCGAGGACCACGACCCCCGTGAACGCGCCGACGCCTTCTACGAGACCCTCTACGACCGCCACCTCACGGTCGACTTCGCCCACCCGGAAGCCGACCTGTCGGCCTACCCCCTCGTCGTCGTCCCCGCGCTGTACCTGACGACACAGGCGGCCGGGAACAACCTCAGGGAGTACGTGGAGAGGGGCGGCACCCTCGTCGTCTCGTACTTCTCCGGCATCGTCGACGAGCACGACGCCGTCCACGAGGGCGCCTACCCGGGCCCGCTCAGGGACGTGCTCGGCCTCACCGTCGAGGAGTTCTCGCCCCTGCTGGCGGGCGAACGGGTGAGGATCACCGGCCCGGACGGCCACGAGTTGACCGGCGACGTGTGGACGGAGTTCGTCGTGCCGCGCGGCGCCGAGCCGGTGTGGACGTACGCCGACGGTCTGACCGCGGGCCGCCCGGCCGTCACCCGGCACCGCCTCGGCGAGGGCACCGCCTGGTACGTCTCCACCCGCCTCGGCGCCGAGGGCCTGGACGCCGTCCTCGGCCGGGCGGCTCAGGACGCGCGCATCACTCCCCGCGCCGACCTGCCCCGCGACGTCGAAGTGGTGCGCCGCACCGGCGAGTCGGGCACCTACCTGTTCGCCGTCAACCACACCGCTTCGGACACCAAGGTGCCACTGGACGCACACGGCACCGAAGTGCTGACCGGGGAACGCGCCGCGGGCCGCCTCGCGGTCCCGGCCGGCGCCGTCCGGGTCGTACGGCTCGACGACTAGCCGCCGTTCTCGCTGTTTCCTACCCACCCCCAAGTCGAAGGGACGACGGACGACGATGTTCCATCCCAGACGCACCCTCAAGGCCCTGCTGCCGCCTCTCGTGGCCGGCCTCGCCCTCACCGCGCTGCCGGCCCAGAGCGCCCACGCGGCGAGCACGCTCACCAACGGCGGCTTCGAGGCCGACGGCGGAGGAACGGCCACGCCCGCCGGCTGGTCGGAGTACGGCTCGACCGGCGCCTCGTACACCGAGGCGGGCGGCCACGGCGGCAGCAACCGGCTGAGCCACTGGTCGTCGTCCGCGTACAAGGTCGAGACGTACCAGTACCTTTCCGGACTCACCAACGGCAGCTACCGGCTGACCGCCTGGGTCCGCTCCGGCGGCGGTCAGAACGCCGCCTGGATAGCCCTGAAGAACTGCGGCCCGGCCGAGCAGCGCACCGACCTTCCGGTGTCCGCCAGTGGTTGGGTCCGGATCGTCGTGCCGGTCGACGTGACCGCCAACCAGTGCACCGTCAGCATCAACAGTGACGCGAACGCCGGCAACTGGATCAATGTCGACGACCTGACCTTCACGCCGGGCACGTCCTTCGGACTGCCGGTCAAGGGGGCCGATGTCTCGTCCCTCGCCAAGAGCGAGGCCAAGGGCGGCACCTACCGGACGAGTTCGGGATCCGCGGGCGACGCGCTGGGCATCCTGAAGTCCGCCGGCATGAACTACGCCCGCCTGAAGGTCTGGGTGAACCCGGCCGACGGCTACAACGACAAGGCACGGGTTCTGGCGACCGCCAAGCGCGTCAAGGCGCAGGGCATGAAGCTGCTGGTCGACTTCCACTACTCGGACATCTGGGCCGACCCGGGCGCGCAGAGCAAGCCCGCCGCCTGGTCGGGGCACTCGTACGGTCAGCTCAAGACGGACGTGTACCGCCACACCCACGACGTGCTGAGCGCGCTCAAGAAGCAGGGCACCGGCGCCGACATGGTCCAGGTCGGCAACGAGATCAACGGCGGCATGCTGTGGAACGAGGGCTCCACGGACAACTGGCCGCAGCTCGCCGGGCTGATCAACAGCGGTTACGACGCGGTCAAGAAGGTCGACGTGGCCACACCCGTCGCGCTGCACCTCGCCAAGGGCGGCGACCTGGCGGGCACCCGCTGGTGGTTCGACAACGCCGTCGGGCACGGCGTCCGCTTCGACGCCATCGGCCTGTCGTACTACGGCTACTGGCACGGCCCGCTGTCCGACTTCCAGACCACCCTGGACGACGCGGCCGCCCGCTACGGCAAGCCGGTCTTCGTCGCCGAGACGGCCTACCCGTTCCGGCTGGACAGCGAGGACGCGCACGAGAACATCATCGACGTCGGCGGTGAGCTCGTTCCCGGCTACCCGGCGACCCCGGCCGGGCAGACGGCGTGGATGAACACGGTGGCGGACATCGTGGAGGCCGTTCCCAACGGCCGCGGCCTCGGCGTCTTCTACTGGGAGGCGACCTGGACCGCCGTCGACGGCAACGGCTGGGACCCCACCGACCCGTCCTCCGGCAACGGCTGGGAGAACCAGGCCCTGTTCGGCTACGACGACAGGGCGCTGCCGGCGACGGCGTGGTTCCGCCACCGCTGACCGCGCACGTGAGCCCTTCCCGCCGCGGCACCCCGCAGGCGTCGTCGCGCACGGCGTCCGCGGGGCGCTGGGCGCGAGGGGGCGCTCTCGAAGTGACCGGGGTGCCGCCCCGGCGTTAGGCTGAGCATCAGCCGCGGCCGGTGCGCGCGGCGCGGCGGTGGGGCCCGCCGTACCCGAACCGCGGCACGGACGCCGCCAACGGTCCCTACTTGCGAATCGGGGGCATCCCCCTGCCCGGCGAGTAGGAGACGCACGACCATGACAGCCCCGAGGACCGAGAGTTTCGGCGATGTCCGCCCCGCCACCCCGAGGGCGCGGCGGTGGCGCGCCCAGGTACCGCTCGTCGTGGTCGTGGCCCTCGGCGGTGGCACCGGCGCCGCCGCCCGCTACGCGGCTTCCTTGTGGTGGCCGACGCAGACCGGCGGTTTCCCCTGGACGACCTTCTGGGTCAATGTCGTCGGCTGCGCCGTGATCGGCGTGTTCATGGTGGTCATCACCGAGGTGTGGGCCGCCCACCGCCTGGTCAGGCCCTTCTTCGGCACCGGCGTGCTCGGCGGCTTCACCACCTTCTCGACCTACGCCGTCGACACCCGGTACCTGCTCGGCGCCGGACAGGTCCGCACCGGCCTGGTCCACCTCGCGGCGACCCCGCTCGCGGCACTCACGGCGGTGTGGCTCGCCGCGTGGGCGACGCGCCGCGTCCTGAAGCGGAGGCAGCCATGACAAGGCTGACCGGCAGCGCCCTGCGCGTCACCGTCTTCGTCGGCGAGAACGACACCTGGCACCACCGCCCCCTGTACTCGGAGATCGTCCACCGGGCCCACGCGGCGGGCCTCGCGGGTGCCAGCGTCTTCCGCGGCGTGGAGGGCTTCGGCGCCTCCTCGTTGATCCACACCACCCGGCTGCTGTCCCTGAGCGAGGACCTGCCGGTGGCCGTCGTCATCGTCGACACCGAGGAGCGCGTACGGGGCTTCCTGCCTCAGCTCGACGAACTCGTCACCGAGGGCCTGGTGATCCTCGACGACTGCGAGGTCATCAGGTACGTCGGTCGAAACGCGACACCGACCGCAGCCGGCGAAACGGACCCGAAGGGCGAGAGGCCGTCGTGAACTGGCTGCTGGTCGTCGTGGGCGGCATGGTCGGCGCCCCGCTCCGCTACCTCACGGACCGCGCGGTGCAGTCCCGGCACGACTCTGTCTTCCCCTGGGGCACCTTCACGGTGAACGTCGTCGGCTGTCTGGTCCTGGGGCTGCTGACCGGCGCGGCACTGGCCGGGGCCGTGGGCTCCGACCTGCGGCTGCTGCTCGGGACGGGGCTGTGCGGCGCCCTCACGACGTACTCGACCTTCTCCTACGAGACGCTCCGGCTGACCGGGACGGGCGCCCGCCTCCAGGCCGTCGTCAATGTGGCGGCGAGTGTGGCGGCGGGCCTGGGGGCGGCGTTCGCGGGAGTGACACTGGCCGACGCGCTCTGGGCGTGACACGGGGCACTGCCCTGCGTGTAGTAGGACTGGCCCCGCCGCGACTGTCGCCCTCGCGCACGACTGTCGCCTTCACGCCCCGCCCGCCCCGAGCAGAACGGGAACCCATGAGCGTCATCAGCATCGGTCAGGCCGTCGTCCTGGGAGCCGTCGAGGGGGTGACCGAGTTCCTGCCCGTCTCCTCCACAGGCCACCTCAAGATCGTCGAGGGGCTGATGGGCATCCCCGTCGACGACGACGCCGTCGTGGGGTTCTCGGCCGTCATCCAGGTCGGCGCGATCGCCGCCGTGCTCGTCTACTTCTCCAAGGACATCGTGCGGATCGTCTCCGCGTGGCTGCGCGGTCTGACCGACCGGGAGGAGCGCTACCACCACGACTACAAGTTCGCCTGGTGGGTGATCCTCGCGACGGTCCCGATCGTCCTGGTGGGGCTCGCGGCCAAGCCGCTGATCAAGGGGCCCCTCGCCTCGCTGTGGGTGGTCGCCGGCTCGCTGATCGTCGGGAGCGGGGTCATGTGGGTGGCGGACCGGACGGGCCGGCACAAACGGGGCGAGGACGACACCTCGTTCAAGGACGCCATGCTGGTCGGCGGCTCCCAGATCCTGGCCCTGCTCTTCCCGGGCTTCTCACGCTCCGGCGCCACCATGTCCACCGCGCTGATGCTCGACCTCGACCGGGTGGCCGCCACGCGGCTCTCCTTCTTCCTCGGCATCCCGGCCCTGACCGGCGCCGGGCTGTACGAGCTGAAGGACGCCCTGGGCACGGGGGCGGGCGCGGTGCCACTGGCCGTCGGCACGCTCGTCTCCTTCCTGGTGGCCTACGCCTCCATCGCCTGGCTGCTGAGGTTCGTCGCCAAGCACTCCTTCAACGCCTTCGTGATCTACCGGCTCGCGGTCGGCGTCCTGCTCTTCGGGCTGTTGGGCACGGGCGTGCTGCAGAGCTGACCGCCGCACGCCCGAGGGGCTCCGAGCGGGGGGTGCGTCTCAGCGGGCCTCGCGCAGCGGCTCCCCGACACTGCGCATGTGACGCAGCGCCTCCCGGTGCGAGGCGAGCAGCCCCGTCTGGTGGTACGGGACGCCCAGCTCGGCGCAGTACCGCTCGGTGATGACCTGGGCCTTGCCGAGGGCCGGTGTCGGCATGCTGGGGAACAGGTGGTGCTCGATCTGGTAGTTGAGGCCGCCCATGAAGGCGTCGATGAACGCGCCGCCCCGCACGTTGCGGGAGGTGAGGACCTGGCGGCGCAGAAAGTCGAGCCGCGTGCCCTCCTCGATCATCGGCATGCCCTTGTGGTTGGGGGCGAAGACCGAACCCAGGTAGACACCGAACAGGGCCTGGTGGACGGCGATGAAGGCGAGCGCCTTGCCGGGGGAGAGGAGGGTGAAGAGGCCGCCGAAATACAGGACGAAATGGGCGACGAGCAGCGTCCCCTCCAGAACGGGCCGTTTCATGGAAGGGCTGCGCAGCGCCTTGAAGCTGTTGAAACTCAGATTGAGGCCTTCCAGCGTCAGCAGCGGAAAGAACAAGGCGGCCTGGTGCTTTCCGATGAAACGCGGAAGTCCTTTCGCCCTGCTCGCCTGCCCCCGTGACCACACCAGGATGTCGGGGGAGACGTCCGGGTCCTTCTCCTCGTGGTTGGGGTTCGCGTGGTGGCGGGTGTGCTTGTTCATCCACCAGCCGTAGCTCATGCCGAGCAGCAGGTTGGCCACCAGCAGGCCGCCCGCCTCGCTGGGCCGCCGACGGGTGAACACCTGTCGGTGGGCGAGGTCGTGGGCCGCCAGACCGAGCTGGCCGAAGACGACCGCCAGGGCCACGGCGACCACCAGCTGGCTCCAGCTGTCGCCCAGGGCGTAGAACGCCGCGACGCCTCCCGCGAGCGCGAGGGCGACGGCACCGAAACGTACCGTGTAATAGAGGGGGCGGCGTCGAAGCAGCCCCGCGTCGGTTATGCGCCGTGACAGTTCGGAAAAGTCGCTCCCCTTTTCGCGTCGCTTTGTCTGTCCGCGCGTGGGTGAGGTTTCGACGAGCACCGTTGGATTGGCCATGCACTCCAGTGTGCGCACGCTTCCCCTGCCGCGGAATGACGTCTGCCCCCGAACAGGGGTGGAGCTAGCACCACCTCGGAGCCGGGGGTCCCTGCCCCGCCCGCCGACCACGTCCCCGTGCTCGCCGGGACCCTTCCACGACGCCGACGGGGACTGGTCGGTCCTCTGGTGGGGCGGTCGGTCGCCGTCAACTCGCGTTGTCCCGCACGAGCTTGAGTCGCAGGGTCAGCGCCGTGACGCCCGCGCCGAGCCCGGCGGCGCACACGATCACGGCGGTCTCCGGCCAGCCCGGGGCGTCCTTCGACGGCTTCACCGCCGCGGCCACCGTGGGCAGGGCCTGCGGGCCCTGCCGCGGTCGCGGACCCGCGGGCACCAGCGAGCCCACCGGATCGACCCGCCCGGCCGCCTCGAAACCCCAGTCGAGCAGCGAGCGGCTCTCCTCGTACACGGCGAGCCCGCCGCCCTCCTGGGGGTTCATCACCGTCACCACCAGGGTCCGCCCGTCGCGGCGGGCAGCGGCCACGAGGGTGTTGCCGGCGTTGCTGGTGTAGCCGTTCTTGATGCCGATCAGTCCCGGGTACGGCTCCACGCCGTCCGCTCCGGTGAGCAGCCGGTTGGTGTTCATGATCCCGTACGAGTCCCCGGTCGGGCCGGGGAACATCGCGTCGACCCTGGCGCAGTACCGCGCGAACTCCGGGTTGCGCAGCCCCGCCCGGCCGAAGACCGCCAGGTCGTACGCCGACGACACCTGGCCCGGCGCGTCGTAGCCGTCGGGTGAGCGCACCTGCGTGTCGCGGGCGCCGAGGGCGTGTGCCTCGGCCTGCATCCGGGCGACCGCCGCGCTCCATCCGCCGGTGAGCGCGGCCAGGATGTGGACGGCGTCGTTGCCGGAGTTGAGGAAGACGCCGTTCCACAGGTCGGAGACACGGTACGTGCCGCCCTCGACGACACCGACCAGGCTGCTGCCCGGACCGACCCCGGACAGCTCCTCCGCACTCACCTCGTGGCGGATGCCGCCCGGCAGGATCGGCAGGACCGCGAGGGCGAACAGGGTCTTGAGCGTGCTGGCGGGCGGCAGCTTGCGGTGCGCGTCGTGGGCGGCCAGCACCTCGCCCGTGTCGGCGTCGGCCACCACCCAGGACAGGGCCGAGACTTCGGGAACCTCCGGGGCCTCGCGGTGGAGGCGGACCTGCGTACCGGGGCGGTACAGCAGCGACGGCTGCGGCGCCACCGTCCGTGTCCCGTCGGGTGGGCCGGGGTCCGACCGGCCGGACCGGGCGGCCGCGGCGGGCATGAGCGTCAGCAGCCCCGCCACACACAGCACGCAGGTGGATCGAGCCGATCGGGATGCAAATCCGATAGTCATACCGCAAAGCTAGGAAGGTGCCCCCGAAACGCCACGCTGCCCGGGCCGAGTCGCGCTCGCAAGCACTCGGATGCCGTAGGGCACCCCGCCCGACGGGCGGAGTCAGCAGGCCGGCAGTGTCAGCAGGCCGGCAGTGTCGGCTGGACGCGCCGCAGGAACGTGGCGTTGTCCGGTGTCGCGCGCATCCGCTCCAGCAGCGTCTCCAGACCGGACTGCCCGTCCCGGGACTGCAGGGCCCGCCGCAGCCCGCGTACGGCGGTCGACTCGGCGGAGGACAGCAGGAGTTCCTCGCGGCGGGTGCCTGAGCCGGTCATGTCCACGGCCGGGAAGACCCGGCGGGAGGCGAGTTCCCGGCTCAGTCGCAGCTCCATGTTGCCCGTGCTCTTGAGCTCCTCGAAGTAGAAGTCGTCGGCACGTGAGCCGGTCTCCACCAGGGCGGTGGCGAGGATGGTGAGGGAGCCGCCCTCCTCGGCCTGCCGTGCGGCGCCGAAGAACCGCTTGGGCCCGAGCAGCGCGCCGGCGTCGACGCCGCCGCTGAGGGTGCGGCCGCCGGAGGAGGCGGCGTTGTTGTGCGCCCGGCAGAGCCGGGTGAGGGAGTCGAGGAGGATGACGACGTCCTCGCCGGCCTCGACGAGACGCTTGGCCCGTTCGATGACGAGCTCGGCGAGCGCGATGTGCTGCTTGGCGCTCTGGTCGAAGGTCGAGGCGTAGACCTCGCCCCGCACCGAACGCCGCATGTCGGTGACCTCCTCGGGCCGTTCGTCGAGCAGCACCACCATCAGCCGGGACTCCGGGTGGTTGCCGGCGACGGCGGCGGCGATCTGCTGCAGGAGGACGGTCTTGCCGGTCTTCGGCGGGGCCACGATCAGGCCGCGCTGGCCCTTGCCCACCGGGGCGATCAGATCGGTGAGCCGCCCGGTCAGGCCGGCCGCCGGGTGTTCGAGAAGCAGCCGCTCGTGCGGGTGCAGGGGAGTCAGGTCGTGGAAGTGCCGTCGGCCGCCCTGCCGGTCGGGCGTGCGGCCGTTGACCCGGACCACGTCGGTCAGGGTGCGCCGGTCGCCGTGCACGCCCTCGACCAGGTCGCCCTTGCGCAGGCCGTGGTGGCGGATCAGCGCGGGGGAGACGGAGAGGTCGGACGGCTCGGGCAGGAGGCCCGCGCTCCGCAGGTACCCCTTCCCGCCCGCGTCGATGTCGAGGACACCGCTCGCGATCTCGGCCGGGGACTGCTGTACAGGGGGGTGTTCGAGTGTGGTGGTCATGGTGTTCGGTCCTTTCACGGACGCGGGCATGAGGCATACGAAGGAAGGGAGAGAGGCCGCGCGACGGTTCGGACGACAGCCCTGCGGGCGGCGGGAACAGCACCTCGGGTACGGAGGGGAAAACCCTGCTCACGAGGTGTGCTGGGAAGCGGACGCGCCGCTCGCACGGGGACGGGCGGGTCGGCGGACCGAAGGGGAACTGGCACCGGCGCCCATGAAGGGGCCTACACAAGTGCTGACCGAAGCCTACCACGAGTGGTGGTGAAGCGACGGTGGGCGGGACGGTCGACACGTGCCACGGTCGATACGTCCCGCCCCTGTCAACGTGGCCCGCGCCGCGCTTGTTCCGTCATCCGCATGCCTGGGCCGGATCAGCCGCCCGAACGTGCCTGGGCCTCCTCGGCGATCCGCTCGAATTGCGCGGCCATGGCCGCCTGCAGGGCCTGCGCTCCCGACAGCGGCCGCACCATCACCGTGAGCTCGTCGATCCGGCCCGACTCGTCGAGGTGCAGGAAGTCGCAGCCGCTGATCTCGCGGTCGCCGACCCGCGCTCGGAAGACCAGCGCGTGATCACGGCCCTCGGCATCGCCGATGGCGCGCTCGTAGCGGAAGTCCTCGAAGACGCGGGCGACACCGCGCAGGATCGCCGCCGTGATGGCCCTGCCGTGGTAGGGCTTGAACACGACCGGGCTGGTGAAGACCACGTCATCGGCCAGCAGTGCTTCGACGGCGTCAAGGTCGTGTGCCTCGACCGCCGCGCGGAATGCCCGCATCGCGGCTCCTTATGAAACTAATTGAATAGGTGCGGAGTAGAGTAGTGTCTGCTTGCTAGCGTGTCGACATGTCTCTCAAGTACGCCGTCCTGGCCGCCCTGCTGGAGGGCGAGGCCTCGGGTTACGAGCTGTCCAAGGTGTTCGACGTCTCGCTGGCCAACTTCTGGCCCGCCACACCGCAGCAGCTCTACCGCGAGCTGGAGCGCCTCGCGCAGGACGGACTCATCGAGGCCCGGACGGTGCCGCAGGAGCGCCGGCCCACCAAGCGGCTGTTCTCGCTCACGGAGGCCGGGCGGGAGCAGCTGGACGCCTTCGCCGCCGAGCCGACCCGGCGTCCCACCGCCATCCGCGACGAGTTCCTGATCAAGATCCAGGCCATGGACGGCGTGGAACCGGAGCAGGTCCACGCGCTGGTCGAGGAGCGCAGGGCCTGGGCCCTCGGCAAGCTCGCCCGCTACGAGCGCGTCCGTGAGCGCCTGCTGGACGGCCGTACGGAGGAGGAGCACCTGCGCGCCGCCGACCGCGTCGGCCCCTACCTCACACTGCTCGCCGGGATCACGTTCGAGCGGGAGAACGCCCGCTGGTGCGAGCGCGTACTCACCGTGCTGGAGCAGCGGCGCGCCCCGGCGGGGCCCACCGGACAGGCCCTAGGTGTATTGATCACGAGCGTTGTTGACACTCGCCGGTGCTTGATCATGGCGAAGACCTCCGGTGTGGTGGAGCTGTCTAGGACTGCACCGCACGGAGGTCTTCGTGTCCCACCGTAATGCCCGGCTGAC
>NZ_JAVRFH010000079.1:0-19748 GCF_031845825.1 Streptomyces lancefieldiae | reverse complement strand
CGGGCAGCGTCCGGGCCAATCCCGCGGCGTTCGTGGTCCCGCAGTACCCAGTTCCGCAAGGTGTTCCTGTTAATGCCCAGGTCGGCGGCGAGGCTCTTGTAGGTAGCCCCGGGCGTGGACTCGAACATGGCCACGGCATCGGCCTTGAACTCGTCCGAGTAGTCCTTCATCGCCATCGGCGGTGTTCTCGCTTCCTCCGGATCAAGCAGATCCAGTATCAGCGTGTCCACCACTCAGGGGGAGGCTCCGCCTGCCACCGGTGGCGTCGTGCATCACGCAACGATCGCCAATGCCAGGAAGCTTCCTGACCGACACCCGCTGTGTGCCGCCGTCCCAGACAGCGGCACACAGCACTGCCCCTCTTTCACGGCGGGGCAGTCGCTTCACCGGTCAGTGTCTGTCAGGGCAGGGTCCATTTCTGGTTGGGTCCGCTGTGGCAGGTCCACAGGTGGACGGGGGTTCCGTCGTTCCACGTTCCGCCGGACGCGTCCAGGCACTTGCCGGACTGCGGGTTGCGGACCGTGCCGTCGGACTGCGGCGCCCACTGCTGTGCGCCCGTGCCGTTGCACGTCCACACCTGGATCCGCGTACCGTCGGCGCTGCCTCCGCCGGAGACGTCGAGACACTTGCCCAGCACCTTCAGCGTGCCGTCACCCGAGACCGTCCACGTCTGCGCACCGGACCCGTTGCACGTCCACAGCTGCACCAGCGTACCGTCGGCGGTGTTGGCACCGTCCACGTCCAGACACTTGCCGTTGACCCCCTTCACCTCGCCCGAGCGGGGGCCTGGCTCCTGGGCTCCGCCCTGCTTGATGCGGATGTTGCGGAAGGACACGTCGTCGCCGTCGCCGTGGTTCTGAATGCCGATGTGTCCCTGCACGAGGCTGCGTGCCGGGACGGTGTTGGTGAAGTCGTTGATCTTGCGGCCGTTGAGGAAGACCTCCAGCCGCTCGCCGGTGACGCGGAGTTCGTAGGTGTTCCACTCCCCCGGCGGATTGAGCGCGGCGTCGCGCGTGGCGATGTCGGCGGACTTGAACCCGTAGACGGCGCCCGTGGTGTGCTCGGCCGAGTCGGTGGCGTCGATCTGGATCTCGTAGCCGTTGTTCACTGCGGACCACGGGTCGTCGGAGGCGGGGAAGCCGATGAAGACCCCGGAATTGTCGTCTCCGACCGCCTTCCAGTCGAGTTTGAGGGAGTAGTCGCCGGTGAATTCCTTGGCGGAGTACCAGAGCATGCCCAGCCCGCCCACGGAGGTGAGGGTGCCGTCCGCGAGGGTGAAGCTCCCCGGACCTACCTGCTTCCATCCGGTGGTGGACGAGCCGTCGAAGAGGGACGTGTAGCCGGTCTCGGGGCGGCAGTCGGCTTCGGTCATGCCCGCGGCCCAGCGTATGCCGCCGAGGAGGTGCCGGCGGAAGGCCGGCTCGGAGTACGACTCGTCGGTGTGTCCGCCGCCCGTGTAGAAGGCCCGGCCGCCCTGGTGTTCCTTGCACCAGGCGATCGGGTGGTCTCCGGACATGTTCCCGCCCGAGTAACTGGACTCGTCGAGCGAGGCCAGGACGCGGGCGCTGGTGCGCGGGTTGGTGCGGTAGTTGTACCACTCGTCGGTGCGCTGCCAGGTGCCGGCCAGGTGGGCGGTGGCGTCGTGCGCCCGGTCCTCCACCTTCACGGTGGCGGACTGGATGGCCGGGTGGGAGTGGAAGAGTGCCCCGGCAAGGCCTTCGTAGAAGGGCCAGTCGTATTCAGTGTCGGCGGCGGCGTGGATGCCGACGTATCCCCCGCCGCCCTGGACGTACTGCTCGAAGGCCGTCTGCTGGGTGGCGTTCAGCACGTCGCCCGTCGTCGACAGGAAGACGACCGCCTTGTACTGGGCGAGGTTGGCGGTGGTGAAGGCCTGGGCGTCCTCGGTCGCGTCGACGGTGAAGTTGTTCGCCGTGCCCAGGTCGCGCAGGGCCGCGATGCCGTCGTCGATCGAGGAGTGCCGGAAGCCGGCCGTTTTGGAGAAGACGAGGATCTCGTGCGCCGGGTCGGCCGCCGCGCGGTTCTCCGCGGTGACGGAAGGGCTCCCCGCTTCGGGCAGGGCCGCGGCCTGCGGGGCCAGACAGAGCGCGGCGCCGGCGAACAGGCCGAGGGCCGCTTTCAAAGGTGTGCGCATGACGGTCGCCTCCTTTCTACGGCAGGGTCCATTTCTGGTTGGGTCCGTTGTGGCAGGTCCACAGGTGGACGGGGGTTCCGTCGTTCCACGTTCCGCCGGACGCGTCCAGGCACCTGCCGGACTGCGGGTTGCGGACCGTGCCGTCGGACTGCGGCGCCCACTGCTGTGCGCCCGTGCCGTTGCACGTCCACACCTGGATCCGCGTACCGTCGGCGCTGCCTCCGCCGGAGACGTCGAGACACTTGCCCAGCACCTTCAGCGCGCCGTCACCCGAGACCGTCCACGTCTGCGCACCGGACCCGTTGCACGTCCACAGCTGCACCTGCGTACCATCGGCGGTGTTGGCACCGTCCACGTCCAGACACTTGCCGTTGACCCCCTTCACCTCGCCCGAGCGGGGGCCGCCGCCGGAGGTGGTGAAGGAGAAGTCGTCGACGTCGAACAGCGAGCCGCTGCCGCCCTTGAAGACGAGGTAGAGGGACGTCGTTCCGCTCGGCTGGCCGGCGAGCGTGGCGGTCACGTCCTGGAAGGTCTCCCAGCCGCCGGTGACCGGCACGGTCGCCGTACCGAGCAGGGTTCCGGTCGGCGATCCGGCGCGTACCTCGAGGGAGCCGCCCGCGCCCGCCGAGGAGACCCGGGCGGTGAACGTCGTCGCGTTGTCGAGGGCGTACGGCGTGAAGGCGATCCAGTCGCCGTTCTCGATGTGGCCGACGGTCCTGCCACCGTGTGCGGGGCCGTGGGAGACGACCTGGACGCCCGAGGAGGCCCCGTGGTGTTCGGCCTGGCGGTGGGTGGGCTGGGTGACGTGCTGGTCGTGCGTGGTCAGTGCAGGCTGGCCGTTCGCGCCGTTGTCGGTGTACTCGGCGTCGATCACGCCGAAGATGTTGGCGTTGGGGTCGTGCTCGCCGTCCGCCAGGGTCTGGAGGGAGCCGGTGCAGCCGGTGGCCGAGGTCTGCGGGTGGCCGTGGCTGTCGTGGCCGACGATGAAGGTGACCTTCACCTTGGAGCAGTCGATCGTGCCGTCCTCGGCGTCGGTGACCGTCACCTTGAAGGGGATGGCGGCGCCGAAGTCGTAGATTCCTCCGTCCACGGGCAGGTCCAGCCTGACCGTCGGGGCGGTGTTGCCGACGGTGATGTGCGCAGAAGCCGTCGCGGATTTACCGGTCGAGTCCGTGACCTTCAGGGCGGCGGTGTACTGGCCGTCGGCGGTGTAGGTGTGGGAGGGGTTGGCGGCGGTTGAGGTGGCGCCGTCACCGAAGGTCCACGCGTAAGTGAGAGCGTCGCCGTCGGGGTCGGAGGTCCCGGCCGAGGAGAAGGAGACGGCCAGGGGCGCCTTGCCGGAGGTGACGTCGGCCTTGGCCTGCGCGGTCGGGGCGCGACCGCCGGTGACGTGCTCGATGCGGTACAGGGCGGAGTTCTCGTCGCCGCTGAAGTAACCGGTGCCGTAGTCGAGGACGTAGAGGGCGCCGTCCGGGCCGAAGGCCATGTCCATCACCTGGGTACCGCTCCAGGGGAAGGGGCTGACGGCTTGCACGGTGCCGTCGCCGCCGGCCTCTATCCGCTTGATCCAGCGGCGGCCGAACTCGCCGGCGAAGAAGTCGCCGTCATACTCCTCGGGGAACTTCACGTCGGAGGTGGAGGCAGCGGCGTAACGGTAGACCGGGCCACCCATCGGGGACTCCGAGCCGTTGCCGAACTCGGGCACGGAGCCGCCGTCGTAGGGAATCCAGGCGGGCTGGGCGGGAGGCAGGTCGGTCTGGCCGGTGTTGTGCGGTGAATCGTTCTTGGGGGCCGCGCAGTTGAACGCCGGTTCCGATGCTCCGGTGGCGAAGTCGTAGGCGACGTAGGCGTCGTTGTCACCGGTGCAGTACGGCCAACCGTAGTTGCCCGCTTTGGTGATCCGGTTGAACTCCACCTGTCCGGCGGGCCCGCGTGCGGGGCTGGCGGTGCCGGAGTCGGGTCCGTAATCGCCGAGGTAGACGATGCCCGTTGCCTTGTCGACGCTCATCCGGAAGGGGTTGCGGAAGCCCATCGCGTAGATCTCGGGGCGGGTCTTCGCGGTGCCGGGCGGGAAGAGGTTGCCGCTCGGGATCGAGTACGAGCCATCGGCGGCGACTTTGATCCGCAGGACTTTGCCGCGCAGGTCGTTGGTGTTGCCGGACGAACGCTGGGCGTCGTAAGCGGGGTTGCGGTTCGCACGCTCGTCGATCGGGGTGAAGCCGTCCGAGGCGAACGGGTTGGTGTCGTCGCCGGTGGACAGGTACAGGTTTCCGGCCGCGTCGAAATCGATGTCGCCGCCGACGTGGCAGCATGTACCCCGTGAGGCGGGCACGTCGAGGATCTTCTTCTCTCCGGTGAGGTCCAGGGTGCCATCGGTCTTCAGGACGAACCGGGACAGCCGGTTGACCCCGTCGAAGGGGGCGAAGTCGGCGGCGGTGCCGTCGGCCGGGGCGTCACTGCCGGGCGTGCTCAGCTTGGGGGCGTAGTAGAGGTAGACGTGCCGGTTGGACGAGAAGCCGGGGTCCACGGCGACGCCTTGCAGACCCTCCTCGTCGTGACTGTAGACGTCGAGCTTGCCCGCGACGGTGGTCGCCCCCGCCGCGTTCGTCAGCCGGACGGTGCCGTCCCGCGAGGTGTGCAGGACCGAGCGGTCCGGCAGCACCGCCAGCGTCATGGGCTCGCCCGTCTCGGCCACGCCCTTGGCGAGCGTGACCTGCTGGAACTCCCCGGCCGCGGCCGGTTCCGCAGCTTCGTGCTCAGGACCCTGGTGATGGGCGGTGGCCGGGGACATGGGCAGCAGGCAGCCGACGGCACAGGCCGCGGCGGTCAGTAGGTAGCGGACACGTCTGTGTCTGAGCGGTTTCGTGCGCACAGAGGTCTCCCATGAGTGGGGTGGGATGACGACAGGCCTCACCGGACTGCCACGGGATGCACAGGCGCGCGTCGTCGCGCCGTCGACCGGTCACGCTCCATGACCGGTTCATTTCAAGGAAGTTAGCGAGCTTTCTTGAACTCCGTAACCCGTTCCGCACAAGATTCCAGCACTTCTTCCACGCGCGAGACAAAGAGTGCCGACGAACCTCCTGGTCACCCGCGCGCCAGAGGCTGGCCACCGGTCGACATGACGAGCACGGAACACTGAAGTGCCCCCGCTCAGCGCGAGTTGATGACCCATCAGGTATGCATCACCTGTTTTCTCAAGGCAAACGTAAACCCTTGACACTCTCCTCTGACAGCAGCAGGCTCCCCCTCCAGAGAGCGCTCCCCACCCCCTCTCGCCCCACTCCATCGCTTCAAGGAGCAGCCGTGAGTCCTGTGCGCCGCCGCCTGGGCCTGTTCATAGCCCTCGCGGTCATCCTGCTGTCGTTCGCCGGCCTTCCGGGTCCCCCGCCCGCCCACGCCTCCGACACCCTGCTCTACCAGGGCAGACCAGTGACGGTCTCGTCCACGGAGGACCCGTTCGTCGGCGCCCAGGCCGTCGACGGCGACCCAGGCACTCGCTGGTCCAGCGCCTTCGCCGCCCCTCAGTGGATCCAGGTCGACCGGGGTGCTTCAACGCCACGATCAGCGAGGTCGCCCTGAACTGGGAAGCCGCCTACGCCAAGGCGTTCCAGATCCAGGTGTCCGCCGACGCCCGTACTTGGTCCACGGTGCCAAGCGGGCCACCCAGTACGGCTACTCGCTGTGGGAGTTCCGGGTGTACGGCACCGGTGGAGACCCGATCGTCCCGCCTCCGCTGCCCTCCGACCCCGCGGACCCACCCCGGATCGTCTGGCAGGACGAGTTCGACTCCCCGGCGGGCACCAGGCCCGACTCGGCCAAATGGGGCGCGGACCCCGGCACCGGCAACAACAACGAGCTGCAGTACCACACGAACAACGCGTCGGAACCCGGTCCAACCATGGTCACCCGCGCGGGCCACGAGACGACGGGGTATCGACCCTGTCGGGCTGCGCCCGGTGCGTCATGCCCAGGTTGCGATCTTGATGGCTTGGCGCGTGTCCATGGTCTGATAGGCGGTCGCGACGGCGTCCAGGGGCAGGTTGGTGGAAAGTACCGGCGAGGGGTCGAGCTGCCCTGCGAGGACTTCCGCCAGCAGAGGTTCCAGGTAGCGGCGGGCCGGAGTCACCCCGGCCCGCAGGACGATGTTGTGGCGGAACAGTCGGTAAAGGTCGACGCGCTCCACGCCGTTGGGGACCCCGACGGAACCGATCCTGCCGGCCTGGCCGGACCAGGTCGATCGCGAGGTCGAGGGCGGACCGGGTTCCCGCGCACTCGGCGACGCCGCCTTCGGTCTCGTCCCGGACGAAGCCGACGGTTGCCCGGTCGTCCGCGGCCAGGACGTCGGTCGCCCCCCATGCGCTTGGCCAGGTCGCTGCGGTCGGGGTGCCGGCCACGCTGGCCGCAAAACAGGCTGACCGGTACACAAGGTTGCGCGACAGTCTCCGCCCTCATCTGGAGACGGCTCGTGACCTCGGGGAGATCCTCGCGAAGGCCGACACCGGCCGACTGGCCGCCGCCGTGCCTTCGTCCACGGACTTGTCGTCCAGTCCCTCTTCGACCCGGCACGGTTTCCCGAGGACGTGCAGATCGCCATGGTCGACGACTTCATCGCTCAACTCGCCGGGCCCGGATCCGTACCCGGCACGGCCCCAGGCGCCTCACGGGATGGTCCGAGGCGGCCCCCGTCCGGCCACCGCGACGCAGAGCTCACAAGACAGGACACCTGCAGAAGTCAGGAGGAACTCTCCTGGAGGTCGGAATCGTCGGAGCCACCGGGTAGATCGGCACCGTCATGCGAAGAGACCTCGACGAGCGGGCCTTTCCGGTGGACACCCTTCGCCTGTTCGCCTCCAACCGCTCCGTCGGCACGGTCCTGGACGGAGTGGCAGTCGAGGACGCCGCCACGGCCGACTACTCGGGTCTGGACATCACGCTCTCGGCGGGCGTCACCGCGTCACGGGCGAGTGGGCAGGGTTTCGTAGTCGCGGGCCAAGCGGCGGTGCAGCATGAGCCAGCCATAGGTCCGTTCGACCGCCCAACGCTTCGGGATCGGGGGTGAAACCTCTGGTCCCGGGCTCGCGAGCGGTGATTTCCATGTCGATGCCGAGAACGGCGGCATGTTCTACGAGGTGCTGACGGTAGCCGCCGTCGACCCACACCTTGCGGATGCCGGGATGGTCGGCGGCGACCTGGTCCAGGAGCCGGGCGCCGGCTGCGGAGTCCTGCACACTTGCCGCGGTGACCAGCACGGCCAGCAGGAATCCGAGAGTGTCGGTGACGATGTTCCGCTTGCGCCCGACGTTCTTCTTCCGGGAGGCCAGGTAGCAACACCCTCGGCCCGTACTCCGGCCCGGGGACCGCAGTGCGTTCTGAAGGCGCCCGCCAGGCCTGTGCCGCGCGCTGCGGGCACACAGCGGAAAAGGCGTACCCCCGGGCAACAGTCGGGGGTACGCCTTTTTGCGGCGCCTGCTGTCAGGAGGAGCGGACCTGGATCTCACCGATCCCCGAGCCAAGGCTTGAGCAGTGCGCGGTCGACTGGCCGGAGTCGCCCGGCTCGAGGCGGATGTGTTCACCGTCCGCGTCGGGCGACCAGCCACAGATCAGGTGGACCCAGAAGGTGATGGGCTCGCTCCCGACGTTGGTGCACAGCGCCCAACCGGTGTAGTCGTCGATGTTGTGCTTGCCCTTCTCGCACGAGAGCCCGTGAGGGTCCGCGGCGGGGGCGGCCACCGCGGCGGGCGCCGCGACGGACAGAGCGAGGGCGAAGGCTGCGGACACGGCGAGGGCGGCACGCGCAGCGACGCCCGCCTTCCTGTTGTTCTTCAAAGTGTTCCTCTCCGTAAGGTCGGACGACTTCCTGGCCCCACCCTGCCGCCCCCAAACCGGACTAAAACTACGCCCGGTTTCACCGTCCGTGAGTGAAAGGATTCGGCACGCCGGGAGAAGGCACGCTCGGCCCTGCGGAAGTCAAGGACACGCTGCTCGACGTCCTGGACGGCGGCGGTGGAGGTCGCGACGGCCGGAGCCGCCGTCGCTGTCGCCGACAACGTCCGCGCCCCTTACGCCGAAGCCAGCGCGACCGTCAACAGCAGCGGAGGCATCCAGAACTCGTCGGGGCGGAACCCGTCGGCTTCGGGCAATGCCGAGCATGGCGTGGTGAACGCCGTCGCCCTTCAGACGGCAGTCGCGGAGGATCTTCCAGGTCTTCATTCGGGCGAAAGTGTGCTCGACGCGGGCGCGGACCTGCTTGTGCGAGCGGATGTGCTCCTGCTTCCAGGCGGGGAGTTCTTCGCTCTTGCGTCGGCGGTGGGGCATGACGAGCCCGGTGCCCGGATAGCCGCCGTCGGCGATCGTCATCGTCCTCCCGACGGCGGCTTTGGTACCGGATTGTTCCCACGCCCTGCAGTTGTTGCGGTTGCCCGGCAGAGGCCGGCCGACTACGACGACCCGGCGGGTATCGGCGTCGATGACCACCTGGCGGTTGGTGGAGTACCTGCAGTTCTTGGACTGCGCGGCGATCGTGTGGTCGCGGGTGGGTACCAGGGTGCCGTCCGCGATGAGCACGGCGTCTCTTGCGAAGCGGCACCGAGGCTGAAGCGCCAGGAGCGGACCGAGGTGGGCGATGACGCGGTCAGCAGCGGACTTGGAGATGCCGAACAACGGGGCGAGTTGGCGCATCGTCAAGTTTGTGCGCCAGTACGCCGTGACCAGCAGTGTCCTGTCTGCCAGTGGCAGGCTCCACGGCCTGCCCCGGCGGGTGGCGTCGACCCCCTCGCGACGCAGCGCCGTCACCAGCTTCATGAACTGGCGCGGGCTCAGCCCGGAGAACGGGACTGTCCAAGACAGCTCCGACGCCGTGATCACACCAGCCACATCAAGATCATTCCATCGCGGCTGATCCCTCCAGCTCGCGAGGGCGGGGTCCGGACACGAAGGCAAGGACGTCGCGGACCGCTTCGCGGAGGCTGCCGAAGTGACGATGCACGCCGTCCACCGCCGTAGGGGCGTTGACACCCCATACCGTCATCCCGGCACGCAGCCCGGACTCCACCCCGGAAGGGGCGTCCTCGATGACCAGACAGTCCTCCGGTTTGGCACCAAGTCGCGCGGCTGCCTGCAGATACGGCACGGGCGACGGCTTGCCTTCCTCCACGGCGGCCGCATCCACGAGGACCTCCGGGACCGGCAAGCCCGCCCGTGCGAAGCGTCCACGAACCCGGTGCTCATAGTTCGAAGTCACCAGTGCCCAGGACCCGGGCTCCAGAGCACTCAGCAGCTCCGAGGCCCCGCCGAAGGCCGTATAGGCGCCGGAGCGGACGTCCTCGTCCTCCAGCTCGTGCAGTGCAGCAAGGCACTCCCCGGGGTCCTGGTCCGGAGCAACCTGCGCGAAGGTCTCCATCGGTCTCGTCCGCAGCGCCACTCGGTAGACCTCATCGGGGTCCAGTCCGTATCGCTCTGCCCACGTTCGCCAAACCAGCCGCTGATTGCCCACGGCGTCGATCAACGTGCCATCAACATCAAACAGGACATACCGCAACGCACCAGAACGGCCGGGTTCACTGATCACGCTTCGATCATGCCATCAGGCCCTGAGCAGGCAGTTTGCGGTACAAGCCTTAGGACGCCGGTAGTGGTCGCCGATAAGACGCAAGATCGTGTGGGTGCGTTGCAGACGAGAGGGACACCGGCCCTGGGTCCTCACGTACGACGTGGACGTGGTCGACCCTCAGTGACCTGGCCTACTCCCAGGCGACCGATCAACGCTCCCGGAGGAGTCCGGAAGCACGCAGTCAGGAACCGTCAGTGATGTCGTAGAACCCGCGCAGCAAGGGCGTCAGCTCGTGAGCGCAGCCACACTATGCACAACCAACCGCATCGCCGGGTTCTCCGCGAGGTCAGGCGTGTTCCAGATCGAGCACCGGCTCCCCGTGTGGTGCCTCTTCGCAGTCCGGAGCGTGCAGGACGCCTCCATCCGTGCCGCGGCCAACGCGCAGCCTCTGTAGCGCCCCGCCCCGAGGGCCGGTGTTCCCCGAGCACCTCCTGGATCACCGATGGCGATGCCACCAGGCCACCAGGTCGAATCCGGCGCGCGGCCTCGCATCAGATGCGAGGCCGACCCCCCGGTCGGAGCCGGGTATCCGCAAGCGCGCAGGCAAACGAGCCGCCGCTACCGCTGATTTCCCTTCCAATGCTCCCCAAAGCCCGGGTAGGCGGCGTGGGAGCGTCACACGGCGGGTTGGCCCGTGCGGAACGCGGTCACCAGAAGCGTGTCTGCGGTGCGCGGTCCGGTCCCTCCGGGCAGCGTCTCGGTGCTGATCCGGGTGAAGCCGGCCTCGTCGAGGAGCTTGGTCCACACCTGCTCCTGAAGTACCCAGCGGTGCACGGTGGCCGCCTCGCCGTCCGGGGTCCTGGCGCCGATCTCGGTGTGCTGCACGTCCGGGCGGGCTCGCCGCCGAGGTGGTGGGCGAGGGTAGAGAACACGAGACGGCCGCCAGGGCGCAGCGCAGCGGCGGCCGCCGGCAGCAGGGCGCGCGGCTCGGCGAAGTCGACGGCTCCGAAGACGCTGTAGAGCACATCGAAGGTGTCGGGCATCGCGTGGAGGTGCCGGGTCACGTCGGAGTGGACCAGGCTCAGACGTGAGGCGAGATGGCCGTACAGGTCGGCTGCCATGGCGTGCTGTGCGGGCGAGGCATCGACGGCGACGATGCGGGCGGGCTGGTGGTGGACGGCCAGGTGGGCTGCATGCCGGGCGGCACCGGCGCCGAGGTCGCCGACACAGCGCTCGGTGATGTCACCGAGGACTTCGGCTGCGGGCCCGCTGTCCTGGCCCCAGCTCCAGGAGAAGCGGTCGGGCACGGTGCGGTCGGTGGCGTGCCGGGTGCGGCCGTAGTGGTGCCAGAGGTCTGCGGTGGGGTTGGTCACCCCGCCCATCCTGGCGGGCGCCACCGCTCGGCGGGCCGCTTCGGGGAATCTCACCCGGGGGTGTGCCGACAGGCCCCGGCCGGGCGGCCGGGGCCTGCGGTTCACCGCGCGGGATCGGTGCGAGTCGTGCCCGGGTGGCAGGGCCCGCACTTGGCGGCGTCCGCCCACAGCGGCAGGTCGACCTCCCAGCCGTCGGCGGCGATCAGGTCCGCTGTGCGCAGCACCGAGCCGTCGTCCTTGAAGTCGGCCTCGGGGACGTGGTGGAGGAAGTGCCCGCCGTTGAAGCGCTCGCACAGTTCGAGGTACGCCACAGCGTCGAGGATGATCGTGTGGACTCCGATGTCGACGAGCGCGCTCCGGGCGAGCCCGAGGCCTTCGCCCCGGTGCCGCTGCAGGAACGAGACTTCGTCAGCCCGGTCGGGCGTCCGCGTTTTTGGTGCCGGCCTACGGGGCCACAAGCACTCGGCCGAAGCTTCCCGGGCCTTCGACACGTGCTCGGCCGCCAACCGGTTCGATGCGCCCTCGCAGTCGGAGTTCGTTCTCGTGGTTCAGCCATGCGGTCCGATGAGTCAGCCCTCTGGAACGTCCGGCTTGGTGGACAAGAACCGACACCTGGATCGAATCGACGACCATCGCGTCGTTGACCGTGGCGTCGGTCGTGACAACGTGGGTGACCAAGTGCGGGCGCTTCGACGCCCAGGGTCGTCACAGCTCTCACTGAGATGGATCTTGTAGCCGACCCAGGCGGATCCGCGCTTCTTGGCGTACCGGGCCTCAGGATCGTAGGGCGAGGCGACCATCGCTCTGCTCGGCGGGAGATCGTCCTTCCCCCGCCAGGTCACCTCCTCTTCGCCGTCGGTGACGGTGCGCGTGAACTGCTGCCCCCACACCGTGCGCAGGACGGTGACGGCAGGCACCTGCTTGCAGCCATCCTGGCGCCATCGGCGCGAAGACAGCTTCGAGCAGGCGGTATCCGTGAGTGGCGATCTGCCGGGCGAGGGTGTGCCGCTCCTGCTCGTCGGTCGGCAGCCGGTAGGCGTCGACCCGCGCCCCGTAGCGTTCCTGCCACGCCGGGTCCATCGAGGGTACACAAGGCATGAGCCGACCTTCTCTGGTGTCGGCAGATGAAGCGCTGGGCGGGGAACAGGTGGAGTGTGGGCGCCGGGGCAGTGGCTGGTCAACGCGTATGGACCGACGGAGACGACGATGGCCCAAGCGTTGGTCGAGGCGGAACTGCCGATCCGTATGGTTTTCATAGCGCCCACGTCGGCCGCACTCGCGAGCCAACTCGCCGATCAGGAGCGCCACCAGCCGAGGGCCAGACCTGTGCTGCGGCGTATGCGGAGGCAGGAGGACGAGTGAGCCGTGGTGCGACGTTTCACTGATACCGAGGTAGTCGTGCGTCTCTTGTGCCCTACCACGGTTCGGGAGGCGGTCTCGGGGGACTTCTGCGGATGAGCAGGGGCCGGATCTGTGCGGCGGCGAGGCCGGGTCGGAGCTGCTGCCCCACACCCGGTCTCGCCGCCGACACCCCGCAACGCTTCCCGCTGCCGGGCCCCGTCCGGGCCTCCCGAGTCCCTCTCAGAGGACCTGCCTGGACGGGGCCATCGGCATTTACGCCTGTACGGGCAGCCCAACCCCGCGGACCTGGCGGATCCGCCCAGCAGCTCGCGCTCCGCCAGACGCTACTCGGTGCGCAGCGCCGTGGCCGTACGCGCCCTGGCCGCCCAGCCCGCCGGGAGCAGCGCACCCAGCAGCGCGAGCACGACCCCGCCCAGTCCCAGCAGGAGCAGCTGAACAGGCCCGTACACATCGAGGACCGACGACGGCAGACTGGTGCCTACGGCACGCCCCATCACCGGCATGACAAGGCTGTGCAGCGCGTACCCCGCCAGCACGCCGATCAGCCCGCCGATCACGCCGATCACGGCCACCGGGGCGAGCACGAGGCCCATGGTCTGCCGCGGCGTCATGCCGATCGCCTTGCAGACGCCCAGGTCGTGGATGCGCTCCCGGGCATCGAGGACTACTGAGTTGAGTACGCCGAGACCGGCCACGGTGATCAACATGAGGGTGAGAAGCACCGCCATCGCGGCCATGACGAGGATGACGCCGTCCTGCCCCGACTCGGAGCCGGTCGTGGCGTCGCCTCCCAGCGGCTGTACGACCGCGGCGACCTTCTGGGCGTAGTCGTCGGTGGAGACGCCGGACTTCGTTTCGACGAGGAAGGTGCTGGGCTCGGCCGACTTGAAGTCGGCCATGTCCGCGTGGATCTCCAGCTGGCTGCCCGACGTGTCGAAGGACTCGCCCACGATCCGCAGGTTCGCGGTCTCCTTCGCGTAGGTCACCCGCACCGTGTCACCGAGCTTGGTGCTGGTCCTCTCCAGGAAGCGCGAGGGCACCACGACCTGTCCCTTGCCGGTGATCCAGTGCCCGGAGAGCATCTCGTAGCTTCCGGCGCGCGAATCGCCCTCGTAGAGGCTGGCCTGGATCGATCCTGAGACCCCGGCCACGGCGACCTCGGTCTGGGCCTTGCCGTAGTACGACTCCGTGCCCGGTTGCGACGTGACGGCGGCCCGCACCTTCGCCGGGTCGGCGACCTTGGGCTTCTTGGACGTGCTCGCCACGCTGTTCTCCCCCGGAGGCGGGCCTGAATCGCTGCCGCCAGGAGGATGCGGATCTCCCGCGTCGCCCCCGGCAGGAGGCGGCGGGGGAGCGACTTCGATCGCCTTGGTCGTCGTGACCGTGACTGCGGCACGGTTCTCCGGGTCCTGGGAGGTGCCGATCGCGTTCAGGGACGAGGTCAGCCCCACAGCGAACGTCGCCGCGACCGTGCCGAACGCCACCGCGAGCAGCATCGCGAGGGTACGTACCGGATGCGTGAAGGGGGTGGCGAGACCGTAGGTCACCGGCCGCGGCAGCGGCAGCAGCCCCATCGCCCGATGCGCCAACTGGCCGCGCCCAGTGCGCGGCGACCGGCCGACCGCGATGGCCTCGACCGTGCGCAGCCTTCCGGCCCGCAGCGCGGGAATCAGCGCCGCGATCCCCACGACGACCAGGGCCGCGGCCGGTACGGCGACGTCCACCCACCAGGCCACCGAGAGCGAGACGCCGCCGTACACCGACTCGGTGTCGGACAGCAGGGGCACGGCAAGGAGGTTGCCCAGGACGATACCCAGGGCGATGCCGCCGATGGCCGGGATCAGGGCCTGGGCCACGTAGGCGCGTACGACCTCGCGTGGGGTGAAGCCGATGGCCTTGAGGATGCCGATCCTGCGCAGGCTGCTGCCGACCGCGCCACTGATCACACTGCTGACGGTGATCACCGACATCATGGTGCCGAGCGTGCCGAAAGCCATCACGAACGGGACGGTCGCCGCCGCACCCTGATCAGCGGCGCGCTTGGTGTCCAGCCAGGACTGGGTTCCGAGCAGTGCCCCTGACCCCACGAAGGCGACGAGCTTTTTCCGGTCGGCGAGGATCTGCTGCTTCGTGCTCGCGGAGTCGAAGCGGTAGAGCATCTGACTCGTGACCGGGCTGCCCTCCGACGCCAGCGCGTCGACCTGCGCGGGGGCTGCCCAGGCGTCGGCGGTCTTGCTGGCGGACACGGCGAAGCCGACGATCGAAAGGGTCGGGGCGTTCTTGGCGTCCGAGGTCTTCAGGGCGGCGCCGATCCCGATGGCGGGCCCCTCGAACGACGCGTCGAGCACGATCTCGCCGGGCTTCCGCGCCCACCGGCCGGACTTCAGATCCACCCGGTCCACGGCGCCGTCCGGACCGGACCGCCCGACCAGGGTCAGCGTTGGTAACTGGAAGCCCGCCCGGTCCACCGGACGGACCGACGTGGACGGGTACGGCCCTGCGCTCTCGGCGACGCCGGGCAGCTTTCCGGTCTTCGCCAGTTCGGCCGCACTCGCCTTGGCCGGATCGAACTGGGCGGTGATGTGCGAGCCCCGCTGCTTCTTGAAGGCATTGTCGAAGGGGGCTGCCGCGGCGACCATCAGCGACCCGGCGACCACGGCAGAGGCCACGGCCATCATCGTGGCCACGGCGATCACCACGGTCTGCACCCGCCGCCTGCGAACCCCGGAGCGTACGACCCGGCCCAGCGCGCCGGTACCGAACAGGCTCATCGGACGGCCTGCGCGTACGTGTCGAGGGCGAGGTGACCGTCGACCAGGTGGATCGTGCGGCTCGCGCACGCCTCCGCGAGGGACAGGTCGTGCGTCACCAGCACGATCGTCTGTCCGGCACGGTGCAGATCAAGGAGCAGATTGCGGACGTCGTGGCCCGAGGCGGTGTCGAGCGCGCCGGTCGGCTCGTCGGCGAGCAGCAGCGCGGGCCGGTTGACCAGCGCCCGGGCGACACCGACTCGCTGGCGTTCGCCTCCGGACAACCTGCCCGGGTAGGCGCGGGCGTGCTTCTGGATGCCCAGCATTTCCATGAGCTCACCCGCGCGGGCCGCGGCCTTGCGCCGACTGGCCCCGGTCAGCTGGGCCGGGAGCTGGATGTTGTCGGTGACGGTGAGGTCGTCAAGGAGATTGAAGAACTGGAAAGCCATGCCGATGTGCTCGCGACGGAACTTGGCGAGGGCGTGCTCGCTCAACTGGTCGATCCGTCGCCCGGCCACGGTCACGGCGCCCTCGGTCGGCTTGTCCAGGCCGGCGACGAGGTTCAGCAGCGTGGACTTGCCGCTGCCGGAGGGGCCCGTCACGGCAAGGGCCTCACCCTTGGCGACGCTGAGCGTGAGCGGTCCGAGCGCCGGCGCGCCGGCGCTGTCGTAGCGCTTCGCCACACCCTCCAGTTCGATCACTTGATGCATACGAGTTGTCCGTCCTTACGATCGCGAGAGGCACATGCCGTTGCCGGTCCTGCGAACCTAGAAGTGCCACGTATGGGGCGCGTCGGCCGCGGGACCGACATCAGGCCCTTCCTGCGGAGGATTCGGCCGCGGAGTCATCCCTGAGAAGTAGGCCTCTTGGGCAATGCCCTGGCCGAGCAGGCGGACGCGGGCCGGGCGGAGAGCGCAGCACAATGCACGGATGGAGACGGAAGACCGGCGCAGCCGGCATCAGCAACTCGCCGACGCGCTACGCCCGGAGGCGAAACCGGCCCCGCCGTCCCGTCGAGCGGTGCGCGCCGACGTGGTGCTGGCGGTCGTACTGACCGCCATTGCCCTGTTCGTGGCGGTGCGCTATCCCGGCGACGGGCCGGTGGACATCAACCCCCCTACGGTGGACGTCGGGACCGGCGTCCCGGCCCCGCCCTCGCCGCCCGACCCTGGTCAAGTGCCCGTGGAAAAAGAACCCTCCTCCACGCCCTGGGCCCTGGTCATCCTGTCGACGCTGCCACTGGCAGCCCGGCGCCGGTATCCGCTGACCTTGTTCGTGGTGGTGCTGGGCGCAGCACTGGCCATCGGCAGCTCCGCCTCCTGGATCACCGTCCTGGCCTGTGTCATCGGCGCCTACAGCGCCGTCGTATACAGCCGTTACCGGACAACGGCGATCGCCGTCCTGGTGATCGCCGCCGCGCTGTCCGGTTTCGCTTTCCGCAACGCGGAACCCGTGCTCCCCGGCTGGTCCAGCCCGGGATTCGTGCTCCTGGTGGCCGGGATGCTGGCCAGCCTCGTCCGCTTCCTGCAACTGAGGCTGGCCTCCAGCCGGGACCGGGTCACAGAACTGCAGGAGGCCCAGGAGGAGGCCACGCGCCGCGCCGTCGAGGAGGAACGTGCCCGCATTGCCGCCGAACTGCACGACGTCGTGACCCACAATGTGAGCGTGATGGTGATCCAGGCCGGCGCAGCCCGCAAAGTGATGGACATGGCGCCCGAACAGTCGAAGGAGGCACTGCTGGCCGTCGAGGCGGGCGGTCGGGCCGCCATGGCCGAACTCCGCCACGTGATGGGCCTGCTGGCCGCCGCGGACCACGAGAGGCCCGACGGGCTGGAGCCCCAGCCGGGGCTCGCACAGCTCGACGCGCTCGTCGCACGAGTACGCGCCGCCGGTACGCCCGTGAGCGTCGGGGTTTCGCTGCCGCCGGACCCGCTGCCACCGGGGGTGGACCTCGCGGCGTATCGCGTCGTACAGGAGGCGCTGACCAACACGATCAAACATGCGCGCGGCGCGCAGGCGTCCGTCGCCATCGGCTACACCGACGACTGTCTGGAGATCGAGATCACGGACACCGGCGGCGCCGAGGACTCCCCGACCGTACAGAGCAACGGCCGTGGCCACATGGGGCTGCGCGAGCGGTTGGCCGTCTACCAGGGTGAGCTGACGACCGGTCCGACGCCGGCCGGCGGCTACCGCGTGACGGCCCGCATCCCTCGGAGCGCGGTATGACCGCGGACCGGCCACCTCTGCGCGCCGTCATCGCCGACGATCAAGCCCTCGTACGCACCGGTTTCAAGATGATCCTGGCCGCGGACGGCATCGAAGTGACAGCCGAGGCCGCCGACGGGGCCGAGGCTGTCGCAGCGGTTCGCCGTACGCGGCCCGACGTCGTCCTCATGGACATCCGGATGCCGGAGATGGACGGCATCGAGGCCACCAGGCGCATCATCGGCGACGCCGGCCCGGCCGGAACGCGGGTCATCATCCTCACCACATACGACCTCGACCACTACGTCTACGCCGCGCTCACGGCCGGCGCCAGCGGCTTCCTGCTCAAGGACGTCACCCCCGAACATCTGGTCTCAGCGCTACGCCTGGTGCAGACCGGCGACGCTCTCCTCGCACCCACGATCACCCGTCGGCTGATCGAGCGCTTCGCCCATCGCGAGGAACCGCAGACCATCGCCCCGCACCGCGACCTGTCCGGCCTGACCCCACGCGAGCTCGAGGTGCTCCGCCTGCTCGCGACGGGCCTCAGTAATGCCGAACTCGCCTCCCGGCTGTTCCTCAGCCCGACCACGGTCAAAAGCCACGTGGGCCGCATCCTGGCGAAGCTGGACCTGCGCGACCGCGTCCAAGCCGTCGTCTTCGCCTACGAGACGGGGCTGATCGCCCCGGGCGAGGCGCCTGGACTAGGGTTCCATTATGGGGATGGGGGAGCTGGGCCGTGGTCGCAGACCGTGGCGCGACCGGGTGGGTAGACATCGTGCCATCGCGGCCCTGATGGCTGGGACGGCGGTGCTGACCGTTTTGGGGACCATGCTCGTCGTCCTGCCTGGTGTCGTGGTCGACCACGATCTCGCCGGGGCAAGCGTCGCCGCCCAGGACCGGCTCAAAGCGGTGAACGACGTCCGTACGACTCTTCTGCAGGCCGTGGGCGGCATGGTCGTACTGTTCGGCGCATACGCCACCTGGAGGCAACTGCGCGTCAGCCAGGAAGGTCTGCGCGCCACCCAGGAGGGCTATGTCACCGACCGGTTCAGCACGGCCGTCGATCAGCTCGGCAGTGACAAGCTGGAAACACGCATCGGCGGGCTCCATGCGCTGTGGCGGATCGCGGAGCATTCCGCCCGCGACCGCGAGGCCGTCATCTCCATCCAGGCTGCTTACCTGCGTACACACCTGTCCTGGCCGCCCGCCGGACCGGAGGCTCCAGCGGCGGACGTGCCCATCAATGACGTCGTGCCGCTGGAGATTCGTGCCGCCGACGCCCAGGTGGCGCTGACCGGGCTCGGCGTGTTGTTGCTGCAACCCCGGGAACATTCCTGGATCAACCTCAGCGTCACGGACCTGCGCAGGGCCGACTGCGACGGGCTGTGGTTGCATGAGGTCAACTTCGACCGGTCCTGTATGGAGGCGGCGGGCCTGTATCACGCGAACCTGACGCAGGCCTCTCTCGTCTCGGTCAACCTGCGGTACGCCGACCTCAAGACCGCGATCCTACGCCGGGCCCGCTGCGTTCTGGCCGACCTGCGAGGCGCACGGCTGGTCGAAACCGACCTGCGCGAAGCGGACTTCACCGAGGCGGACCTGCGCGAGGCGAATCTGCGCAAGGCTGACGCGGGCGGCGCGGTCTTCCGCCACGCCGACTTGCGTCTGGCCGACTTGCGTGGCGCTGACCTGAACACGGCCGACCTTCGCCAGGCACGTCTGACCGGCGCGGTGGCCAGCGAGAACACTCGCTGGCCGGCCGGTTTCGACCATGCGACCGCCGGCGTCATCGTCACCGAGGATCCTGGCCCGGAACCTCCGCCACTGCTCCAACCCTCAGGGATAACGACTCAGCACCCGCCTCTACGGTCCGTGCCGTGACCCACGAGTCCGGGCGACGACGGGCATGCCCGGTCTGAGCGACAAGTGCCGTCAGCTCCCACGTGCACACCCAGATGGCTGAGACGTCATCCGCTTTCCGAACGTGATCGTTTGGTTTGGGCTGGGTGGGTGTGAACTCCGGCTGGCGGCGGGAGAGATGGGGGTGTTTCGTCCGCTCGTCTTGGTCGTGGAGGTGCCTGGTGCCGTCGGTGATCGGTCTGTTGGAGGCCAGGGAGAAGGGGATCCGGGAGGAGGTGGCGCGGTTGCGTGCCGCGCTCGATGAGGCGGAACGTGCGCTTCAGCGCCTGGTGGATGCACGGGTCACGGTGACGGAGGTGCTGGCCGAGGAGCCGGCCGTGGTGCCGGAGTCTTTGCCGCAGAGGGCGGTTGCGGGATCGACGGTGCCGCACCGGACCGAGGGCATGACGGCATCGGTGCTGGCAGTGGACTACCAGCACATCGTGGGC
>NZ_JAVRFH010000078.1:0-20125 GCF_031845825.1 Streptomyces lancefieldiae | reverse complement strand
TTCATAGTGTTTCGGTGGTCATAGCGTAGGGGAAACGCCCGGTTACATTCCGAACCCGGAAGCTAAGCCTTACAGCGCCGATGGTACTGCAGGGGGGACCCTGTGGGAGAGTAGGACGCCGCCGAACTCCTTTTAGAGCTCTGGCTCTTGGGCATACAGCCCGAGAGCCAGAGCTTTTTTGCGTTGAGGTAAGGTCAGGGAGCATCATTGGCTCATTTACCCCAGGAGGCTCCCGCGTGGAGGTCCAGGAGACCCGCGTGCAGACCGACCGGGTCCTCACCATCCCGAACATCCTCAGCATGGCGCGCCTCGTCGGCGTACCCCTCTTCCTGTGGCTGATTCTCAGGCCGGAGTTCGGTGGCCCGAAGAGTGACGGCTGGGCACTGCTGGTGCTGGCGCTGAGCGGGATCAGTGACTACCTGGACGGGAAGCTCGCTCGGCGCTGGAACCAGATCAGCAGCCTCGGCCGGCTCCTGGACCCGGCGGCCGACCGGCTATATATTCTGTCGACACTGGTGGGCCTCACGTGGCGCGAGATTCTTCCGCTCTGGTTGACCCTTGTACTGCTTGCCCGGGAAGCGGTCCTGCTGGTGATGGTGGGCATCCTCCGGCGTCACGGCTATCCGCCGCCGCAGGTGAACTTCCTGGGGAAGGCCGCCACCTTCAACCTCATGTATGCCTTCCCCCTGCTTCTACTCAGTGACGGCAGCGGGTGGATCGCGTCACTCGCTGCCGTTTTCGGATGGGCGTTCGCCGGATGGGGTACAACCCTGTACTGGTGGGCAGGTGTTCTCTACGTGGTGCAGGTCCGCCGCCTGGTCCGTGCGGACGCCACGGCCGATTGAACTCGCCTGATTGCGCGGTCCCGGTGGCCGGATGGCCCGCACTGGAAAAGTGCGGGACCCTGGACGGGTGAAGTCGGCATAACCGTCGTCTCTTAGAGGAGGACGCTTCCGACATGAAGGCCGTCGTGATGGCTGGAGGCGAAGGCACGCGCCTTCGTCCCATGACCTCGAGCATGCCCAAGCCGCTCCTGCCGGTGGTCAACCGGCCGATCATGGAGCACGTACTGCGGCTGCTCAAAAGGCATGGGCTCAACGAGACCGTCGTGACCGTCCAGTTCCTGGCCTCGCTGGTCAAGAACTACTTCGGTGACGGCGAGGAGCTCGGGATGGAGCTCACCTATGCCAATGAGGAGAAGCCACTCGGTACCGCTGGAAGCGTCAAGAACGCCGAGGAGGCGCTGAAGGACGATGCCTTCCTCGTTATTTCCGGCGATGCCCTGACCGACTTCGACCTCACCGACCTGATCAATTTCCACAAGGAGAAGGGTGCGCTCGTCACCGTCTGTCTGACACGCGTGCCCAACCCGCTGGAATTCGGTATCACCATCGTCGACGAAGAGGGCAAGGTCGAGCGCTTCCTGGAGAAGCCGACCTGGGGCCAGGTCTTCTCGGACACCGTGAACACTGGTATCTACGTGATGGAGCCCGAGGTCTTCGACTACGTCGACCCCGACGTGCCCGTGGACTGGTCCGGCGACGTCTTCCCGCAGCTGATGAAGGAAGGCAAGCCCGTCTACGGTTACGTCGCCGAGGGCTACTGGGAAGACGTCGGCACGCACGAGAGCTACGTGAAGGCCCAGGCCGACGTCCTCGAGGGCAAGGTCGACGTCGACATCGACGGCTTCGAGATCTCACCGGGCGTATGGGTGGCCGAGGGCGCCGAGGTGCACCCCGACGCCGTGCTCCGCGGGCCCCTCTACATCGGCGACTACGCCAAGGTGGAGGCCGGCGCCGAGATCCGGGAGCACACGGTCGTCGGCTCCAACGTCGTCGTCAAGAGCGGCGCCTTCATGCACAAGGCCGTCGTCCACGACAACGTGTACGTCGGCCCGCACAGCAACCTGCGCGGCTGTGTCGTCGGAAAGAACACCGACATCATGCGCGCCGCGCGGATCGAGGACGGCGCGGTCATCGGTGACGAGTGCCTGATCGGTGAAGAATCGATCGTTCAGGGCAACGTACGGGTCTACCCGTTCAAGACCATCGAGGCCGGTGCCTTCGTCAACACCTCGGTCATCTGGGAGTCCCGGGGCCAGGCGCACCTCTTCGGCGCCCGTGGGGTGTCCGGCATCCTGAACGTGGAGATCACGCCGGAACTGGCCGTGCGGCTGGCCGGCGCCTACGCGACCACGTTGAAGAAGGGCTCCACCGTCACCACGGCCCGCGACCACTCCCGCGGTGCCCGGGCGCTGAAGCGGGCGGTGATCTCCGCGCTGCAGGCCAGCGCCATCGACGTACGCGACCTGGAGAACGTACCGCTGCCCGTGGCGCGGCAGCAGACCGCGCGGGGCAGTGCCGGCGGGATCATGATCCGGACCACGCCCGGGGTGCCGGACTCGGTGGACATCATGTTCTTCGACGGGCAGGGCGCCGACCTGTCGCAGGGCAGCCAGCGGAAGCTGGACCGGGTGTTCGCGCGGCAGGAGTACCGGCGTGCGTTCCCCGGAGAGATCGGCGACCTGCACTTCCCGTCCAGCGTGTACGACTCGTACACCGGATCGCTGCTGCGGAACGTCGACACCACGGGGATCGCCGAGTCCGGACTGAAGGTGGTCGTCGACGCCTCGAACGGCAGCGCTGGGCTGGTCCTGCCCAGTCTGCTCGGGAAACTGGGCGTCGACTCCCTGACGATCAATCCGGGACTCGACGAGTCCCGGCCGACCGAGTCGGCCGACATGCGGCGGTCGGGGCTGGTGCGGCTGGGAGAGATCGTGGCGTCCTCGCGGGCCGCGTTCGGTGTGCGGTTCGACCCGGTCGGTGAGCGGCTGTCGCTCGTCGACGAGAAGGGGCGCATCATCGAGGACGACCGGGCGCTGCTGGTCATGCTGGACCTGATCGCGGCCGAGCGGCGCAGCGGCCGGGTCGCATTGCCGGTGACGACCACCAGGATCGCCGAGCAGGTGGCGGCCTACCACGGCACCCAGGTCGAGTGGACGACGACCTCGCCCGACGACCTGACACGGGTCGGCGGTGAGGAAGGGGCCATCTTCGGCGGCGACGGCAAGGGCGGCTTCATCGTCCCGGAGTTCAGCAGCGTCTACGACGGTACGGCGGCCTTCGTGCGGCTGATCGGCCTGGTGGCGCGGACGCAGCTCACGCTCAGCCAGATCGACGCGCGGATCCCGCGGGCGCACGTCCTCAGGCGTGATCTGGCCACCCCGTGGGCCGTCAAGGGCCTGGTGATGCGGCGGGTCGTCGAGGCGGCCGGAGACCGCTTCGTGGACACCACGGACGGCGTTCGCGTGGTGGAGACCGACGGGCGCTGGGTGATGGTGCTGCCCGACCCCGCCGAGGCGGTCACGCATCTGTGGGCCGAGGGCCCCGACGACGCCTCCGCGCAGGCACTCCTCGACGAGTGGTCCGCGGTGGTGGACAGCGCGGGCCGGTAGACACACCGCACGCGTACGTGCCGGACAAGTGTCCCCAAGGGGGCCTGTCCGGCACGCCGGTGGGGCCGTTCGGAGGTAGCGGCCGTGGCGTGCGACGATGTGCGGCATGCCGCAGCAACCCCCCGTTCGGAGCACATCCACGCGGCCCGCGCGTCCGGACGCGTCCATGTCGTTGATCACCAACGTCATGGACCACAGCCTCGACGACGGATACGCCGAGGCGGCCGCGCGGAAGAAGGCCGACGGCCTCGCCGGTCTGCCGAGGACCCTGCGGGCCAAGCTCGGGCTGGCCGCCGGCCTGGTGCTGGCGGCGCTGGTCGTGACGGTCGGCGCGGCCCAGGCCCGGGTCGCCGCGCCCGTCGTCGCCAAGGAGCGCGAGGAGCTCATCGACCGTATCGAGGGGGAGACGTCGGCGGCGGACAAGCTCGAGGAGAGCGTCGACGAGCTGCGCGTCGACGTGGACGCGCGGCAGCGGGAGGCGCTGTCGAAGAGCGGCGACGGTGACCGGTCCGACGTGGTGGGCGTTCTGTCGGGTGCGGTCGCGGTGGACGGCCCGGGTGTGAAGCTCGTGGTGAACGATGCCGAGGACGTGGGCACGGACGGTGACGGGCAGCCGCGCGGCACCTCCGGGTTCTCCGACACCGGCCGGGTCCGGGACCGGGACATGCAGCGGACGGTCAACGGCCTGTGGGAGTCGGGGGCCGAGGCGATCTCCATCAACGGACAGCGGCTGACGGCGCTGTCGGCGATCAGGGCCGCGGGTGACGCCATACTGGTCGACAACAGGCCGCTGGTGCCGCCGTACACGGTGCTCGCGGTGGGGGACGGCGAGCGGCTCAGCAGCCGGTTCCAGGACAGCGCCGACGGGCTGTACCTGCATGCCCTGCAGGAGAACTACGGCATCCGGACGGCCCTCTCCGTCGCCGACGACCTGGAGCTGCCGGCCGCACCGAGCGTGATCATACGTACAGCACAGCCGATAACCGAGAAGGGCACATCGTGATCGCCGTACTGGGCCTCGTCGTGGGAGTCGTGGCCGGCCTGTTGGTCCGGCCCGAGGTGCCGGCGGCCGTCGAGCCGTATCTCCCGATCGCCGTCGTCGCGGCGCTCGACGCCGTCTTCGGCGGCCTGCGAGCCATGCTCGACGGCATCTTCGACGACAAGGTCTTCGTGGTGTCGTTCCTGTCGAACGTGGTCGTGGCCGCGCTGATCGTGTTCCTGGGCGACAAGTTGGGCGTCGGGGCACAGCTGTCCACCGGTGTCGTGGTCGTCCTCGGCATCCGTATCTTCTCCAACGCCGCGGCGATCCGCCGCCACGTCTTCCGGGCGTGAGGCCGATGAGCGAACAGGACGAGCAGTCCGCGAACAGGCTGCGCAGAGAGCTGCCCGACGAGGTGCCGCCGCCCCCGGCCGCGGACGTTCCGGCAGGCGCTGCCACGACCGGCGACGCCTGGAGGGTGAACCGGCCGGACCGGTCGGGGAAGCAGCCCGGTCCGACCGGTCGGCAGCGGCTCGTCAAGGGGCTGTGGCCGCCGCGCCTCACGCGGGCCCAACTCATCGTCGCGCTGCTCCTGTTCGGCCTCGGCTTCGGCCTCGCGGTCCAGGTGGCGTCGAACAGCGACAGCGACAGCGCGCTGCGCGGCGCCCGCCAGGAAGATCTTGTCCGCATCCTCGATGAACTGGACGACCGTACTCAGCGTCTTGAAGACGAGAAGCAGGGCCTCGAGAAGCAGCGCGACGAGCTGGAGAACAGCTCCGACCAGGCAGAGGAGGCCCGCAAGCAGACGCTCGAGAAGGAACGGCAACTCGGCATCCTCGCGGGCACCGTGGCCGCGCAGGGGCCCGGTATCACGGTGACGATCGAGGACACGAAGGGAGCGGTCGAGGCGGACATGCTGCTCGACGCGATCCAGGAGCTGCGCGCGGCGGGCGCCGAGGCGATCCAGGTGAATGGCGTGCGGGTCGTGGCCAACACGTACCTCACGGACGTCGACAAGAGTGTGAGCGTCGACGGGAACAAGATCAACGCGCCCTATCGTTTCCAGGTCATCGGCAAGCCGCAGGACCTCGAACCGGCTCTCAACATTCCTGGAGGCGTGGTGCAGACTCTGGAGAAGGAACAGGCCACGGTTACTGTTGAGCGGTCGGGCAAGATCGTCGTGGACGCCTTGCGAGCAGCGAAGCGGCCTGACTACGCTCGGTCGTCCTCCCAGTGAACCGGTGGTGCATGGGGGGCGTCCGGCGAGGGCATGAGGTTGCGGGGGGTCGGCGCACCGATTGGGTGGTGCGTGGTGGAAACTGTCTGGTGGAGACGGACGTTGTGAAGGTGTCCGGGTCGGCCAGTACGTTCAGTCAGGGTTCGTCCTGCCCCACGGGCGGGTCTGTTTCGGTCAAGGGGAATCGCCCGTGAAGTTGTTTGCGAAATGGTTCGGCAAGAGCGCGCGAGAGGGCAGCGACAACGCGACCGCTCGCCATCGCGCACAGCCCGACGCGGAGGGCCGACGCCCGATGTTCCGGGACCAGGTGGGTGGTCAGGGCGCGCCGTCCGTTGACCCCGCGCAGTCCGGCGGCATAGGTTTCGGCCAACCGTCAACCTCAGGTACGGGTGGAGGGTTCACGCCCGGTCCGTACGCGTCGAATGCCCCGGCGGGGCAGCCGCGGCAGGAGGATCCGTCCATGTCGGCCCTGGTGTGTACGAGGTGCGGTAACCGCAACGCGGAGAACAGTCGCTTCTGCTCCAACTGTGGCGCGCCCCTGCGTGCCGGCGCGGTCCCGGAGCGTGCGTCCGAGACGACCTCCACGATCTCCATCTCCGGCCTGGAGGCGTACGACGCCGAGGTCACCGGCCAGACGGCCATGCCGGCGCTCTCCCCCGAGGCGCAGGCGGCCGTCGACGCGCTGCCGCTGGGCTCCGCGCTCCTGGTCGTGCGCCGCGGGCCGAACTCGGGCAGCCGCTTCCTGCTGGACGGCGAGCTGACCACCGCCGGGCGTCACCCGCAGAGCGACATCTTCCTGGACGACGTGACGGTCTCGCGCCGGCACGTGGAGTTCCGCCGCAGTCCGGACGGCTCGTTCACGGTTGCCGACGTCGGCAGTCTGAACGGCACGTACGTCAACCGCGAGCGTATCGACCAGGTCGCTCTGTCGAACGGTGACGAGGTGCAGATCGGCAAGTACCGGCTGGTCTTCTACGCGAGCCAGCGGGGTTACTGACCCGCCCCCCGGGGTCCGCCCCGGGGGAACCTCCAGGGAAGGTCCATGCTTCAAACACCGAGCGGCGGTGCCGGGCACGGTACCGCCGCCACGGACGGTGGGCTGATGAGCATCGGCACGGTGCTGAACGAGCTGCGTGACGAGTTCCCCGACATCACCATCTCCAAGATCCGCTTCTTGGAGTCGGAGGGACTCGTCGAGCCGCGCCGTACCCCGGCCGGGTACCGCAAGTTCAGCGCGGACGATGTCGAGCGCCTCGGCCAGGTGCTGCGCATGCAGCGGGACCACTACCTGCCGTTGAAAGTGATCCGCGAGCATCTCGACGCCATGGAACGTGGCGAGGCGGTGCCGCTGCCGTCGGTCGGTCGGCAGCGGGACGGGGAACCCGTGGCGGAGCCCGCCGAGGGGCCCACGGCGGCCCGGATCGGACGGGACGAGCTGCTCGCCGCGGCGGGGATCGACGAGCAGGAACTCAAGGAGTGGGAGTCCTACGGCCTGGTCGCCGCGTTCCCCGACGGGGCGTACGACGCGGAGACGGTCACCGTGGCCTCACTCGTCGTCCAGCTCGGGCGGTTCGGGATCGAGCCGCGGCACCTGAGGGTGATGAAGGCGGCCGCCGACCGGGAGGCGGGACTCGTGGACCAGGTGGTGGCCCCGCTGAAGCGCCACCGCAACCCTCAGACCAGGGCACACGCGGAAGCCCGCACCAAGGAGCTGGCGGGGCTGGCCGTGAAGCTGCACGCGGCGCTGGTGCAGACGGCCCTCGGCGTGCGCCTGCCCTGAAACAGGCGGGCTGCGGGACCCGGATCGCCCACCCGACCCCGGCCCGACTACCCAAACGTCCCGGGCACAGCCTAGGGTTGCTGTGTGAACGAGCTCGATGTCGTAGGTGTCCGGGTCGAGATGCCCTCCAACCAACCGATCGTGCTGCTGCGCGAGGTGGGAGGCGACCGTTACCTTCCCATCTGGATCGGACCTGGGGAGGCGACGGCGATCGCCTTCGCCCAGCAGGGCATGGCTCCCGCACGGCCGCTGACTCACGACCTGTTCAAGGACGTGCTGGAGGCCGTCGGCCAGGAGCTCACGGAAGTGCGCATCACGGACCTGCGGGACGGGGTCTTCTATGCCGAGCTGGTCTTCGCGAGCGGGGTCGAGGTGAGCGCGAGGCCGTCCGACGCCATAGCGCTGGCCCTGCGCACCGGAACGCCGATCTACGGCAGCGACACGGTGCTCGACGACGCCGGCATCGCCATCCCGGACGAGCAGGAGGACGAGGTGGAGAAGTTCCGCGAGTTCCTCGACCAGATCTCGCCGGAGGACTTCGGCACCAGTAACCAGTGAGGGGCGAGGTCCGCCGGGACTGCTCCGGAAGCCCCGGACGGGGCTCGTCCGGGCACATTCGGCTAGCCTTTCCCCGCGATGGGGCACGCGAAACCACTCGTAGGGTGATTATCACTCGGCGTGCCGAGTGTGGCGATCGTTGACGCACCCTTGGTGACTGCCTACCGTCGAGGAGGCAGGTCAAGGACGGAGGTCGGCGTGAGAATCAGCGGCGACGGTACGGCTGGGGGTGGCCCCGGGCACAGTCTCGGGGCGAGCGGTCCGTACCCTTCCCCGAACTCTCGGTTCCGCGCGAGCGGGGGGTATTCCCAGCACGGTGACGCGGCCGACCACGCTTTGCAGCGACCGGCTGCCGTGCCGAGCAGCGGAGGGGCGACGTCCATGGCGTCCGAGCAGATCGGCTACCGCGGGCCGACGGCCTGCGCGGCGGCCGGCATCACCTACCGGCAGCTGGACTACTGGGCCCGTACCGGCCTGGTCGAGCCCAGCGTGCGGCCCGCGCACGGGTCCGGGACACAGCGTCTGTACAGCTTCCGCGACGTGGTCGTCCTGAAGGTCGTCAAGCGGTTCCTCGACACCGGGGTGTCGCTCCAGAACATCCGTAGCGCCGTCCAGCACCTCAAGGAGCGCGGTTTTCGCGACCTGGAGCGGATGACGCTCATGAGTGACGGAGCCACGGTCTACGAGTGCACCTCGCCCGAAGAGGTGCACGCCCTGCTCCAGGGTGGCCAGGGCATCTTCGGAATCGCCGTCGGCGTGGTGTGGCGGGACGTCGAGAGCGCGCTGTCACAGCTGCACGGGGAGCGGATCGACACGGGGGAGACCCTGGTCGGGCACAATCCGGCGGACGAGCTGGCGCGGCGCCGCAACCGGGCGGTCTGAACCGCCGTCGCACGCGGGCGGGCCTTGCACGGTCGCGTGCCGAGGGCGTTGTCAGTGGCGTAGGGCACCATCGGAGATGTGAGAGCCGCGCCCACGATCCTGCATCTCGACATGGACGCCTTCTTCGCCTCGGTGGAGCAGGCGTCCAAGCCGAGCCTGCGCGGGAAGGCCGTTGTCGTCGGCGGCCTCGGGCCGCGCGGGGTGGTCGCCACCGCCTCGTACGAGGCGCGGGTCTTCGGTGTCCACTCGGCGATGCCCATGGGCCAGGCCCGGAGGCTCGCACCCCACGCCGCCTACCTCGTCCCGCGCTTCGAGCTCTACCGGTCGATCAGCGAGCAGGTGATGCGGCTGCTGCGCGCACGGTCGCCGCTGGTGGAGCCGCTGAGCCTGGACGAGGCGTTCGTGGACCTGGAGGCCGGCGGGGCGGCCGGCGACGCGGAGTCGGCGCGGCTGGCCGGGGAGAAGCTGCGCACCGACATCAAGACCGTCACCGGCCTGACCGGGTCGGTGGGGCTGGCCGCCTCGAAGATGCTCGCCAAGATCGCCTCGGAGGCGGCCAAGCCCGACGGGCTGGTCCTGATCCGACCGGGGACGGAGCGGGCCATGCTGGAGCCGATGTCCGTCCGGACGCTGCCCGGTGTGGGACCGGCGACGGGCGATCATTTGCGCCGGGCCGGGATCGCCACGGTCGGCGAGCTCGCCGAGGCGGGCGAGGACGAGCTCGTTCGGCTTCTGGGCAAGGCGCACGGGCACGCCCTGTACGCCATGGCCCTGGCCCGTGACGAGCGGCCCGTGGTGGCGGAGCGGGAGACCAAGTCGGTGTCGGTCGAGGACACGTACGACGTGGACATCCACGACCGGGTGCGGGTCGGCTCGGAGGTGCGGAGGCTGGCCGACCGGTGCGTGCGGCGGCTGCGCGGATCGGGGCTGTCCGGGCGGACCATCGTGCTCAAGGTGCGGCGGTACGACTTCTCCACGCTGACGCGCTCCGAGACGCTGCGTGGGCCCACGGACGACCTGGCGGTGGTACGGGAGGCCGCGGCCCGGCTGCTGGACTCGGTGGACACCACGGGCGGCGTGCGGCTGCTCGGGGTCGGCGTCAGCGGGCTCGCCGACTACACGCAGGAGGACCTGTTCGCGCAGGCGGCCGGGGACCGGGCCGGCGAAGTCGCCGAGGAGCCCGACGCCGAGTCCGCCGAGGAGCACCGCCAGGTGCCCGCCGAACGCCGGTGGCCGTCGGGTCACGACGTGCGGCACGCGGAGTACGGGCACGGGTGGGTGCAGGGCAGTGGGCTGGGGCGGGTCACCGTGCGGTTCGAGACGCCGTACTCGGAGAGGGGCCGGGTACGGACCTTTCCGGTGGATGACCCGGACCTGTCGCCGGCGGACCCGCTGCCGCTGGTCCGGCCGGTGCCGCGAAGACCCGAGGACGCCGAGCCCACGGCCGGGGATCCCACGACCGGGGAGGCGGGATCGGCTCCCGGCACCGAGGCGGGCGGCCCGGCGGGCCCGGCGCACCTGGCGACCGGCTGAGGGGCCGTCCGGCGGGATCAGGTCGCGGGACCGTGCGTCAGCTCTCCTCGTTGCCCTTGCCCGCCAGCTTCCCGAAGTCGTGGTCGGGGACCGGGGGAGGGGCGGCCACGTCGAGACCGTAGTGGTCGTAGAGCTGGAGTTCCTGTTCCGGCGAGAGGTGGCGGCCGACGCCGAAGTCGGGGGCCTCCTTGATCAGGGCTCGGTCGAAGGGCACGCGCAGGGTGCCGTCGACCAGCTCGCTGGGCTCCAGCGGTACGAAGGCGTCCCTGCTGAAGAGGCCGGTACGTATGGCCGCCCACTCGGGGACGCCGGTGGCGTCGTCGAGGTAGACCTCGTCGACGGTGCCGATCCGGGTGCCGTTGCGGTCGAACGCCTTGCGGCCGATCAGATTGCGCGGGTCGATGTCAGTACGCACGGGCCCTCCACTTGGTCGCACTGGGGTCGCACACCAGCCGCTGACTCATCCGTAAGTACTACAAAAGAGCAGATATGGCCGGTCGGCCACTCGAACGTCGTGCGGCGACCTCGCTGGTAGGCTGGCAGCGGCTGCTGACCCCGTGCGGGAGAGTCCTCCAGACACCATCGGAGGCGCCGAAGGAGCAAATCCTCCCCGGAATCTCTCAGGCCCACGTACCGCACGGACGAGGTCACTCTGGAAAGCAGGGCGGGTGTCGACGGCTTCCGCTCTCACCGACGGTGAAAGCCGGCAGCTCTCGGGCGGCCCGGTGAAGCTCTCAGGTCGAGATGACAGAGGGGGAGGCCGTCCGGGTACCCGCGCCGTGGTGCCCCTCGCAGGTCGTGTCAGACCAGGAGGCCTCCGCAATGACCGCCCATCGCACGCCGCTCTCCGAGCTCGAACAGGCAACCCCCTTCGAGCAGCGCCACATCGGCCCCGACCCCGAGGCCCGGGCCAAGATGCTCGCGCAGGTCGGCTACGGTTCACTCGACGAACTGACGGCCGCCGCGGTGCCCGACGTGATCAAGAACGCCGACTCGCTGGACCTGCCGGGCGCGCGGTCCGAGGCCGAGGTGCTGGCCGAGCTGCGCTCGCTGGCCGACCGCAACCAGGTCCTCGACTCCATGATCGGCCTCGGCTACTACGGCACCTTCACCCCGCCGGTCATCCTGCGCAACGTCATGGAGAACCCGGCCTGGTACACCGCGTACACGCCGTACCAGCCGGAGATCTCCCAGGGGCGTCTCGAGGCGCTGCTGAACTTCCAGACCATGGTGGCCGACCTCACCGGCCTGCCCACCTCCGGCGCCTCGCTGCTCGACGAGGGCACCGCCGCCGCCGAGGCGATGGCCCTGTCCCGGCGCATGGGCAAGAACAAGAAGGGCCTCTTCCTGGTCGACGCGGACGCCCTGCCGCAGACCATCGCCGTGATCCGGACCCGCGCCGAGCCGACCGGCGTCGAGGTCGTCGTCGCCGACCTGAGCGACGGCATCCCTGCCGAGGTCGCCGAGCGGGAGATCAACGGCATCCTGATCCAGTACCCGGGCGCCTCCGGTGCCGTACGCGACATCAAGCCGGTCATCGACCGGGCGCACGAACTCGGCGCGCTCGTCACCGTCGCCGCCGACCTGCTCGCCCTCACGCTGCTCACCTCGCCCGGCGAGCTGGGCGCGGACATCGCCGTCGGCACCACCCAGCGCTTCGGCGTGCCGATGGGCTTCGGCGGCCCGCACGCCGGCTACATGGCCGTGCACGAGAAGTTCGCGCGCAGCCTGCCCGGCCGCCTGGTGGGCGTCTCCGTGGACGCCGACGGCAACAAGGCCTACCGCCTCGCGCTACAGACCCGTGAGCAGCACATCCGCCGGGAGAAGGCCACCAGCAACATCTGCACCGCGCAGGTGCTGCTCGCCGTCATGGCCGGCATGTACGCCGTGTACCACGGGCCCGAGGGACTGCGGGCCATCGCGCGGCGCACGCACCGGTACGCGTCGGTCACCGCCGCGGGTCTCGCCGCCGGCGGCGTGGAGATCGTGCACGGTTCCTACTTCGACACCGTCACCGCTAGGGTGCCGGGCCGGGCCGCCGAGGTCGTGGGCGCCGCCCGCGAGAACGGCATCAACCTGCGGCTCGTGGACGCCGACCACGTGTCGTTCGCCTGCGACGAGACCACCACGCGCGCCCAGGTGGGCGGGGTGTGGAACGCCTTCGGAGTCGAGGGCGACATCGAGGCGCTGGACGCGGTCACCGAGGAGACGCTGCCCGAGGCGCTGCTGCGCACGGACGGCTTCCTGACCCACCCCGTCTTCCACCGGCACCGGTCCGAGACCGCGATGCTGCGCTACCTGCGCCGCCTCGCCGACCGCGACTACGCGCTGGACCGCGGCATGATCCCGCTGGGCTCCTGCACCATGAAGCTCAACGCGACCACCGAGATGGAGCCGGTCACCTGGTCCGAGTTCGGGCAGCTGCACCCCTTCGCGCCCGCCGAGCAGGCGCAGGGCTACCTCACCCTCATCCGCGAGCTGGAGGAGCGGCTGGCCGAGGTCACCGGGTACGACAAGGTCTCGCTCCAGCCGAACGCCGGGTCGCAGGGCGAGTTCGCCGGCCTGCTCGCGGTACGCGGCTACCACCGGGCCAACGGCGACGAGCAGCGCACGGTCTGCCTCATCCCCTCCTCGGCGCACGGCACCAACGCCGCGAGCGCGGTCATGGCCGGCATGAAGGTCGTCGTCGTCAAGACCGCCGAGGACGGCGAAATCGACGTCGAGGACCTGCGGGCCAAGATCGAGCAGCACCGCGACGAGCTGGCCGTGCTGATGATCACCTACCCCTCCACGCACGGCGTCTTCGAGGAGCACGTCGCCGACATCTGCGCCCGGGTGCACGAGGCCGGCGGCCAGGTCTACGTGGACGGCGCCAACCTCAACGCCCTGGTCGGCCTCGCCAAGCCGGGCCACTTCGGCGGCGACGTCTCGCACCTGAACCTGCACAAGACCTTCTGCATCCCGCACGGCGGCGGCGGTCCCGGCGTCGGCCCGGTGGCCGTACGGTCGCACCTGGCGCCGTACCTGCCCAACCACCCGCTGCAGCCCGCGGCCGGCCCGCAGACGGGCGTCGGGCCGATCTCGGCGGCGCCGTGGGGCTCGGCCGGCATCCTGCCGATCTCGTGGTCGTACGTCCGCCTGATGGGCGGCGAGGGGCTCAAGCGGGCCACGCAGGTGGCCGTGCTGTCCGCCAACTACATCGCCAAGCGGCTGGAGCCGCACTTCCCGGTGCTGTACACCGGCCCGGGCGGGCTGGTCGCGCACGAGTGCATCATCGACCTGCGCCCGCTGACCAAGGCGACCGGCGTGAGCGTCGACGACGTCGCCAAGCGGCTGATCGACTACGGCTTCCACGCGCCGACGATGTCGTTCCCGGTGGTCGGCACGCTGATGATCGAGCCGACCGAGTCCGAGGACCTGACCGAGCTGGACCGTTTCTGCGACGCCATGATCGCCATCCGCGCGGAGGTCGACAAGGTCGGCTCCGGGGCCTGGACCGCGGACGACAACCCGCTGCGCAACGCGCCGCACACCGCCGGCGCCCTGGGCGGCGACTGGGACCACGCGTACTCGCGCGAGGAGGCCGTCTTCCCGGCCGGTGCCATTGCCGCGGACAAGTACTGGCCGCCGGTGCGCCGTATCGACCAGGCCTTCGGTGACCGCAACCTCGTCTGCTCCTGCCCGCCGCTGGACGCCTACGAGGACTGACCGGGCCACGGTGAAGGCCCCGCTCCCGTCCCCGTCCGGGGCGGGGCGGGGCCTTCACCTTTGCCTATGCCGTGGCGAGCGCGACCTCCGTCGACTTGATCAGGGCGACGACGTCGGAACCCACGAAGAGGCCCAGCTCCTCGGCCGCCTCCTTCGTGATCACGGCGGTGAGCTCGGCGTCGTCCATGGTGACGTGGACGGCCGCCATGGCCTCGCCGAGCGCGATGCGGGTGACCGTGCCGGGCAGCCGGTTGCGGATCGACAGGCGGTCGGTCCCGCCGGTGGCGAGCGCGACCTCCGTCGACTTCACCAGGGCGTGGACGGCCGCTCCGGCACTCAGGCCGAGGTCGTCGACGGCCTCCCGGGTGATGGCCGCGGTGAGGTCCTGGCCCCCGGCCAGGCGGACCCCGACCGTCGCCATGGCCTCGCCCGCGGTGACTGCGGTGACGGTGCCGGGGAGCTGGTTGCGGATACTCAGGCTCATGGGGGCACCGTAGCCCGGTGAGGGCGTCAGGCCGGGTATGCGTGGGTCTGCGTCGCCTTGACCGTCGCCCACACCGGTGCGCCCGGATGGAGGCCGAGCTCGGCCGCGGCGACCGTGGTGAGGTCGGCGGCGAGGGCGAGTTCGCCGGTGAGGTCCACGCGGATCCGGTCGCCGTGGCTCTCCAGGCCCGCGACCCGGCAGTGCCACAGGTTGCGGGCGCTGGAGCCCGTGGGGCGTTCCCCGTACAGGGTCACCGCGTCGGGCGGGAAGGCCACGAAGGCCGGACCTGACAGGTCTTCGGTGGTGGTGACGGCGGGACCGGCGTCGAGCCGTACGGTGTGGCCGTCGGACCGTCCGCGGTAGAGGTTCAGGCCGACCAACTGTGCGATGTAGTCGTTGCGGGGCCGACGGGCGATGTCGGCGGGGCTGCCCTCCTGCACGACCCCGCCGTGCTCCACCACGACCAGCCGGTCGGCGAGCACCATCGCGTCCAACGGGTCGTGCGTGACCAGGACGGCGACGGCCTCGAACGCTGCGAGATGGCGACGGAGCTGCGCCCGGACCTCCAGGCGCGTGCGGGCGTCCAGCGCTGCGAGCGGCTCGTCCAGGAGCAGCAGCCGGGGGTTGGTGGCCAGGGCGCGGGCGACGGCGACGCGCTGGGCCTGGCCACCGGAGAGGTGGCGCGGCTTGGCGCCGGCGTGGTCGGCCAGGCCCATGCGGTCCAGCCAGGCCGCGGCGCGGGCCCGGGCCTCCGCCTTGGTCGCGCCCCGGCAGCGCGGGCCGAAGGCCACGTTGTCGAGCGCGGTCAGGTGCGGGAAGAGCAGGTAGTCCTGGAAGACCACGCCGACCGGGCGGGACTCGGGCGGCGTACGGTCCAGCGCGGTGCCGTCGAGGCGCAGATGACCGTCCGTGAGCGGGACCAGGCCGGCGAGCGCGCGCAGGGCGGTGGTCTTCCCGGCGCCGTTGGGGCCGAGCAGGGCGACGACGTCGCCGGGCGCGGCGGTCAGCGCCACGTCCAGGCGGAAGGCGCCGCGATCCACGACGAGCCGCGCGTCGAGGCCGCCGTCGGCCGCGTACCCCCGGGTGTCTTCCGCGGCGGTCGGTTCGTCGGTCTCGGTCATGATGTCCTCGTCCGGCCGGTCGGACGGCCTCGTCCCGCCGTCACGACGCCCTCATCCAGCGGTCCCGGAGACCGGCCAGTACGGCGATGGAGACCGCCAGCAGCACCAGGCTGAGGGCGATCGCCGCCGCCGGGTCGTTCTGCAGGGCGAGATAGACGGCCAGCGGCATGGTCTGGGTCCGGCCCGGGAAGTTGCCCGCGAACGTGATCGTCGCCCCGAACTCGCCCAGGGCCCGCGCCCACGCCAGGACGGCGCCCGCCGCGATGCCCGGGGCGATCAGCGGCAGGGTCACCCGGCGGAACGCGGTGAACCGGGAGGCGCCCAGCGTCGTGGCGGCCTCCTCGTAGCGCGGGTCGGCGGCCCGCAGGGTGCCCTCCACGCTGATGACCAGGAACGGCATCGCCACGAACGTCTCCGCGAGCACGACGCCCGTCGTCGTGAACGGCAACGTGATCCCGAACCACGCGTCCAGCCACTGCCCGACGACGCCGTTGCGCCCGAACGCCAGCAGCAGCGCCACGCCGCCCACCACCGGGGGCAGTACGAGCGGCAGCGTCACCAGCGCGCGGACGAAGCCGCGGCCGGGGAACTCGGACCGGGCCAGCAGCCAGGCCAGCGGGACGCCGACCAGCAGGCTCAGCCCGGTCGCCGAGGTGGCGCACAGCAGCGACAGACGCAGGGCCTGCCACACCTCGGGGCTGCTCAGCTGGTCGGGCAGGTCGCGCCAGGGGGCTCGTACCAGCAGGGCGATCAGCGGCAGCAGCAGGAAGGCCAGACCGGCGAGGGCGGGAACCAGCAGCGGCACGGGCACCGCGCGGACACCACCCCCGAGGCGGCGGCGGGCGCGGCGCGGTCCGGCCGTCACGGTGTCGGCTCCGGTCTCCGCGGACCGGGTCGGCGCGCGCTTCGTCATGGCGTGCGGAACCCGGCCCCGGTGAGCTCCTTCTGGCCCTCGGGGGACTTCACCAGGTCGATGAAGGCCTTCCCCGCGTCCGCGTTGGGGGCCTCCTTGAGCAGGGTGATCGGATAGTCGTTGACCGCCTCGGCCGACTCGGGGAAGTCCACGCCCGCCACCTTGTCACCGGCCGCCCTCACGTCCGTCCGGTAGACGACGGCCGCGTCGGCCTCCTTCAGTTCGACCTTGGTCAGCGCGGCCTTGACGTCCTGCTCGTACGAGACGGGGGTGAGCTGGAGACCGCCGGCCTCCAGCGCCTTCTGCGCCGCGGCGCCGCACGGCACCGTCCTGTCGCACAGGACGACCTTCAGGCCGGACGCGGTGAGGTCCTCGAGGGAGGAGATCCCTTCGGGATTGCCCGGCAGGGTGGCGATCTCCAGTTGGTTGCGCACGAAGGTGGAGGGGGTGCCGGCCGCCGCCCCGGCGTCGGTGACGGTGGTCATGGTCTTCGGGCTGGCGGAGGCGAAGACGTCCGCAGGGGCGCCGCTGGTGATGCTGGCGGCGAGGGAGTCGCTGCCGGCGAAGTTGAAGGTGATCCGGGTGCCCGGGTGCTGTTTCTCGAACGTCTCGCCGAGCGCGGTGAAGCTCTCCTTGAGCGAGGCGGCGGCGAAGACGGTGACCTGACCGGAGACCTTCCCGGACGCGGAGGAGGAACCGGCGGCGTCCGAGTCCGCTTCCGAGTCGGAGGGCGACGAGCACGCGCTCAGGGCCAGGAGCGCGGCGGCCCCCGCACCGGACACCCGCAGGGCCCGGCGGGTGCGGCGGGCCCCGCGTACGGAACGGGTCATCACGGGCTACTCCCTCTGGGGGCCGGGGCGGGAGCCGGACGGGCTCGGTGGCCGGGCGCGCGACGGGCTCCTCGTTGTGCCGATCATACTTCCGCAACTGCGAGGGCCACGTCTCCTGGAGCATCGCATGAGCGAGTCATCGCTGAGAAATGGCTGGCATGTGCGTTCACACGGAGTGCGTGCGTGCGGAGTGTGTGCGTGCGTGCGGAGTCGAGGGTGCCGGGTCGGGTCTTGTCGCCCCTTGCCTGTCGCGTCATGTCCTGTCGACATGCACATTCGTCGACTTCACGCGGGCGGTGGCCTCCATGCCGACCTCCAGCCCGAGTTCCTCGACCGCCTCCCGGGTCAGCAGGGAGACGAGCCGGTGCGGGCCGGCCTGGATCTCGACCTGGGCCGCCACGTCGCCGAGCTTGATCGCGGTCACGATCCCGGGGAAGGCGTTGCGGACCGAGGTGTACGAGGTCTCCTCGTCCATGCCGCCGGAGCGGGCGAGGTCGACGGAGAACGCGGCGAGGTCGCGCCCGTCGATGAGCCGCCGTCCGCTCTCGTCGCGGTGTGTGGTGATCCGGCCGGCGTCGGCCCAACGGCGGGCGGTGTCCGGGCTGACGCCGAGCAGCCGCGCCGCCTGGCCGATCGTGTAGGACTGCATGCCGGTCACGATAGGGCGCAGGCCGGGAGCGGTGCGCTCCGGGCTTCGCCGGAAGGCGCCGGCGGTGACCGCGGACCGGTGTGCTGCCCGGCCGGGCGTCCGGCGGGGGCGGCCGTGGGCCCGCGACCCTGTTCAGTGCGTCTTCGGCGGGGGTGCCGTGCTCGAACGGAGCACGAGTTCCGTGCCCAGTTCCACTCGTGACGTGTCCGACTGCTCGTCCTGGGCCGGGCGGAGCACCGTGCGGGCGGCCAGCTTGCCCATGTCGGCGAGTGGCTGGCGCACGGTCGTGAGCGGTGGGGCCGACCAGCGGACCTCCGGGAGGTCGTCGAAACCGACGACGCTCATGTCCTCCGGAACCCTCAGCCCGCGCCGGCGCAGCGCCTCGATCGCGCCGAGCGCCATCTGGTCGCTGGTGGCGAACACGGCGGTCGGTGGCTCGGGCAGGTCCAGCAGGGCTTCGCAGCCCGCGAAGCCGGACTCGGGGTGGAAGTCGCCGGGCACGATCAGGGACTCGTCCACGGTCACGTCGGCGCCTTCCAGGGCGGCGCGGTACCCGTCGAGTCGGGCCCGTGAGCACAGCAGCCGGGGCGGCCCGGCGATCAGGCCGATTCTGCGGTGCCCCAGGGCCAGCAGGTGCTCGGTGGCGGCCATGCCACCCGCCCGGTTGGCGGCGCCGACGGTGGGCACGTCCAGGGCGGGGGAGCCCGCCGGGTCGATGACCACCAGGGGGACGCCGAGGATGCGCAGCTCCTGGTGGAGCACGGGTTCCAGGGCCGAGGTGACGAGCACGACGCCGTCCGAGGCCCGGGCGCGGAGGTTGCGCATCCACTGACGGGCGTCGCCCGAGCGCCCGTGGATCGCCGACACCACGGTGCCGACCCCGGCGGCGTGGGCCACCTCCTCCACCCCTCGGACGATCTCCACCGCCCAGGGGCTGTCGAGGTCGTTGAAGACGAGGTCGATCAAGGCGGCCCGGCGGCCGGGGGCGACGGCGCGTTTGCGGTAGCCGTACCGGCGCAGCAGGTCCTCCACCCGGGCCCGGGTCCCCGGCGACACGTCGGACCGTCCGTTCACCACCCGCGAAACGGTCGGCACCGAGACGCCCGCGCGGCGTGCGATGTCCGTGATCGTGACCCTGCTCCGGCCGCCGGCGCCCGCCCCGGCCTCGTCTGCTGCCACTTCCCCCACCTTCGTCGACGCGCACGGTGAAACGTCCAGGAGTCTTGCGGAAACCCGTCGCCCGGGGGAAGGCGTTCCGGGCCGGGAAACCGTGCCATGACCGCGTCGGCAGGAGCGACTACGCGCAGCGACCGCCCGTGGACATGTGGCGGGGCCGGTTCGCAGAGGTGTCTGCGGGCCGGCCCCAGGGGTTGCCGGGCGGCGCGGTGGCGCGCCGTCCGGTGGGTGCTCAGGCGGCGGTCATCAGACCCGCGCCGACGGGTCGGTGCGGGGCGATGGCCTGGCCGTCCGGCAGGAGCTCACCGGTGTCCTCGAAGAGGACGACGCCGTTGCACAGCAGGCTCCAGCCCTGTTCCGGGTGGTGCGCCACGAGACGGGCGGATTCCCGGTCGGCGGAGTCGGCTGAGGGGCACGGTGGCTGGTGCTGACACATGGCTGGGGTCTCTCGGTCTGTTGTGGTGGGTGAGTGCGCTGTCTTGTCTGTCCCGCGGCGTGAAGCATCGTTCATGGCCGCCCCCCGTTGTGTTAAGTCGGTCCGAACCCAGTGTTGCCCCACGGGCGTCGATCCGCAGGTATTTCGCAGCACCGCTTCTCACAGCTTGAGGACGCGTCACCCGCGCGGACGGTTCACCTCAACTGCACTGTCCTTTCGGATGGTTCGACATGGCCGGTTGGGGCTAGCTACTACTAGCCTCGCCGTTTCACTTGGGTACGCCTGACTTTGGGGCGGAAACGCGAAAGTGCCTTCCTGACCTGGGACGATGAACCTTGCTGAGGGGTTCTGTCGGTCCAGGCGGAGGGCACTTTCTACGTGCAGG
>NZ_JAVRFH010000077.1:0-21274 GCF_031845825.1 Streptomyces lancefieldiae | reverse complement strand
CCTCCGACCTCTTCGACCACGCCACCGTGGAACGGCTCGCCCGGCGCCTGTCCGTCCTGCTCACCGCGCTCGCCCACGACCCCGACCAGAACCTCGGCGCCGTCGACCTCCTCACCGACGAGGAACGCGACGGGGTCCGCCACCGCTGGAACGACACCGCCACCCCCGTCGCCGCCACCACGCTGCCCCGGCTCTTCGCCGAGCAGGTCCGCCGCGCCCCCGACGCCACCGCCGTCCTCTTCGAGGACCAGCGGATCGGCTACGCCGCACTCGACGCCCGCGCCGCTCACCTCGCCCGGCATCTGGCCGCACGCGGAGCCCGGCCCGAGCGCGTCGTCGCCGTCGCCCTGCCCCGCTCGGTGGAGCTGCTGGTCGCCCTGTACGCCGTGCACAAGGCCGGCGCCGCCTACCTGCCCATCGACCCCGACTATCCGCAAGAACGCGTCGCCCTCATGCTCGACGACGCCCAGCCCGCCCTCGTGCTCACCCCCGAACTCCTCGCCGACCTCGAAGCCACCCCTGCCCCCGACTCCGTGCGCGAACTGCCCGAGGCCCGACCCGGGCACCCCGCCTACGTCATCTACACCTCGGGCTCCACCGGCCGGCCCAAAGGCGTCGTCGTCACCCACGCCGCGATCGTCAACCGACTGGCCTGGATGCAGGGCGCGTACGGCCTCGAACCCGGTGAACGCGTCCTGCACAAGACCCCGTCCAGCTTCGACGTCTCCGTGTGGGAGTTCTTCTGGCCGCTGATCACCGGCGCCACCCTGGTCGTCGCCCGCCCCGAGGGCCACAAGGAACCCGACCACCTCGCCACCCTGATCCGGCGTCACTCCGTCTCGACGGCCCACTTCGTGCCGTCGATGCTGGAGGCGTTCCTCGACGCCACCGACATCGCCGACTGCCGCTCCCTGCGCCGCGTCATATGCAGCGGCGAGGCGCTGCCCACCGCGCTCGCCGAACGCCTCGCCGCGGTCGGCACCGCCGAGGTGCACAACCTCTACGGCCCCACCGAAGCGGCCGTCGACGTGACCAGTCACCGCTTCGACCCGGCCGACGACGGTACGGGAGCCCCCGGGACCGCCGTCACCGTCCCCATCGGCCGCCCCGTCTGGAACACCGGCGTGCACGTCCTGGACGCGGCGCTGCGGCCGGTGCCGCCCGGAGTCCCCGGCGAGCTGTACCTCTCCGGTGTCCAGCTCGCCCGGGGCTACCTGGGCCGGCCCGGCCTGACCGCGGAACGCTTCACCGCCGCCCCCTTCGGGCCGCCCGGCAGCCGCATGTACCGCACCGGCGACCTCGCCCGGTGGCGCGCCGACGGAGTGGTGGAGTTCCTCGGCCGCGCCGACGACCAGGTGAAGGTCCGCGGCATACGCGTCGAACTCGGCGAGATCGAGGCGGTGCTCGCCCGGCACCCCGCTGTCCGACAGGCCGCCGTCGTGGTGCGCGAGGACCGGCCGGGCGACCAGCGCCTCGTCGCCTACGTCGTCGGCGGGGCGGACCTGGACGACGCGGACGGTACGGCCGGTCTGCGGGGCCACGCCGCCCGGACGCTGCCCGCCCACATGGTGCCGGGGCAGTTCGTACGCCTCGCCGAGCTGCCGCTGAGCCCCAGCGGCAAACTCGACCGCCGCCGCCTGCCCCGGCCCGTCCGAGCGGACACCACACCCGTGCGCGGTCCCCGGAACGGCCGCGAGGAGACCCTGTGCCGGCTGTTCGCGGAGACGCTCGGCGTGGAGACGGTCGGGATCGACGACGGCTTCTTCGACCTGGGCGGCCACTCCCTGCTGGCCACCCGCCTGATCGGCGGCATCCGCCGCGCCTTCGGCGTCGACCTCGGCATCCGAGCGCTGTTCGAGGCCCCCACCGTCGCGGGGCTCGCCTCCCGACTGGCCGACGACGCCCCCACGACCGGGGGACAGGCCGACGACTCGCTCTCCTGCGTGCTGCCCCTGCGCCCGCGCAGCGCCCTCGCTCACGCCGCACCGCTCTTCTGCGTCCACCCCGCGGCCGGGATCAGCTGGGTGTACGCGGGCCTGCTGCGCCATCTCGGGCCCGAACGCCCGGTGTACGGACTCCAGGCCCGCGGCCTGACGCCGCCGGAGCCTCCGGCGGACGGGCTCGACGCGATGGTCAAGGACTATCTCGCGGAACTCCGCTCGGTGCAGCCGGAAGGGCCGTACCACCTCCTGGGCTGGTCCTTCGGCGGGCTCGTCGCCCATGCACTGGCCACCCGGCTGCGCGCCGAGGGCCAGGAGGTCGCCCTCCTGGCGATCCTGGACGGCTACCCACACCTCACGACGGCACTCTCCGACACCGGCACGGGCGTCGGCACCGGCACCGGTGTCGCCGGCACGGGCGTCGGTGCGGGTTCCCGGGACGTCGACGTGGCGGGTTCCGGATCCGTCACCGAACCCGGTGGTGCACCCGCCGGACCCCGCTCCACCGCGGAGGAGGACGGTCTCCAGTCCGGCGCCGAGCCGAGCACCGATCCCGGCAGTGCCGCGCCCCGGCCCCCGTCCTGGACGGCAGGCGGTCCGCCGCCCGCCTCCTGCCCGCGGACGCTCGCCGCCCTGCTGGTGTCCCTCGGCCTCCCGGTCCCGGTCGACCCCCTGACCTTCGCCCGGTTCGAGGAGACCGTACGGGAGACCGGCGGTGCGCTCGCCCGGTTCGACGGCCCCGCACTCGTCGCCCTGGTGGAGGTGTTCTCCTCGAACGTCCGGCTGCGGCACGAGTTCGCCCCCGAACGCTTCGACGGCGATCTGCTGTTCTTCGCCGCCGCCGAGGGCCGCACCGGCCCCCGACCCCGACCCGAGGACTGGCGCCCGTACGTCGCCGGCCGGATCGACATCCACGAACTCCCGTGCGCGCACGGTGACATGACCCGCCCCGAGCCACTCGCGCTCGTGGCCGACGTACTCGTCGACCGGCTCACCCTGCCGACGGTGTGACGTTCCGACCCACCCGTCCCGATCCCTCCACCGCTCAGGAGAACCCGCATGCGGACCGACGACCACACCACCACCGTCCCCGTGACCGCTTCGGCCGCCGAGGCCGATGTGCGCCGCTACTACGAACTGGTCGACGCCGGTGACGTCCCCGGCCTGGTGGGCCTGTTCACCCCGGACGCCACCTACCACCGGCCGGGCTACGAGCCGTTCGCGGGACACGAGGGCCTGACCCGCTTCTACAGCGCCGACCGCGTCATCCGGACCGGACGGCACACGCTCACCAAGATCGTCATGGATGGCCCCGACGTCGCCGTGCACGGCGAGTTCAACGGCGAACTCCACGACGGCACCGCGGTGCGGCTGCGCTTCGCCGACTTCTTCCAGCTCACCCGGGACGGCAGGTTCAGCCGTCGCGACACCTTCTTCTTCGCCCCGCTCGTGTGACCGCCGCGCGGCACCCCCGTCCGGTGCCGCGCCACCCCTCCTCCCACCGTCACGTAACGAACTCGTCCCGGAAGGACTCACCATGACCGTCACCTTCGACCAGAGCCCCGCCGTGCCCGCGCCCCGGCCCGTCCGCTCCCCGGGCCACGGCGACGCGTTCACCGACCACATGTACACGCTGTCCTGGAACCCGACGGACGGCTGGCACGAGGCCGGGCTCACGCGGCTGCACGACCTCACCCTGCACCCCGGGACGATCGGCCTGCACTACGCCCAGGTCATCTTCGAGGGCCTCAAGGCCCACCGGCAGGCCGACGGCGGGGTGGCCGTGTTCCGGCCGTGGGACCACGCCCGCCGCTTCCGGCGCTCCGCCCGCCGCCTGGCCATGCCGGAGCTGCCCGAGGAGACCTTCGTCGACTCCATCGAGCAACTGCTCCGCGCCGACCAGGGCCTGCTTTCCGACGACCCGAGCCACAGCATCTACCTGCGGCCCCTCATGTTCGGCTCGGACGCCAACCTGATGCTCCGTCCGTCCCACACCTACCAGTACCTGCTCATGGCGTTCGTCGCGGGCGGCTTCTTCGGCAAGGGCCTGGAGACGGTGTCGGTGTGGGTCAGCCACGAGCACAGCCGCGCCATCCCGGGCGGCACCGGCGACGTCAAGTGCGCCGGGAACTACTCCGGTTCGTTCGTCGCCCAGCTCCAGGCCCAGGAGGCCGGCTGCCAGCAGGTGGTATGGCTGGACCCGGTGGAGCGCACCTGGGTCGAGGAGATGGGCGGCATGAACCTGTTCTTCGTGCGGGGCACCGGCCCCGGGGCCGAGATCGTGACCCCGTCCCTGAGCGGCTCACTCCTTCCCGGCGTCACCCGCGACACCCTCCTCGGGCTCGCGGAGGGGCTGGGCTGTGTCGCCCGGGAGGAGAAGGTCTCCCTGGACCAGTGGCGCCGCGAATGCGCGCAGGGCCGCATCACCGAGGTGTTCGCCTCCGGCACCGCCGCCGTCGTCACCCCCGTCGGCCAGGTCAAGGACCGCGACGGCGACTGGACGATCGGCGACGGGACCCCCGGCCCCGTCACCCTCGCCCTGCGCGACGCCCTGGTGGACCTGCACCACGGCACCGCCCCCGACCCCAACGGGTGGCTCCACCAAGTCTCCTGACGGCACCGTGGCCCGTCCGAACGCGGAGCCGACACGACGGAGCGCGGGGCCGGTGAGCGCGCTCACCGGCCCTCCGCCCTTGCGGCTGGTTGCCGCCTCGCGCGCCCCGCCGTGGTCGGTGCCCGGTTCAGGACGCCGGGTTCGGGGGCGCAGAACGAGCCACCACCAGCCCGGCCGCGTCGGCCGTGTGGACGTTCAGGAAGAAGTGGCCGCGCGGATAGACGCTGAGCGAGTGCGAGCCGGTGGTGTGCCGACGCCAGTCCGCCGGCTCGTCCCCCGCGGTGCGGGGGTGGTCAACGAGACCGGGGGCAGCTGTTCCTGGGCATGGGACGAGATGATGGCGCTGCCGCAGCAGGAAGCCTCGCCGGGACGGTGAAGGACCACCGGTCCGTCGTCAGGTGGGGGGTGGAGCCGGCGGACAGGACGGGGAAGGACTCGGTCGGGTACTGGCCCGGGGGCAGCCGCCCTTCGAAACGGTGGGTCTTGCCACGGAATCCCGGTGAGAAGCTGTTCATCGTCTACTCCTCCCGTACGAGGTCCGCTTTTGTGTGCTCATGGTCGAGACCGGATGGGGCATGGGCGGGTGCAGGTCGTGCCCGAAGGCGCGGGCGTCCCCCGGAACCGATGCCTGCTCCCAGGGGAGCAGGCGCGCGGTCCAGGCCCCGAAGGGGGCGGTGTGACCACCGGCCATGGCGCCTCCTGCCGGAGGGAAGGGCGGTGGGCGAAGTGCGACGAACGGTGCCGGCCGCCTTCGGGTACGTCGGCTGCCGGCACTACATGCTCGTCGGCGGGGCGTTCGCTGCGACCCGGTCTGCCAGGCCGTCACGGACCCGCGTCGCCGTCCCGCTCGGCACGGGTGGGCACCTGGTCCCCGCCATGTGCCTGCCCGGCCGAATGCGCGGTATGCGGCGCGCGGCCGGTGCGTGGGGCGTCACCGGACGGCTCAAGCCGATTCTGCTTGTGTCGGCTTGTCTGCCGCCCGGGCCGCGGCGCGTGGCGCCGGCCGGGACCCGGGCGGTGACGCGCCGGTGTCACTTCTTGAGGAACTCCAGGAGGTCCGCGTTGAACTTCTCCTTGTCACCCGGCACCAGCGCGATGCCGTGTGAACCGCCCTCGTAGACCTTCAGCTCCGCGTCGGCGACGAGCTTGGCGGTCTTGCGGCCGGTCGCGTCGATCGGGACGACCTGGTCGTCGTCACCGTGGACGACGAGAGTGGGGATGTCGAACTTCTTGAGGTCCTCGTGGAAGTCCGTGGCCGCGAAGGCGTCCACGCAGGCCACGCCGCCTTCGATGGTCTCCTGCATGGCCATGTACCAGAAGGCGTCCTTGTTGCCCTGCGTGACCTTGTTGCCGGGCCGGTTGGCGGAGAAGAACCCTTCGGCGGTGTCCTTCCAGAACTGTGAGCGCTCCTTGAGGATGCCGGCCTTGATGTCGTCGAACACCGACTGCGGGACGCCCTCGGGGTTGTCCGGACCCTTGAGCATCAGCGGCGGGATCGCCGAGAGCAGGACGGCGGAGCGGATCCGGGCGGTGCCGTGGCGGCCGATGTAGCGGGCCAGTTCGCCGCCGCCCATCGAGTGGGCGACCAGCGTGGCATCCCGCAGGTCCAGGCCGGTGATGAGGTCGTTCAGGTCGTCGGCGAAGGTGTCGAAGTCGTACCCGTCGTAGACCGGTGTCGACCTGCCGTGGCCGCGGCGGTCGTGCGCGATACCGCGGTACCCGGCGTCGGCCACCGCCTTGAGCTGGTCCTGCCAGGCGTCACCGTTCAGCGGCCAGCCATGGATGAACACGACCGGGCGGCCCTTGCCCCAGTCCTTGTAGAAGATCTCGACACCGTCACGTGTGGTGCAGACGGGCATGGTGCCTCCTGGGTGATGCGGGCCCGCCGCGGTCGGCAGGCGGGCCGGTGAATGGGAGAGCGTCGTCGGTCAGCCAACGCTCGCTTGCGGTTCGCCGCGAGCGGCGTTCCGGCGAACGGGCTGTGGATGGTTGGGCCGGGTGACGGTCCGCGTCCCGGTGGGAGGGAGGCCGGTGGTGCCCCGCTCGGCGTGGGGCACCACCGGCCGGCTCGTGCCGGCCGCGGGGCGCGGCTCTACCGGTGCAGGGCCTGGCGGAGGGCGGCGGTGGTCTTGTCGACGGCGTCCTTGGCGGACTCGGTGTTGCGCAGCGCGTCGAGCATCATGAAGTCGTGCAGGATCCGCGGGTAGTGGTGGTGCTCGACGGGGACGCCCGCGGCGCGGAGTTTCTCGACGTACGTCTCGGCGCCGGAGAGCAGGACGTCGGAGTCGGTGATGACGATGGCCGGGGGCAGGTCGCTCAGCTGAGCCTCGGTGGCCTTGTTCGGTGAGGCCAGTGGGTTCTCGCGGTCAGCCTGGGTGGGGGCGTACTCGTCCCAGAACCACTTCATGTTGACCGTGGAGAGCCAGCAGTTCGTTGCGAACCGCTGGTAGGACGGGGTGTCGAAGTTGGCTTCGGTGACGGGGTAGAGCAGGGCCTGCTTGCGGAACTCCACGCCGCCCTTCTCCTTGGCCATCATGGTCACCGCGGTGGCCATCTGGCCGCCTGCCGAGTCACCGGCGATGGCCAGCCGGCCGCCGTCGACACCGATCTCCCGGCCGTGCTCAGCGACCCACTTCGAGGCCGCGTAGGCCTGCTCGATCGCCACCGGGTGGCGCGCCTCCGGGGAGGGCGTGTAGTTCACGAAGACGACGGCCGCTTTCGCACCGGTGGCGAGCTGGCGCACGAGGCGGTCGTGGGTCTGGGCGTTGCCCAGCACCCAGCCTCCGCCGTGGACGTAGACGAGGCCGGGCAGGGTGCCCTTGGCGCCCTTGGGCTTGACGATGCGCAGCGACACCTCGCCGGTGGGTCCGCCCTTGATCGTCTTCTCGGTGATGTCGACGGGGAGCTTCTCCACCGGGCCGGCCTGGAGGCCGTTCAGGACGTCCCGGGCCTGCTGGAGGGTCATCTCGGACAGCGGGGGGCTGTTCTCGGCGGCGAGCTTGTTGACGAAGTCCTGGGCGTCGCGCTCCAGGGCGACGGACGGCCGGCCGCAGGACACGTCGTCGGCCGACGTTCCACTGCCGGCGTCGCCGCCGGTGATGACACTGGCGGGCGCAGGAGCGGCGGCCCCCGGGACCGCGGCGTAGCCGGTGAGAACGGCGCCGGCGGCCACCGCCACCGAGGCGGCACGAAGGACCCTACTGCGGTCCATACTGCGGTTGCGTCCGTCGGGTGCGTGCATGAGATCAGATCTCCTTCGGGTGAACGTGATCCCCCACCCGCACAGCTTCTGGAGATGTCTTGCTCTTCGGCCACCCGGTGCGGGCCGAAGGGGTGAAGTTGCCGCACCGAACGGATGAGAACCGTACCGGCGGGTGTTTGATCCGGCGCGCCGGCGGCAAAAGAGCGCGACTTGGCCCGACCGCCTGGAAAGGGCCGTGTGGCGGCCGCACCGTCGAGACCTTTCAGCCAGATGCAGGAGACCGGCCTCAACCCCGAGTCGCAGGCCGCCGTCCATCCTGCGCCGGCTTGCACCTTCCGGCCGGCAAAAGGCCGTGCCCGCAGGCACCCCGCTGCCGCCTCCTTGGCCCTGTTCTCCCCAAGCTACGGCGAGGCGACAAGCAAGTCGGCATGGGCCCGCCTCGACGGCTGGCCTGGACCGGCGCCTGCACCACCTTCAACCGCTCCCTGCCCCGCAATCGCACCAGCCACAGAACCTAACGAAGCACTACCAACGCCATCGTGTCCGCTCACGTACCCAATCCAGCGCGGCTTCGCCCTGAGCGCGCTGGAAGCCCCGCACTGCCGGCAGCCCCGGCGGTGGTGTGTGGATGGACTGACGAAGGAAGTAGCCGGTCACAGCGATGAGTACGCTGGTCACGTCGTCGGGGTTGGCAGCGCGGGCGAAGAGATGCTGATCCGGGAGACGCATGGCGTCCGGGGTGCCCTGCGTGATCACACTGGGGCCCATCAACACGATGTCACACCATGAAGCACCGACTGCGGCCCACGGCCAGTCGACAACCATGACGCGGTCATCGGTCAGCAGCACGTTGTCCGCACGCAGATCGCCGTGGATCAAGGCACTACCGGCTGCAGCGGTGATCCTGGCAGCTTCTCGGTCGGCTAGACGTCCCAGATTGCGTCGCGCCCAGGGGTCGAGCCAAGCCAGGACATCCGCCCCCTCCGCAAAGGCGGCGGCAAGCCGACGCCAGCCTTGGAACTGGCCTTGGCCCGGTTCTGTGCGGGCGGTGTCGGCGAACAGGTTGGTGGACGCACCCTGGCCGTTGGAGTACGCCTCACGATGCTGCGCCGACCACGCGGACGCACCGACTGGCAGCGCGCGTTGACCGCGGCAGGCGACACTCACGGTGCTCCGGGATCTGGAGAAGGGGCAAAGCGTGCCGAGCACGTCCGCGCTCGTACGCTTCGCCCCTTCGTGCGGCCTTGACGCCACACAGGCGAGAGCAGGGTTGAGAACGCCGCACGAAACGGCGGCGCTCGCCCCCGTTCTTTCGGCACGATGCCGTGAGGCGCGGCTCAGGTCACAGCTGGAGCAGCACGCGGTGGGCGATGCTGGTGTCTCTCAGCGGTCTCAGCGCGAGGCGCACCAGGGCCAGTGCGTTGTCGTCGCCGGCGATGCGGTTGGCGCTGAGCTCATCACAGGACAAGCACTGATGGACGATCATCCACTCGCCGTCGGGCCGCACGGACATGCTCAGTGCCTCCATCCGTCCACGGCAGGTGGCGGCCCGGTCGCCGGGGATCCGGCGGTCGACGTGCAGGCTGGCCAGGCAGTTCGGGCAGTGGTTGCGGTGGGTGGTGCCGGGCGCGTCCAAGGACACGTCCAGTCGGCAGCCCACGCACCTGAAATCGCATCGCCGGTGCCCTCCCTGGCGGTGGAGGACGTCCTTGTGCCGCTGTGGCCGCCGTGCTCTCTGCGTACGTCTGCTGGAGTTGTTCGCTCGTCTCGGCATGGGGGTCTTCTCCTTCCGGCTCACAGGTTGCCGAACGCTTCGAGCGGGAACGGTGGTTGCGCCAGCGGCCGCACGGCCATACGCATCAGGATGAGCTGGTTGTCGTCGGGGCAGACGGGGTTGGAGGTCAGCTCGTCGCAACGCACGCAACGGTGGATGACCATCCAGTCGGCGGTGCGCAGCACGGCGACGGAGATCGGCGACATCCGGCCCTGGCATTGACTGGGGCCGCCGTCGGCGTGGTCGAGAACGTGCTGGGAGTACAGGCACGACGGGCAGTGGTTTCGCCGTGTGCCGTCGCCAGTGGTGGCGGACACCGTCAGGCCGCACCACGCACAGGTGAAAGTGCCGGCCAGAACGGTGTTCGGGGTGCTGGAGAGAGCCTTGTTGATACTGGACACCCGGAGGGCTCCTTGCTGAGAGTCGGTCATGACAGCAAGAGCAGGCCGAGCGGCCTCGACAAAGACGCGCCCCCCGTACGCCGCAGCGTGCGCGCGGGAACTACGGGGTGTGTGGGCAGGTCAGAACACCGGAAAGCCGCGTCCGGTAACCGTCCGAGTGGAACGAGGTCAGGACGACGTGATGGCTGGAGCGGTGCAGCGAGGCGCGCACGGCAGGGGCCGGGGCACAAAACTCACTCCCTTCCGGGGCACAGCAGGCCTGAGTGGTTCGACGGAACGCTCGAACAGTAGCAATGGCCCACAAGCGGGCGTCAACGGATTATCGGGCACGCCACCGCCGCGAAAGGGGAAAACATCTTCGGGCCCCGCATCGCCCGACCGGTCGCAGACGTTCAAGAAGATGCTAGGCTCCCTCCGGAAGTGGCGACCAGACCACTCGTGGAGATCGGAGGAGATGCGTGATGACGGTCGTGGTGACCACCGCTGTGTGCGGTGCCCGACTCGTTCGCATCTCTCGGGTCTCGGTCTGACCTTTCCTCTGCCGGCCTCCCCTCCGCGGGAGTGGTTTCGGCATGTCTGCCGTCCGGCGAGACCCCCACTCAAGGGTCTCTTCATTTGTTTCACCAACACGCTTCACACCCATCTGCTCTCTCCAGCTCTTCGCGCGTTCCGACACTGATCGACTACGGCTGGGACACGGAGCGTGAGCGGTCCTTCGCCCCGTCGAGGGCCGAGGGACTGGTCCCGGGCCGTGTCGTGCGGGCCGAGCGCGGTCTGTGCGACGTCGTCGCCGAATCCGGCCCCGTCCGCGCGATGGTCCTCCCCTCATCGGGCACCGGTGACCGGCTGACGCCGTGCACCGGCGACTGGGTGTCCGTCCGGCCGGCCGGCCCGGCGACCTCCGCCACCGTGCTGGAGGTTCTGGAGCGCCGGACCGCCGTGGTCCGCTCCGCCTCCTCGCGTACCTCCCAGGCCCAGGTCCTGGCCGCGAACGTCGACACCGTGGCGGTGGCCGCCTCCCTTGCCGACCCGCTCAAGCTCGGGCGGATCGAGCGGATGCTCGCCCTGGCCTGGGACAGCGGCGCCACCCCGGTGGTGGTGCTCACCAAGGCCGACCGGTCCACCGACCCCACCTCGGCGGTGTCCGAGGTGGCCGAGGTCGCCCCGGGCGTGGAGGTGCTGGTCACCAGCGCCACCACCGGCGAGGGCCTGGACATCCTGACCGCATTCCTGTCGGGCACGGTCGTCCTGCTCGGGCCCTCGGGCGCGGGCAAGTCCACCCTCGGCAACCGCCTGCTCGGCGAGGACCTCCTGGCCACCGGCGCGGTGCGAGGCAGCGACGGCAAGGGCCGGCACACCACCGCCTGGCGCGAACTGGTGCCGCTGCCCCACGGCGGAGTCCTGCTGGACACCCCGGGCCTGCGCGGCGTCGGCCTGCACGACGCCGACGAGGGCCTGGAGCACACCTTCGCCGAGATCACGGAACTGGCCCACACCTGCCGCTTCGCGGACTGCGCCCACACCGCCGAGCCGGGCTGCGCGGTGCTGGCCGCCGTCGAGGAAGGCCACCTCACCCGGCGGCGCCTGGACAGCTACCACCGGCTGCAGCGCGAGAACACCTATGCCGCCTCCCGCACCGACGCGCGGCTGCGCGCCGAGCTGGAACGGCCCCTGAAGCAGATCTCGCGCCAGGTGCGTGCCCTCAAGCAGTCCCCCCACTTCAAGGCATGACGGAAAGGAATACGGTCATGGACCTTCCCCGCATCTTCACCATCCGCGAGAGCAACCACCGCATCCACAACCCGCTGACCGCCGACAAGTTCGCCACCCTGGGCGCATCACTCCGCCTCCCCACCGGGACACGGGTGCTCGACCTGGCCAGCGGCTCGGGCGAAATGCTGTGCACCTGGGCCCGCGACCTGGGCTTCACGGGCACCGGAGTCGACATCAGCACGGTCTTCACCGAGCAGGCCCAGGCCCGCGCCGCCGAACTCGGCGTCGCCGACCAGGTCGAATTCATCCACGGAGACGCCGCCGGCCACATTGCCGACCAGCCGGTCGATCTGGCCGCCTGCGTCGGCGCCACCTGGATCGGCAACGGCGTCGCCGGAACGACCCAACTGCTCGACCGCAGCCTGCGCCCGGGAGGAATGATGCTGATCGGCGAACCGTTCTGGCGGCAGACCCCTCCGGACGAGGAGACCGCCAAGGCGTGCCACGCCACCTCCATCGCCGACTTCCTGCTCCTGCCGGAACTGATCGAGCAGTTCCAGGGACTCGGGTACGACGTCGTGGAAATGATGCTGGCCGACCAGGACAGCTGGGACCGCTACGCCGCGGCCCAGTGGCTCAGCATGCGCCGCTGGCTCGATGAGAACCCGGACGACGAACTCGCCCCCGAAGTACGGGAAGAACTCACTACCGAGCCCGCCCACTACGCTCGCTACGGACGTGAGTACCTCAGCTGGGGCGTCTTCGCCCTCATGAAGCGCTGACACCCCCGTCCCCTGTGGGGCCCAGACATCATCCCGTCCGGGCCCCGCACGGGACACATCGTCACTGCGGTGCTCAAGCCGACGGCAAGAGCGAGCCGACACCCGCCCCCTCCGTGCAGCCCACAGATGTGGGTCGTCGCCGAGCCGCTGGCGGCAGTAGTCAAAGAAGGGCGTGAACGCGTCCGGCGACTGGCGCCGATATCCCGGGACTCGCTCGCCGTTCAGACAGGCACGAATCCGGCCCACCAACCGGTTCTCCCAGTGGGTCGGCTTCGGCAACAAGGGCGTCCTCGCCGACAACGACCCCATCGAGCGGGAGAAGGCGATGAAGTTCAACGCCCTGCTCACCAGCGCGGTGATCTTCCACAACGCCCTGGACATCGCGGAGATCGTCCGCCAACTCCTCGATGAAGGTTGGGAGATCGACCCCGAGGGCCTGGCTCACATCTCGCCGTACGTGACCGAGCTCATCAAACGGTTCGGCGAGTACTCCACCCACGAACTCGGCATCCAGCCCGAGGCGTACGACCCGAAACTCGACGTCGACTCCACCCGGCTCCGCCGCCAGGACCCGCACGCCGAGGGCTTCGGAACAGCTGCCTGATCAGGCGAAGCCGGGCGGCAGGCGCGCGGGATCCCGTCGGCTGTGCGCTCATCGGTGGCCGCACCACGACAGGGGGCGGAGCTGGGTGTGGAGTCCTCGTCAAGCGACGGCTCCCTTCGGGTAGTGGCGGCGCAGGTTGGTGGCGAGGATGCGGTCGAGCGTGCGGTCGGGCAGGATCCGGACCAGGCGGGTGATCAGGGCGGCGTCCCGGCCGGCGGTGTAGCGGGTGCGCGGCTTGCGGGTTGTCACGGCCTTCGCGATGACCCGGGCGGCGGCGTCGGCGGTCAGGCCCGATGCGGTGCCCGTGGCCATCAGTTTGTTGTTCGCCTGGACCAGGCTGCCGTAGCGCTCGTCCTGCTCCGGCGTCATCCGGAGGGCCAGTTCGTTCGCCGCCTGGACCCCGCGTGCGGCCATCTCCGTGCGGACGCCGCCGGGTTGGACCACGACCACCTGTACGCCCAGCGGCGCGATCTCACGGCGGAGCGAGTCGCTGACCGCCTCCAGGGCGAACTTCGTGCCGGCGTACGCGCCGTATGTGGCCATGGCGGCCGTGCCGCCGACCGAGCTGATGTTGATCACGCGTCCCTTGCTGCGCAGCAGCGCGGGCAGGAGCGCCTGAGTGACGGCGATGTGGCCGAACAGGTTGACTTCGAACACGCGCCGCCACTCCGCGAGTGGCAGGGCTTCGACCGCGGCGTTCACCTGGATGCCGGCGTTGTTGACGATCGCGTGCAGCGCGCGCGGGTCGTCGGCGACGCGCGCGGCGAGTGCCTCCACCTGCTCGGCTTGGGTGATGTCGAGGATGACCGGCTCGATGCCAGTCGATCGGATGGAGTCGGCGTCACAGGCGCGTCGCACGCCGGCCAGGACGTGGAACCCCTGACGGGCCAGTTCGCGGGCGGCCGCCGCGCCCATGCCCGTGGAGGCGCCGGTTACGACGATCAGCTTCTGGGCTTCAGATGACGTTGTCACCTGAGCTACGTTACCAATTCAGATGACGACGTCAACTGAATGTATGATGGGTGCCATGGTCACCCGTGCGGAATCCGCCGCCCTCACCCGCCGCGCTCTGCTCGACGCGGCCGCCGAGCTCCTCGACCTCGGCGGCCCCGAAGCCGTCACCCTGCGCGAGGTCGGCGCGCGGGCAGGCGTGACGCGGGGAGCGCCGTACCGGCACTTCATGGGCAAGGACGGCTTGCTGGATGCCGTCGCGACCGAGAGCTGGGTGCGGATCGGCGACCAGGTGCACGCCCTGCGGACCGACCCGGCCCTGACGGCCTCCGAGAAGCTGTGCGGTGCTCTCCGCGCGCTCATCGGTGTCGGCCGGGACCAGCCGTACAGGTACCAGTTGTTGTTCAAGCGGCCCGGGCACGGCCCGGGAGAGCGCGGTGAAGGGCTCGACCGCGTCATGCGTCAGCTCTGCGGACCGGAGGGCGACCCCGCCGCAGCCGTCCGCGCATCAGTGCGCTTTCAGGACGAGTTCCTGGCCATCGTCGCCGCCCTCGTGGGGGAGCGGAACGCACGCCACTACGGAGCCCTACTGCTGGCCGGCGCCCACGGCATCGCAGACATGGAACTCGGCGGCCACCTGGGCGAGGACACATGGCACACCACCGCCGACGAGCTCGTCGACACCCTCGTCCGCCTGGTCGCGGACACCGGCGAAACGACATGGCAACGCCCACGCCCCGTCGACGGCAGACTCCCCGCCCCCTGAGTCAGCGCCCACGACGGCGGCTGACGAACCGCACCAGCTCGATTGCTGAGCGCGATGTCCTCCGCGGGCCGGTCACCGAGCAACGACGAAGGCCTTCGTGCAATGCGCTGTTCCAGCAGGGTTCGGAAGAGAGCCGTCGGGCTTGCCCGGCCCGGACTGGCCGGCTGCTTCTGCGAAGCACCTTCCGCAGTGCCGCTGCCGTCCGCGCGGGAACGCCTCGTCGTGCTCCTTGACTGCCCTTGGGCGGGGCGCCGCGCATTCTCATCTGGTCGCGAGTGTCTTCCAGACTCCCGGCGGGTGCTCGGCCGACGTCAGCCACAACTGCGGTGGGGACTGCCGGTATCGCTCGCCAGGTCGGTTACGAAGGTGACCCAGTCCCGCACGGTGTCCGGGCCGGCCTCTTTCCCGTCGATCCAGCGGTAGACCGACCACACCGCGGGAGGGCGTCGGTGGGCGACCCTGCGTGGACGGTTCGGATTGGGCAGGGAGATGGGGCGCCAGGCGGGGCTTCTCCTTCCGGACGGACTGCCCGTCGTTGCGCGGAACGCGCACCAGCAGGTCCTCGCCCAGCTGGTACAGGGGTTTGTCCGTGCCCGCGCCAGCGGCCGACAACGGCAGGTCGGCCCATCCCGGGCACTGCGCCTTCAGCAGGAACCGGACCAGAGTCTCGTAGACCGGGATCTCGTTCCCATGAAGCGTCACACCGGGAGTCTCGTCCATCGCCATCGCCGCGGCCCCCGACTTTGACCACCAGTGATCCGGGTGCTGGAAGATCCCGTACCAAATGCCGCGAGGGCACCGCATCCGTGCGGCAACGACCTCGCGCGAAAGGGCGGTTGTCAGTCCGTCGCTCTATGGTCGCCCGTGTCCGTGATCGACGGCCGGCGTCCGAGACGTCGTACGTACTACTCCACAGGGGAGAACTGTGTCATCCAGACGTGAACAACCCACAACACGCCAGACGTTCCGCGTCGGCCGGGTGGTGCGGGGGGCTCTGTCGCTCGCCGTGCTCACCGGCGGAGCGCTCGTCCCCGTCATGACCGGCACCGCGTCCGCGGCGGTCGGCGGACACGCCGCGGTGTCGGGCCTCACCGGTGACTTCAACGGTGACGGCCATGTGGACCTCGTCGCCTCGGCCCCCGACGCGACGGTCGACGGCGCGGCGGGCGCCGGCGTCGTCACGGTCGCCTTCGGCTCCGCGGCCGGGGCGGGCGTCGAGCAGGGCGACCGAGCCGCCTTCAGCCAGAACACGGAAGGCGTGGGCGGGGAGGCGGACGCCGGGGACCACTTCGGCTTCTCGGTGGCCGTGGCCGACTTCGACGGCGACGGCTATGACGACCTCGCGGCGGGCGTCCCGGGCGAGGACGTCGCGGGCGAGGCGGAGGCCGGCTCGGTCCAGATCCTCTGGGGCTCGGCGGACGGCATCGCGGGCAGCACCACCCTCACCGACCCCGCGACCCAGAACCACCAGGCCCACGGGCGGACCCTCGCCGCGGGTGACTTCAACGGTGACGGCAGGGCAGACCTGGCGACCGGCAACACCTCACCCGAGACGTGGCTGTACGCGGGCGGCTTCACCAGGGAGGGAGGCAACGGCGGGACCTACCCGCTGGGCTACCTGTACACCTGGAACGGTGAGGTCACCGCCCTTACAGCCGGTGACGTCACCGGTGACGGCGCCGACGACCTGCTGGTCAATCACCGCAGCCTCTACCGGAGCGGCGCCGGGGACTCCGGTGCGCTCGGCCTGAATCCCTCCCCCTACGACCTGGCCGCCCGCGGCTACGCGTCCGCCTTCGGTGATTTCAACGGCGACGGCTACACGGACGTCGTCACCGCACGCGACTACAAGGGCGGCGAGATCAACTACGTTCCGGGCGGCCCCGCTTCCGCGACGGACCCAACCTGGACGGGGAACTACGACCGCTCCTACACCATGAACCAGGCTGATTTCGGCGCGCCCGGCGAGGACCGGATCTACGACCGCTACGGTGCCGGGCTCGCCGCGGGTGACATCAATGGTGACGGCTACGACGACCTTGTCGCCGGCGACCCCAATGAGGACACCGACGGCGAGACCGTCGCCGACGCCGGCCATGTCGTCGTCCTGTACGGCAACAGCATCGGGCTCGTCACCACCGGCCGGCAGGTCTTTGACCAGGGATCCGAGGAAATACCCGGCGAGAACGAGTCCGGTGACGAGTTCGGCGCGCAGCTGTTGCTGGAGGACTTCAACGGTGACGGCAGGAAGGACCTGACCATCGCGGCGCCGGGCGAGGACGGCGGCAGCGGCGCTCTCACCACACTGCTCGGATCGGACACTGGGCTCATCACGACCGGTGTCCGCACCCTGGACACGGCGTCGTACGGCCTGCTGGAGGCCGGGCGGCCGCGTCTGGGCAGCGGCCTGCAGGGCCACCCGCCCCTCACCCCTCAGCCGGTGCCGCCCGCCGGCTGATGACCGAAGCGGAGGCCGAGGAGCGAGGCCGAGGCTGAGGCCGGTTCGCAAGACGGCTGTTCCCGGGCAGGGCTTCCCCTGCCCGGGAATCACTTGCCCGGGGATCACTTGCCCGGAAATCACTTCAGATGCGCCTGGCCTACGGAAGGCCGGGCTCTGCGCGCGGACCTCGGCTTCCTCGGACACCGCATCCGCCGTGACACGCAGCCGCAGACGGGCTCCGCCAGGGAGTGGCGAGCGCGGCGGGCCCGGCCGTGCACGATGACAGCGTCCACGCCGGGCGCCCATGGGTCGCGGAGGGCCTGGTGTGCTTGGGACGCGTGGTCAGGAGAAGACGACGGAGCGCACGAGGAGGCGGTCGGAGGCGCCTGTGCCCGGGGGCAGGCTGTAGTAGGTGTCGCCGTCGCAGTCGGCTTCGAGGAAGACGGTGGCGGTGGCGTCGGTGCGGTTCTGGGGCGCTCGGGAAGGAGAGCCGGGCGTCGATCCGGGAGCGGGGAGGTTGATGCACTCACCGCTGGCGGGATTGTTCAGGAAGCCGACGGCTTCGTACCCCTCGGCAGTGGTGTAGGAGTAACGGAACTGGCCGGTCGCCGCCGATGCCGGGCCGGGGACGGCGATGAGCAGAACGAGAGCGCCGGCGGTGGCACCGGCGGCCGCTGCGATGGAGCGAAGAGACATGGGGGGATCCTCTCTTTCGATGGAGACAGCTCAGTGCCAGCGATGCCCGAGCCACTCGTGGGTAAGCGAGGGTTCCCTCGAACGGGCGAAGGCCGGATCGTTCTCGTAGCCGGATAAGGCTGTATGGCCGCCAGATGCCTCAAGAGCCGTCGAATCCTGCGGCCGACAGGCGGTGAGGTGCGGTATCCCCCGTTTGGCCGCATTCTGGTAGCGGCCCGCCCTCGTGCCACAGACCAACCTGCCGGGAGGTGCTGTGATCCTGTTTGCCCTGCTCCTGCCCGTGGTGATGATGGGTCTCCTCTTCGGCGTGACCGCCTTCGAAGAGCACCTGTTTCCGCCGCCGGACGGCACAGACGACGTAGGCCCGGCGCAGCGCGGCCGGGGAGGGCACCCCGAGCCCCCCGCCGGCTGAACGATGCGCGGGAAGGGGAGCGGGCTTGTCCACACACATGGCGGGCTGCTGCGGCCCGGTTCAGCGGGCGCCCGGCCGCAGGCAAGCCGGCACAGGTCCGAGCGATGAGCGCGTCGCGCTCGCCGGTGACCGGACCACCCCACAGGGTCGGAGTCGTCGGTGAGGTCTTCGACGTGGGCGTCGGCGGCGAGCGGGCGTACAGCGGCGGTGAGGTCGTCGGCAGTGATGCCGCCGTGCCAGGGCAGGGCAGAGTTTCGGCGCCGGCGACGTAGGGAACGCCGCTCTGCCCGGCCTCGCGCCAACGGCCTTCGACCATGATCAGCGGTCCCCCCCCCGGGGGGCGGAGCCGGGTGGTCCACTCGCGTAGCGCGGCCGGGGGGTCGGGCAGGGGCCACACCAGATGCCCGGAGAGCAGGACGTCGAAGTGTTCGTCGCCGGTGGGCGGGTTGGCGGCGTCACCGACGATGAAGCGGCTCTCCAGGCCAGCGGCGCGCAGCTCCGCCTGGGCCTGTTCGATCACGGCCTCGCTGTGCGGGCCGGGTGTGCGGTGTGGTGGTCGAGAGTGGCGTGCGGGTCGCCTTCGACGGGGGTGTGGTCGGTGTGGACGGTGGCTGCGGTCAGCCGAGGCACGGCGTGGATGAGGACGTGTTCGGCGGCGACCGCGATGCGGTGGGCCTGGACGACGGTCAACTCGGCGTCGACGACGATGTCGGCTTCGGCGCGCAGGGCGTGGCCGATCCACCGCATGCGCACCTGCCCGGTGTCGAGGACACCGTCGACGCTGCGCAGGGCGGTGTGGGCGGCGGTGACGAGGTCGGGGTCGACGCAGTCCATCAGGCGCCTGTAGACCTCGCGGGCGGCGTCCTTGAGGACCATCAGGATGGCGAGGGTGATGAGTAGGCCGACGACGGGGTCGGCGGCGCGCCAGCCAAGCGCGTTGCCGCTGGCTCCCAGCAGGACGGCCAGGGAGGTGAAGCCGTCGGTGCGGGCGTGCAGGCCGTCGGCGACCAGCGCTGCGGAGCCGATGCGGCGGCCGGTTCGGATGCGGTAGCGGGCCACCCATTCGTTGCCGACGAAGCCGGTGAATGCGGCGCCGGCCACCGCCCACAGGTACGTGATGTCGCGGGGGTTGAGGAGCCGGTCGACGGCCGCATAGGCGGCCAGGGCCGCGGATGCGGCGATGGTCGCGACGATAAAGATGCCGGCGAGGTCCTCGGCGCGGCCGTAGCCGTATGTGTAGCGGCGGTTAGCTGCCCGCCGGCCGAGGAGGAACGCGATCCCGAGGGGCACGGCGGTCAGCGCGTCGGCGGCGTTGTGGATGGTGTCGCCGAGCAGAGCCACTGACCCCGACAGGGCGACGATCACGGCCTGGACGACGGTGGTGAGCCCCAGGACGACCAGCGAGATCCACAGCGTGCGCATGCCCTCGCGGGAGGTCTCCATCGCCGTATCGACCTTGTCGGCGACCTCGTGGCCGTGTGGCTTGAGCAGATGCGCGAGCTGATGCCGCCGCACCCGTGCCGGCCGGGAGGCGCCGTGTGCGTGCCCGTGAACGGCGTCGGCATGGTCGTGCCGGTGTCCGTGATCGTGGCGGTCGTGTGTGTGGGTGTACTGGTTCCCCTCCATGAGGCTCACCGTGGCACACGGATTCGATTGCAGCTACAGCCGTCGTACACCCTGTGACCAGGTGCGTTGCGCTCGCAACTGCCCGTCCGGGGCAGCTGGTCGACAATGCCTGCTCAGGCGGCTCCGGTGCGGTGTGAGGAGGCTGCTTCGGCGGCTTCGTCCGGCCATGGGCCACGTTGGAAATGGTCCCGGAGCAGGGTGCGGTCCCAGGGGCGGCGGATCGCTGGAGTGCCGGTGTGGCCCACCGGTCACGCATCGCGCGTTCCTCGCGCTCACTGCACCGACAGCGTGGCCCCCGGGTGGTGTCGGGGGCGGGCCGTACCAACCGCAGACCACGATGCGCGCGCCGCTGCCCCCTGCGGGCCGCGGCGGCGAGCAGGAGGAACGGTCGGCTGCGCTCTAGACCGGCAGGGTGCGCACGGCCGCCGAACCGGACGGCGCCGAGCTCCGGGTATCCGTCGTTGCCGAGCAACACGACGAGGCAGCCCGGGCACAGACGACGCTTCTGCCCTTCCACCACGGCTCGGACAGCACCATCGAAGAGCGCCCGTGGATCCTGCACTGGTACCCCCGGGACCAGTTCGAGCAGCTGGCCACGACCGCCGGCCCGGCAGTGACCGCGGTCACCGATCCGGACGGCAAGCCCGCCCCGGTTGATGCCACCGACCCGCTGCACTTCAGGCTCCAAGCCACCTGACCACCTCCCCGGGTTCACCCTCCGCGACCGCTCCTCGAGATCTGTGCCAGAGCCGGGAACGGACACCACCTGTCGACGAGTTCGGGCAGGACTTGCCGATCACCGAGCCAGGTCGTTTGAGAGCGCTGGCCACTGGCGCTGTCAAACGACCCGGCAACCGCGTAGGTGAGCAGCCCACCACACGCCAGACGCAGTGCGACAGGACGATGCGGGTCGCGCCTGTACCTCGTTTGCGTTGAAACGCCGACGCCTGGAAGGCTAAGCGGCCGTGCCGGGAACAGTTGGTCGGGTCGGCACGGTTGCATCGAGCGAGGGACCGGCGCCGCACGGGTGGGGGAACACGGAGATCAGAGGGTCGTCCCGCCGCACCAGGATCTGGGCCCAGGAGCGGTACGCCCGCCGCGAGTCGGGCCAAGACGTATTTCTACAGGAGGACTGTTTCATGACTGACCGGCCGTTGACGCTCATGGCAGTACACGCCCACCCCGACGACGAGGCCACCGGAACCGGAGGGGTCCTCGCGCGGTATGCGGCGGAAGGCGTCCGCACGGTGCTCGTGACGTGTACCGACGGCGGTTGCGGTGACGGGCCGGGGGGCGTCAAGCCGGGCGATCCCGGGCATGATCCGGCGGCGGTCGCTCTGATGCGCCGTCAGG
>NZ_JAVRFH010000076.1:0-21524 GCF_031845825.1 Streptomyces lancefieldiae | reverse complement strand
GTTCCACCCCGAGGCGGGCGCGGACCGGGTCCGGTCCTGGGACCCGGAGCGGATCCGCGCGCACGGGCTGGACGCGGCGGAGCTCCGTCGCCGGGCGGACGACGACGAACCGGCGGCCGCCGCGGTCTGGCGCGAGGTCGCCCGGCGCTTCGCCGCGGTCGTCGTGGCGTGAGGGCCCCGGCGGGGGCCGTTCAGGTGTGCGCGCCCTCAGGTCCCTGGCCGGGAAGCCGGTCCGGGTCCGAGTCCGGGCCGGCACGACGCGATATCTCGATCGCCGCGGTGTTCACGAGCATCACGACCGCGAGACCGACGGCCGCGAACGGGTGGCCGACGCCGCACACGGCCGCGGCGCCGCCACCGAGCACCACCGCCTTGACGGCGAGCACCGGGACCACGCCGGGCCGCCACCGCGCGTTGGCGCGGCGAAGAGTCCCCGGAGCACGACCGCCGACGCCGGCGTGCCCACACCGAGCGGTACCGGGACGACCACGCCCTCGTGCCCTGCCGCGAAACCCCGCCGGGCGAGGGCCACGATCGCGGCCGTCTCGGGGAGAAGGGCGAGCGCCTTGCTGGCGGCGTGCCAGTAACGCGTGCCCAGCACGGCGGTGCCACTCGGATTCGGATTCCCCGGCATGACGCGGCCCTTCGGTGTCAGCCGGTGAATGCGCCGCGGTCGGTGAAGACCAGCTTGGCGAAGCGTTCGCCCATACGACGGTGGGTGGCCGCGTCCGGATGGAGGTCGTCGGGCAGCGGCAGCTCGGCGAAATCGGCCTCGCCGTAGAGGTCGCGGCCGTCGAGGTGGTGCAGGTTCGGGTCGTCGGCCGCCCGCTGCGCGACGATCCGGGCCAGCTCGTCCCGGATGACGTTCAGAGTCAGTTTTCCGCTCGCGCGTTCCGCCGGGTCGCCCGTGGCCCGGAAGCCCAGCCGTCCCTCGGCGAGAGAGGAGAAGTCGGGGGCGCTCGGTCCGGGTGTGTCCTCGTGGATGGGGCACAGGATGGGCGAGACGACCAGCAGTGGTGTGGTCGGGTGCCCCTCGCGGATGGTGTCGAGGAAGCCGTGCACGGCGGGCGTGAAGGCGCGCAGGCGCATCACGTCCTGGTTGACGATGTTGATACCGATCTTGAGGCTGATCAGGTCGGCCGGGGTGTCGCGCAGGGCCCGCGCGGTGAACGCGTCGAGCAGGGCGCTGCCGCCCAGGCCGAGGTTGACGAGTTCGACGCCGCCGAGGAAGGCGGCGAGCGCGGGCCAGGTGGTGGCGGGGCTCGCGGCGTCGGAACCGTGACTGATCGAGCTGCCGTGGTGCAGCCAGATCCTGCGGCCGGGGTCCGGGGCCGGTTCGACGGGGGCGTCGGTGCGCAGGGCTACGAGTTCGGTGGTCTCGTTGTGCGGCAGCCAGATCTCGATGTCCTTGGTGCCCTCGGGCAGAGCGTCGAAGCGGAGGGTGCCGACCGGTCCGGGCTCGACGGCCGCCGTGCCGGTGGTCATGTCGATGGTCAGGGTGTTGCCGCCCGCGACGCTGCCCCGGCCCGCCGGCCGGCCGTCGACGAGCAGGTCGTACACGCCGTCCGGGCGCGGCGGGGCGCCGACGTAGGCCCGCTTGGTGGGGAGGGTGTCCAGTTCGAGGGCGGTGGCCCGGGTGCGGACGGCCAGGCGTACGCCGGAGGGCTGGGACTCGGCCATGGCCAGCTGTCCGTCGGTGTTCTGGGCGCGGGCCCGGGCGGGCAGCCGGTGCGGCAGCACGCCGTGCTCGGTGCGCTCCACGTCGAGGGCGCCGCGCAGGAGGTCCCGGGTGATCAGTGTGGTGATCCAGTCGTGCGTGGTGGGCATGCCGCCTCCGGCTGAGGTGCTGTGGGTGTTCCGTGCTGTGGGAGACCTGTGCTGTGGGTGTGCATGGCACGGTTCACGGTGCGCGGTTCACTGTGCGGGCCAGTTGCGCAACAGGGCGTCGAGGGCGTCCACGATGCGCGTCCAGGTCTCCTGGCTGTCGGGGGCGCTGTGGCTGAATCCGCCGCCCATCTCCAGGCTGACGTAGCCGTGGAAGACGCTGCCCAGCAGCCGGACCGCGTGGGTCTGGTCGGGCTCGGTCAGGTCGTAGCCGCGCAGGACGGCCCGGGTCATCTGTGCGTGGCGTACGCCCGCGGAGGCGGCCGCCGTCTCCGGGTCCAGCCGCAGCTGGGCGGCGGCATAGCGGCCGGGGTGTTCCCTCGCGTAGTCGCGGTAGACGTCCGCGAAGGCGGCGAGGGCGTCCTTGCCGGCCCGGCCGGCCAGTGCCGCGGCGGCCCGGTCGGCGAGCTCGGCGAGGGCGAGCAGCGCGATCCGGGTCTTGAGGTCCTGGGAGTTGCGCACGTGCGAGTACAGGCTCGCGACCTTGACGTCGAAGCGTCTGGCCAGCGCGGAGACCGTCACCTGCTCGAAGCCCACCTCGTCGGCCAGTTCCGCGCCCGCCCGGACGAGGCGTTCCGTCGTCAGTCCCACCCGCACCATAACCATCCTCCCATTTGCCTGAGGTGATTATGCATTTGCCTAAAGCTTTTAGGCAACTTAGCCTACGCCGTATGAACCCGCTGACCGACAAAGAGATCCGCGCCGCCTTCGTGAACTGCACCAAGGGCGCGGCCAAGCGCCTGTCCGTACCGCACGACCTGGCGGACCGCCCCTGGGGCGACCTCGACTACCTCGGGTGGCGGGACCCCCAGGCCCCGGACCGCGCCTATCTCGTGACCGAGCTCGGCGGCCGTCCGACGGCGCTGGCGCTGCGCGCCTCCGGCGCCGCCTCCGGGCAGGCCCGCCGCAGCATGTGCTCGATGTGCCTGACCACCCATTCCGGCGGCGTCTCCCTCATGGTCGCTCCGAAGGCCGGCAAGGCCGGGCAGCAGGGCAACTCGGTGGGCGCCTACATGTGCAGCGACCTGGCGTGCTCCCTGTACGTGCGGGGCAAGCGGGAAGCGGGCGCCGGCGCCCGACTGCACGAAACGATCACGTTGGAGGAGAAGATCCGGCGGACCGTGGCGAACCTCGCCGCGTTCGTCGACAAGGTGACCGCGTGAAGTGACGGAGGACGACAGCGGGGCTCGGCGCGATGTACGCACCGAGCCCCACACGGCCGCTACCGCACGGTCACGCCGCTGTTGTCCGGCGCCCGCCGGTGACCTTGGAGGCGGGCAGGCGTCCGGCCTTGGAGGTTCCCGACAGGGTGTCACCGGCGACCGTCACGGCGAAGGCCAGGTTCAGGCGCATCGGCCTGGTGACGGCCTGCTTCCAGGTGAGCCGGTCACCGTCGAGGGCCAGGTCGTCGAGCGCGACCTCCTCTCCCGCTCCATGCGCGATGCCGGTCAGGACGCCGTCCCGGCGGCGGATCTCGACCACGGCCCTGATCCTCCTGACGGGGGTGGCGACGGACAGGTCCCAGATGCCTTCGACCGACATGGTGGCGTTTCTCCCTGAGGTGTGGTGCGACGGGGGACGTGGTGGGGTCAGAAGCCGACGGGCACGGGGCCGCGGGCGTGCCAGACGGTGCCGCGGCGCTCGTACGCGAACAGCGCTTCGACGGCGTGGGCGATCCGCGGGCCCACCTCGCGTTCCAGGAGGTAGAGGCCGAGGTCGAGACCGGAGGTGACACCGGCTCCGGTGACGAGGTCGCCGTCGTCGACGACCCGCGCGCTCACCGCGTGGACACCGGTGGCGTCCAGCACGTCCAGGCCCATGTGGTGGGTCGTGGCGTGGCGTCCCTCCAGCAGACCGGCCATGGCCAGGACGAGCGACCCGCCGCACACGGTGGCCGTCGTCACCTCGGGGTTCTCCATCGCCGCCGTCAGCAGTGCGGGCAGTTCGGTGGTCAGGGTGCGGCCCAGCAGTACGGGAACGAACTCGTCCTGCCGCCACTCCCCCACCTGCGCCCCCGCGTCCTGGTCGGGCACCTCGCCGGGTTCTCCGATCCGGCCGGAGGCACCGGGGACCAGGACCAGACCGGCACGCCCGGGGTCCAGGGCGGCCGTGGCACGCAGCACCAGCCCTCCGGTACCACTGACCACCTCGCGCGGCCCCTCGGCGGAGACGAGCTCCACACTCACCGCGCCCCCGGACGCGGCGCCGCCGGCGCACAGGACCTCGTAGGGGGCTATGACGTCGAGCGGGTCGAAGCCGTCGAACAGGACGATCTGGGCGTGCATGGAGGATTCCTTCTGCGCGGGGAGTCCGGCCTGCGCCGGGGACGGTCACGAAGTTAACGGCCGCGACCACGTGCCCCCAGTGGCATTCGTGACACCGTTCAACGGGATAGTGCCACGGCCGGTGAGCACCGTTCCGAACCAGGGAGCAACGGGTTTCCCGGCGGCCGGGGCCGCGGTCGTCCTCCCCGCGAGGCGATATCTTCTGGCCATGCACACCGTCGCCGTTCTCGCGCTGGACCAGGTGATCCCGTTCGACCTGTCCACTCCGATCGAGGTCTTCGCCCGTACCCGGCTCCCCGACGGGCGGCCCGGCTACCAGATCCGCGTGTGCGCCGAGCGGCCCGAGGTCGACGCGGGCTCGTTCACGCTGCGCGCGCCCTGGGGACTGGACGGGCTGCGGGACGCGGACACGATCATCGTGCCCGGTACGGCAGCCCCCGCGGCCCCGCTCTCCCCCGCCGTGCACGAGGCGTTGCGCACGGCCGCCGCGAACGGCACACGGATCGCGTCCATCTGCTCGGGCACCTTCCCGCTCGCCGCCACCGGGCTGCTCGACGGTCTGCGGGCCACCACGCACTGGATCGCCGCCGACTTCCTGGCCCGCACCCACCCGGACGTCAAGGTCGACCCGGACGTCCTGTACGTGGACAACGGCCAGCTCCTCACCTCGGCCGGCGCCGCCGCGGGACTGGACCTGTGCCTGCACATGATCCGCCGCGACTACGGCTCGGCGGTCGCCGCCCATGCCGCCCGGCTGTCGGTCATGCCGCTCGAACGCGAAGGCGGGCAGGCCCAGTTCATCGTCCACGACTACACACCCACACCCCAGGGCTCCGCCCTCGAACCCCTGCTCACCTGGCTGCGGGAGAACCTGGCCCGCGACCTCTCCCTCGCCGACATCGCCGCCCACGCCGGGATGAGCACCCGGACGCTGATCCGCCGCTTCCGGGAGCAGACCGGCACCACCCCGCTCCAGTGGCTCCACCGTGCCCGCATCCGTCAGGCGCAGCACCTGCTGGAGACCACGCGGCACTCCGTGGACCGCATCGCCGGCCAGGTCGGCTTCGGCTCGCCCACCGCCTTCCGCGACCGCTTCAAACGCACCACCGGCGTCAGCCCGCACGCCTACCGGCGCACGTTCAGCTGACCGGCGACGCGCGGAGACGGGCCTCGGCGTGGTCAGTGGCGCCGCCCTCGGGTCGCGGGGCGGTCGGCGAGACCGTAGACAGGAGGCGTGAGCGCAGGCACCCGGGTGCGCGGATCCAGGCGCGGGCCCACGGCGCACAACGGCGAGTGCGGCGGAGCGGACCGTGGCGGGGGCGGGGCGGCCGGAGCGGGCGTGGACGTCGAGGTGGAGGCGGAGGACCATGCAGGGCAGGGGCGGGCACCGCCGGAAGACCGGCGATCCGCACACGGAACCGGTCGAGTCGGTCCTCGACGAGCTCTACACGACGCCGCCGGACGACTTCGTCGCCCGCCGTGAGGAACACGCCGCCGCCGCAAGGACGTCCGGCCGCAAGGAGGACGCCCGCCGTATCCACGCCGCACGCCGCCCGACGCTCGCCGCCTGGGCGGCCAACCTGCTGCCCCACTCCCGTCCGGAGGAGACCCGGCGCTTCCTGGAGCTGGGGCAGGCGCTGCGCGAGGCACACCGCACCCTGGACGCCGCCGGTCTCAGGGAGCTCTCCGCGCAGCGCCGGCGCATCGTCTCCGCCCTCTCCGGGCAGGCCGCCCGGCTCGCCCGCGAGGCCGGGCACCACCTGTCGGAAGCGGCGCAGCGCGAGGTCGAGTCGACCCTGCGCGCGGTCCTGGCGGACCCGGACTCGGCCGACCAGTGGGCGGGCGGACGTCTGACGGGCTCGCTCACCCCGCCGTCGGAGTTCCCCTCGGGCACCGCACCGGCCGGGCCCGTGCCGCGCAAGCGGTCGCCCCGGCCGGACTCCCCCGGTCCCTCGACCGGGACCCGGACCAGGGACGAACTCGCCGAGCGACGCCGCCTGCGCCAAGTGGAGCTCGCCCGGGCCGAGCAGGTGGCCGAGGAGGCGTCGCGGAAGCTGAGTGACAGACGCGCGGAGCAGGCCGACGCCGAGGCGTCACTGCGGCGGGCGAACGACGAACACGACCGGGCACGTGCGGAGTTGTCAGCCGCCGAGCAGCGGCTGCGGGAGGCACATGAACGGCTCGACCTGGCCGAACGGGGCCGGCGGGAGGCCGAGGAAGGCGGACGGGCGGCCGCGGAGGCGCTGGCCCGGGCGGAGCGACAGGCACGTGCGGCCGCGCGAGAGGTGGACCGTTTGGCTCCCCGTGCCAGGTAGTGAGGCCCGCCCCTCTGAGTACCCGTACTCATGAAGACCTGCCTCCGGCAGAAGCAGGCTTGTCGTACACGCCACACCGAGGAGTCAACCGTGCGCATCACCAGCCGAGTTCACCGACCGTCCGCCCCGAACGTCAACCGTGTGCCGCGTTACGTCCGGGGTCCGGTCCTGGCCTGCGCGATCGCCGCGGCCGTCCTGACCGGCTGCTCCGTGGAGGAAGCGAGCTGCGGCGGCGGTGAGTACCCGGTCCTGGCCATCGGCGGCACCGGCAGCGCGTGTGTGCCCAACGACGAGGAACCGCCCGAGGGTTACACCCGTTACCCCGAGGGGAAGGTCCCCGAGCACGTCGGCGACAAGTGGGACACCTACTGGGAGACCCACACCGTCGACAGGAACGGGCGGATCGTCGAGGTGCCCGAAGGCGGGTGAGCACCGGAGGTCCGCACCCCGAACGCCCGCGCGAGGAACGGGTGATGGGACGTGGTGGGGAGGGTCACCAGAGTTCCCCTGAACGGGCGTCACATACCACGGTGGCGGCCTGACGTGGTATACCGGCCCGGCAGCCATTGGGCAAACAGACCATGTCCCACCGTTCCTCCCGTGCCTTCACGGCCCGCGAATCGAGGAGAGTCACCACCATGTCCGAGAACACGATGAAAACCGCCACCGAACTCGCGTCGCAGTACAGCGTCCAGGTGACCGACGACCTGGAGCGCAACGTCAAGGAGCAGGAACGCGTCAGTGCGGAGATCACCGCTCTGCAGCAGCAGCTGGCCGCGTTGCAGCACGACCACGCCCTGCTGGTGAACATGCAGCAGGCGCTCGGCATCACCTCGGCGCCGGGCGGGCCGACGAGCGCGCCGGAGCCCGCCGCGGCGGCCGGGGCGGCCACTGTGCCCGCTCCCCGTGAGGGTGCCGCCACGGAGTCGGCCCCCGCCAAGCAGACGCGAGGCAAGAAGGCCGCCACCGCGCCCAAGCGCGCCGCGGCCACGAAGTCGGGTGCGAAGCCTGCCTCGAAGTCCGTCGCGAAGCCGGCCGCCAAGCCGGCCGCCAAGTCGGTCACCAAGTCGGTCGCCAAGTCGGTCACCAAGTCGACCGCGAAGGCCCCCGCGAAGCCGGCGGCGAAGCAGCCCGCCCAGCCCACGCTGGTCGAGCTCGTCCGCACCCACCTCGCCGGCCAGAGTGAGCCGCGCTCCGCCGCCGAGGTCACCACGGCCCTCGGCGCGGCCCACTCCGACCGCACCATCAAGCCCACGGTCGTGCGCACCACGCTCGAGGGGCTCGTCGCCAAGAACCAGGCCCAGCGCACCAAGCAGGGCAGCTCGGTCTACTACACGGCCACCGACGCACCGGAGCCGAAGCAGGACACCGCGAAGAAGACGCCGGACGCGCAGAACGCGGGCTGACGACGACCGCACCCGCCACTGCCCCGCCCCTACCGGCCGAAGCGGGCCGAGCGGCCCAGGCGGCCGAGAATGACGCCCGGCGCTCTCCGTCGTGGTGCGGCGCGCGGGCAGGGCGAAACCGGGTGAGGATCGGTGGATGGGTGTTGTACTGCCGGTGCTCTTCGCACTCCTCGCCGCGTTCAGCAACGCGCTGGCCACCGTGCTCCAGCGACGTGCCGCACTGAGTGTGCCGCAGACGCAGGGGTTTCGCCCCGGGCTCGTCGTCGACCTGCTGCGGCGGCCGGTCTGGATCGGCGGCATGCTGGCCGTCGTCGTCGCGGGGGTGGGCCAGGCGGTGGCTCTTGCCACGGGGCCGCTGTCGCTCGTACAGCCGTTGTTCGTGCTGGAGCTTCCCCTGGCCCTGCTGTTGGCCTCGCTGATGACCGGCCGACGCCTGCCCCACGTCATGTGGCTCGCCGTGGGCGGGGTGGTCGTCGGACTCGGTGTCGCGCTGGCGTCGGCCGCGCCGGGCGGCGGCACGGTCGACGTGCCGCTGGATCGCTGGGTGTTCGCGCTGGTGGCCTGCGCCGGAGCGGTCGTGCTGCTGACCGGGGCCGGCCTGAGGCGTCCCGTCGGCAAGGCGCGCGCCGGTTGTCTCGGTGCGGCCACCGCGGTGTGCTACGCGCTGACGGCCGGTCTGATGAAGGACTCCATGCGGGTGCTGGACACGGACGGCGTGGTCGGCTTCCTGACCACCTGGCAGACGTACGCGTTCGCAGCGGCCGGTGTGTGCGCCGTACTCCTGCTGGAGCACTCCATGCAGGGAGGCCCCCTCGTCGCCTCCCAGCCCGCTCTCACCCTGGGTGACGCGACGGTGAGCCTCCTGCTCGGCGTGGTCCTCTATCGCGAGGAGGTACGTGCCCACTGGTGGGTGCTGCCGCAGTTGCTCGGCGTCGCGCTGATCGTCATGGGCGTCCTCACCCTCGCCCGGCGCGGCATCGACCTGCGCACCGGGCAGTGAACGCCGCGCCGGGGGATGTCAGTACCTCTGGGCCTTGGCCACCTTCGCGGTCAGCTGGGGCTGCGGGGGCTTCCTGCTGATGGCGAGGGGGTGCGCCTTCTCACCGGGGGCCAGGTCCTGGGCGCCGACGAACCGGGTCTCCACCACCTTGCCGTCGGCGTCGCTGAAGTCGACCTGCACGGCGTAGGAGGCGGTCTTGTCGGTGCTGTTGGTGATGTTGACGGTGAGGGCGCGGACGTTGCTCGTCTCGGAGAGCGGCAGCCCGGTCAGGGAGACGTCGCCGGTCGCGTTGCCCCGCCCGTCGACCTGCTTCAGCCGCTTCTCGGCCTCCGCGCGGGCTCGCTCGGTGTCGGCGGAGACGGAGGCCGCGAACGACGAGGCCGCGACGGAGGCCGACGACTCGGCCGCGGAGACGGAGGCCCGCGCCTCGGCCTTCCTGGACTCCGCCTCGGAGGCCATGGCCGACGGCGGCTCGCCGGAGAAGCGGGAGGTGTCGGGAGCGGTCGGGGTGGGACTCGATGCGGTGGAGCCGTCGCCGTCGTCACCGCAGGACACCAGGGCCCCGCCGGCGAGTACGGCACACACGGCGAGTACGGCCGCACCGCGGCGCGAGCGCGCCCCGGCCGACGCCATCCCTGTCCTCATGGATCCGTCCCTTCCTCCGGCTCGTCGAGCCCGTGTCAGGTGTCTCCCGACTCGCGCACCATCCTGCACCGCATACGCGAACAGATCAGCATGGACAGGGCCTTTCGGATGTACACCGCTGACATGGACAAGATGCCCGAAGTCACCCTGTGAGGCACAGTGGTCGCAATCGCTCAGCGACCCAGAGGGACGGCATGTCGCAGGCCGCTACGTCCGACACCGACGGGGAGTCCCCGCCGGCCGCAAAGCTGCCGCTTTTCACCCTGACGGCCATGGTCGTCGGGTCGATGGTGGGCGCCGGGGTGTTCTCACTGCCGGGGCGGTTCGCCACGGAGACCGGTGTGGCGGGGGCACTCATCGCCTGGGCGATCGCGGGCACGGGCATGCTGATGCTGGCCTTCGTCTTCCAGTCCCTCGCCGTGCGCAGACCCGACCTCGACGCCGGTGTGTACGCGTACGCCAAGGCGGGTTTCGGTGAGTACCTGGGCTTCTTCGCCGCCTTCGGCTACTGGGCCAGCACCTGCGTGGGCAACGTGACGTACTGGGTCCTGATCATGTCGACCATCGGCTCGGTATGGCCGAGCCTGGGCGACGGGGACACCGCTGTGGCGGTCGTCCTGTCCTCGATCGGGCTGTGGGCGTTCTTCTGGATGATCCGGCGCGGTGTGAAGGAGGCCACCGCCATCAACAGGATCGTCACGGTGGCCAAACTCGTCCCCATCGTGATCTTCATCCTTCTGGCCCTGGTGTACTTGCGGCCGGGCGTGTTCTCCGACAACTTCCGCGGCGCGGACTACGCCGGTTCCCTGTTCTCCCAGGTGCGCGGCACCATGCTCGCCACCGTGTTCGTCTTCCTGGGCGTCGAGGGCGCCAGCGTCTACTCCCGGCACGCCAAGCGCCGGTCCGACGTGGGCCGGGCGACCGTGCTCGGCTTCCTCAGCGTGTTCGCCGTCTTCGCGTCGGTGACCATCGTGTCGTACGGCATCATGCCGATGGCCGAGATCGCGGACCTGCGCCAGCCGTCCATGGCGGGCGTGCTGGAGACGGCCGTCGGCACCTGGGGCCGGGTGTTCATCAGTGTCGGCCTGATCGTGTCGGTCCTGGGCGCCTATCTGGCCTGGACGCTGATGGCCGCCGAGGTGCTCTTCGTGGCGGCCAAGGACGACGACATGCCGCGCTTCCTGCGCCGGGCCAACGCCGTCGACGTACCCGTGCCGGCGTTGCTGATGACCTCGCTGCTCACCCAGGTGGTACTGATCGTCACCAGCTTCTCGGACGACGCCTTCAACTTCGCGCTCGACCTGACCAGCGCCCTGTCGCTGATCCCGTACCTGCTGGCGGCGGCCTTCGCCGTCAGGGTCGGCAGCCGTGACGACCCGCGCACCGCGGGCGGCCGCGCCTCCCGGCGCGAGCTGGTCTTCGCGGTCGTCGCCACGCTCTACACGGCCTTCCTGCTGTACGCGGCCGGCCTGAAGTTCGTCCTGGTCTCCTTCATCCTCTACGCCCCCGCCACCGCCCTGTTCGTGATGGCCCGCCGCGAGCAGGGCAGGCGGCTGTTCTCCCCCGGGGAGCTCGTCGTCCTGGCCGTCTCCGTGGCCGGGGCGGTCCTCGGTGTCGTGGCCCTGGCGGCGGGCTGGATCAGCCTGTGAGCAGCGCCCTCGTTCCCCTCCTCGTCCCGCATCCTTCAGGGAGGCCGTGTGACCGGCAACGAAAGCACCGTGAAGCCCGCGCTCGGGGTCCACTCCGAGGTCGGCAGACTGCGCAAGGTACTGGTGTGTTCCCCCGGCCTCGCGCACCGGCGGCTGACCCCCACCAACTCCGACGACCTGCTCTTCGACGACGTGATGTGGGTGGAGAACGCCCAGCGCGACCACGCCGCCTTCGTCGGCGAGCTGCGCCGGCGCGGGGTGGAGGTGGTCGAGCTGCACGCTCTGCTGACGCAGATCATGGCGCTCCCCGAGGCGAAGTCATGGCTTCTGGACCGGAAGATCGTCGCCAACCAGGTCGGCATCGGGCTCGTCGACGCGACCCGCGCCTACCTGGAGACCCTGTCACCCAGGGAGCTCGCCGAGTACCTCGTCGGCGGTCTCGCCACCAGTGATCTCCCCGAGGACTTCCGCTCCCCCCACTTCACGCTCGCCCGCGAATCCATCGGTGCCCGCGAGTACTTGATGCCTCCGTTGCCCAACACCCTGTACACGCGTGACACCACCTGCTGGCTCTACGGCGGGCTCACCCTCAATCCGCTGTACTGGCCCGCGCGGCACGACGAGACGCTGCTGATGAAGGCGATCTACACCTTCCACCCCGACTTCAAGGGGGCGACGGTGTGGTGGGGCGACCCCGAACTCGACTGGGGCCAGGCCACCCTCGAGGGCGGTGACATCATGCCGGTGGGGGGCGGTGTCGTCCTCATGGGCATGAGCGAGCGCACCTCGCGGCAGGCCATCACCCAGGTCGCCGCCGCGCTGTTCCGAAGCGGGGCCGCCGAGCACGTCATCGTCGCCGGGATGCCGAAGCTGCGGTCCGCCATGCACCTGGACACGGTCTTCACCTTCGCCGACCGCGACGTGGTCACGCTCTATCCCCGGATCATGGACGCGGTGCACACCTTCTCCCTGCGCCCCGGCGACCGGGCACCCGGCTTCGACATCGTCGACGAGGGCACGACCCCCTTCGTCGAGGTCGTGGCCAAGGCACTCGGGCTGACCTCACTGCGAGTGGTGGAGACGGGCGGCGACGCCTACGCCTCCGAACGCCAGCAGTGGGACAGCGGCAACAACGCCGTCGCGGTGGAACCCGGCGTGGTGTTCACCTACGACCGCAACACCCTGACCAACGCCCTGCTGCGCGAGGCCCGGATCGAGGTCGTCACCATCGTGGGCGCGGAACTGGGCCGGGGGCGCGGCGGAGGGCACTGCATGACGTGTCCGCTGGTGCGGGACCCCGTCGACTTCTGAACCCGGGTCACCGGCAGAACCCGTACGCCTGCTTCAGCCACCGGTGCAGTGCCGCGTGCACACTGCCGGGAAGCTCGCTGAGCTGTTCGATGGCGGCCCGGTCCCCGGCGGACGGCGCGATGCCCGCCGCGGTCAGGAGGGCGAGCAGGTCCAGGCGGCGCAGGTCGACGGGGTCGATGCGGCAGGGGACGCGTGCGGCGGGGTCGGGCGGCTGGAGCAGGAAGTCGCCCTGGGTGTCGCGGGAGCGCGTCGGCTCGGCGGCAGTCGGGGCAGTCGGGGCAGTCGGGGCAGTCATCGTGTGCATACCGCGGTCCTCCACGTGATGGGTCGCCGTTCTTGACGGCAAGAGACAACGACGCGGCGCCGGCGGTTGCGGACCGCCGCGACGACCACCCGGTGGATGCAATCGGCGCCTTATCGCACGAACCGGCCCGGCACGGGCGCCAGCCGGCAGGCGTCCCCGTGGCCGACGACACGGCCCGCGGTGGGCGGCGGGAAGTGGGTGCCCAGCACCGGCGTGTCCGTCCCGCCAGGGAGGCGAGAAGGGAACGCCGGGTCGACTCGGCCCGCGCCGGGTCGATGTCCACGCAACTGCCCAACGCGGGGTGGGCGAACCGCACGGGACGGTGGACGCGGTCACCGGTGATCAGCGCGCCCGCGCCCGGTCCGCCCACCCGCACGGCGACATGGCCCGGTGTGTGTCCGGGGGCGGCAGCAGGCGCAGGCCGGGCGCGACGTCGGTGCCCTCGGCGGGAACGTCGACGGCGTCGTCGCGCCCGTCATGTACCGCATCCTGTTCCGCCCGGGCCTGCTCGACGCCGCCTACGCACGCCGTCCGGTGGCCGCTCCGCGCGACGCCCCGCGGTAGCGCCCGCCCGGGCTCCCGGCGCGGGGCGGGCGCTACCCCGTACGAGTGGTGCATCCGCGGACACGGTCGTACGGTCAGGTACGGGGAAACGGAGAGCGGAGACAAGCGACCTCGAGACGGCCGGGAGCAGACATGGGCAGAAACCCGATGAGGGCGGCGGTCACGCTCTGTGCCGCCGCCGCGCTCGCAGTACCCCTGAGCACGGCCTCCGCCGCACCGCCGGCGGAACACACGGCCCGGCAGACGCAGGATCCCGTGCTGGTCGACTGCTCGTCGCAGCCCGACGTGCGGCCCGAGGCGTTCGTGCTCGCCTGCGGCGACGGCAACAGCCGTCTGAGCGCGCTGCGCTGGGTCCGCTGGGACGCGAACTCCGCGGTGGGCCGGGGCACCAACGCCATCAACGACTGCGTCCCCTACTGCGCCGCGGGCGCGTTCCACTCGTATCCCGTCACCGTGCGACTCGACCAGCCGCGGGCCTGGGAGAAGGACCCCGGGGAGCAGCACTTCACCCGGATCACCCTGACCTTCACCGACGGCAGGCCGGACGGATTCCCGCGCGTGGTGACCTATCCCCTCGGGGACTGAGTCGGTTCGGGGAGTGAGTCAGTCCCGGAGCGCCAGTCGGCACCTGTCACCCGGCTGGAGTCGCACCGCGCGGTCCGGCAGCCGGACGTCGATCGGCAGGCGGTCGGACGACGGCACCGTGATCTCCATGTGGCCGTGCTCCAGCCGGAGCCGTACGCCCCAGTGGCCCTGGTAGCGGATGGAGAACCCGTACGAGGACAGCTCGGGCAGCGGCACCGGGTCCAGCCACAGGGCCCCTTCCCGGGTCTCCAGTCCGGTCAGTCCGCGCTGGACGAGGTCGAGGGTGCCGGCCATGGCGCCGAGGTGGATGCCCTCGCCGGTGGTGCCGCCCTGAATATCGGCCACGTCACCCTTGAGCGCCTCCTGGCAGAACGTCCAGGCCTCGGCGCGACGGGCCCGGGCCAGGACCCAGCCGTGCACGAGTCCGCTGAGGGTGGAGCCGTGGCTGGTGCGGGCCAGGTAGTAGTCCACGGTGCGGTGCCAGGTGGCGTCGTCCAGTTCGTAGCCCAACCGGTGGAAGAGTGAGCGCAGTTCGGCCGGGGAGAAGAGGTAGCCCAGCATCAGTACGTCGGCCTGCTTGGACGCCTGGTAGTTGTTGACGCTGTCGTCCTCGGCCTCCAGGACGCGGTCCAGCCGCCGGATGTCGCCGTAGCGCCTGCGGTATCCCTCCCAGTCGAGTTCGGCGAGATCGCCGTAGCCCTCGAACTGGCTGACGACGCCTTCGTGGAAGGGCACGTGGAGGGTCCGGGAGATGTCCTCCCACTGTTCGAGTTCGCCGCCGTCCAGATCGGTGCGCTCGGCGAGTTCACGCCGGCGGGCCTCGGGGAGGGTGCGCAGAACCTCCAGGGTGCGGGCGAGGACCCAGGCCGCGGTGACGTTGGTGTAGGCGTTGTCGTCGAGGCCGGGCCACTGAGCGCCGGGGTAGGCCTCGTGGTACTCGTCGGGGCCGACCACGCCCCGGATGCGGTGGCGCCCCAGGTGCTGGTCCCAGGTGGCGGAGTCCGCCCAGAAGCGCGCGATCTGGAGCAGCATCTCGGCGCCCTTGGTGTGCAGGAACTCGGCGTCGCCGCCGGCCTCGCAGTACTGCCACACGTTGTACGCCACGGCCGAGCCGACGTGCCGCTGGAGGTGCGAGTGGTCCGGCAGCCAGCGGCCCGAGTGGGGGTTGAGGTGCAGCTGCTGGGTCTCCTCCCGTCCGTCGCTGCCGCTCTGCCACGGGTACAGCGCGCCCCGCCTGCCGATCGCGCGGGCCGCCGCGCGGGCCCGTTCCAGCCGGCGGTGCCGGTAGTGGAGCAGGGCACGGGACACCTCGGGGAAGTGCAGGTTGAGGTAGGGCAGGACGAACAGTTCGTCCCAGAAGACGTGGCCCCGGTAGGCCTCCCCGTGCAGCCCGCGCGCCGGTACGCCCACGTCCAGGTCGGCGGTGTGCGGAGAGAGGGTCTGCAGCACGTGGAACAGGTGCAGGCGCAGGATGCTGCCCGCCTCGCCGGGTACGTCGAGTTCGGCGCGGCGCCACAGCTGGCCCCAGGCCGTCCGGTGCGTGACCAGCAGTTCGTCGAAGCCGGGGGCGTCGGCCACCCGGTCGACGGCGGCCTGCAACGGGTCGCTGATCGCCGGATCGCGCGAGGTGTGCAGGGCCACGATCTTGTCGACGGTGACGGTGCGGCCCGGTGCCGCGCGCAGCGTCGTGCGCTGGGTGACCCGAAGGTGTTCCCGGGCCGAGGTGACCGGCGCGTCGGCCGTCGTGCGGGCCGCCATGCCGACCCGGATGTCCGAGGTGCGGGTCCGGCAGCGCAGCCACGCCGTGCCGTCGTCGCTCCCGGTGTGCACGTGGATCAGGTGGTGCCCGTCCAGGTCCCGGTAGCGCGGCACCCCGGAGTTGGAGACGTCGCCGTCGAGGGCCGCCTCCACGTCGACGTCCGCCGTGCCGGCATCGAGCGTGAACTCGGTGCGCAGCGCCGCGAGATGGGGGTCGGCCATGTGCACCAGGCGGAGTTGGCGCACGCACAGCACGCGTCCGTCGGCGAGCCCGTAGTGGGTACGGCGTTCCAGCGTGCCCGCGTCCAGGTGCGCCGTCTGCCGGTGGTCGCGCACCTCGGCGGTGTCCGGCGTCAGCCAGTCCCCTCCGTCGGCCCGGAAGCGCAGGGGCAGCCAGTTCGGGAGGTTGACGAGGTCCTCGTTCTCCACCTCGCGTCCGGCCACGGTGGAGGTGAGCCGGTTGTAGCAGCCGGCCACGTAGGTGCCCGGATAGTGCACGTCGTCCGCAACGCACTCGGGCAGCGCGCCGCGGGTGGCGAAGTAGCCGTTGCCGAGCGTGCACAGCGACTCGCGCAGGCGCTCTTGTGCCGGGTCGTAGTGGTCGTAGTCCCAGGTCGAGGGGGTTGCGGTCACTGCGGGGGTTCCCTTCGCGCGGTTTGCCGGACGCCGCCTGCCGGGCCGGTCCTCAGCCGTCCCACGTCCAGTCGGCGACCTCGGGCAGATCCACTCCGTGTTCGCGGATCCAGTCGTGGTGTCGCAGCCGGGCGTCCTCCATCCGCTGCCGTACGGCCGCCGCGCGCACCGCGAGACCGGGTACGCGGTCGATGACGTCCATGACGAGGCGGTAGCGGTCCATGTCGTTGCCGACCACCATGTCGAAGGGCGTGGTGGTGGTCCCGATCTCCTTGTAGCCGCGCACGTGCAGATGCGCGTGACCGGTGCGCCGGTAGGCGAGCCGGTGGATCAGCCAGGGGTAGCCGTGGTAGGCGAAGACGACGGGCTTGTCGGGGGTGAACAGACCGTCGTACTCGAAGTCGGTCAGCCCGTGCGGGTGTTCCCCGCTGGGCAGCAGCCGGGCGATGTCGACGACGTTCACCACGCGCAGGGCGAGTTGGGGCAGGTGGTGGCGGACGAGCTGGGCGGCGGCCAGCACCTCCTGGGTGGGGACGTCGCCCGCGCAGGCGAGCACCACGTCGGGTTCGCGGGTGCCGTCCTCGGTGCCGGCCCAGTCCCAGATGCCGGCGCCGCGCGCGCAGTGCACCCGCGCCTGCTCCATCGACAGCCAGTCGAAGCAGGGCTGCTTGCCGGCGACGATCACGTTGACGTAGTCGCGGCTGCGCAGGGCGTGGTCGGCGACGGAGAGCAGGGTGTTGGCGTCCGGCGGCAGGTAGACCCGTACGGCCTCGGGGCTCTTGTTGAGGATGTGGTCGACGAAGCCGGGGTCCTGGTGGGAGAAGCCGTTGTGGTCCTGGCGCCAGACGTGGGAGGTCAGGAGGTAGTTGAGGGAGGCGATGGGGGCGCGCCAGGGCAGGCGGCGGGTCACGCGCAGCCATTTGACGTGCTGGTTGACCATCGAGTCGACGATGTGGACGAAGGCCTCGTAGCAGGAGAACAGCCCGTGCCGGCCGGTGAGGAGGTAGCCCTCCAGCCATCCCTGGCAGGTGTGTTCGGAGAGGATCTCCAGCACGCGGCCGTGCCGGTCGAGGTCCTCGTCGACGGGCAGTACCCGCTCCTGCCAGGCCTTGCCGCTGGCGGCGTAGACGGCCTGGAGGCGGTTGGAGGCGGTCTCGTCGGGGCCGACCAGGCGGAAGTCGCGCCGGTCGGCGGTGGCGGCCATGACGTCCGCCAGCAGGTCGCCCAGGACCCGGGTGGGTTCGTGCGTGCTCGCGCCGGGCTTGTCGACGGCGACGGCGTACTTCTCCAGCGGCGGCAGGGGCAGCTCGCGCAGCAGCAGTCCGCCGTTGGCGAAGGGGGTGGCGCCCAGCCGGCGCGCGCCCCGGGGGACGGCGGCCAGGACGGCGGGCCGCGGAGCTCCGGTGTCGTCGAACAGCTCCTCGGGCCGGTAGGAGCGCAGCCACCGCTCCAACTGCGCGAGGTGGTCCGGGTTGGTCCGTACGGCGGACAGCGGGACCTGGTGGGCGCGCCAGGTGTTCTCCACGGGCAGGCCGTCGACCTCGGCCGGACCCGTCCAGCCCTTGGGGGTGCGCAGCACGATCACGGGCCAGCGGGGCCGGTCGGTGGCCCCCTCCTCGCGGGCCGCCCGCTGGATCGCGGCGATGCGGTCCAGGGCGGTGTCCATGGCGTGGGCCATGGCGCGGTGGACGGCGGCCGGTTCGTCGCCGGTGACGTGGACCGGGTCGTGGCCGTAGCCGCGCAGGAGCTCGTCGAGTTCGGCCTCGGGGAGGCGGGCGAGCACCGTCGGGTTGGCGATCTTGTAGCCGTTGAGGTGCAGGATCGGCAGGACGGCGCCGTCGTGCACCGGGTCGAGGAACTTGTTGGAGTGCCAGGACGTCGCCAGCGGACCCGTCTCCGCCTCGCCGTCACCGATCACGCAGGCGACCACCAGCCCGGGGTGGTCGAAGGCGGCCCCGTAGGCGTGCGCGAGCGCGTAGCCGAGCTCGCCGCCCTCGTGGATGGAGCCGGGTGTCTCGGGGGCGACGTGGCTCGGCACGCCCCCGGGGAACGAGAACTGCTTGAACAGCCGGGCCATTCCGGCAGCGTCTCGCGTGATGTCCGGATAGGTCTCGGTGTACGAGCCCTCCAGCCACGAGTTGGCCAGCACGGCGGGCCCGCCGTGGCCGGGACCCCAGACGCACAGGGCGTCGAGGTCGCGGGCCCTGATCACCCGGTTGAGGTGGGTGTGGACGAGGTTGAGGCCGGGCGAGGTGCCCCAGTGGCCGAGCAGGCGCGGCTTGACGTGCTCGGGGCGCAGCGGCTCGGTCAGCAGGGGGTTGGCCATCAGGTAGATCTGGCCGACGGCGAGGTAGTTCGCGGCGCGCCAGTGGGCGTCCAGGGTGGCGAGCTCCTCGTCCGTGAGCCCGGGAGGCGCCTGCTGCGTGTCGGCGGACATCGGGGGGGTCCTTTCCGTTCCGTGTCGGCCAGCGGTCGGCCGGGGTGGACGCGGGTGGTGCCGATGGAGCGGCGGTACCGGTGCACATCCCACCACCTGGCGCGGACCGGCCGGGTACCCGACACGGCCGCGCTGGTCACGTCGGATCTCGAACGGGGGTGGGTGCCGGAACAGGGCGCGCAGGCGGTGGTGCGGTGGCGGGCTCCGGGCCCGAAGGCGCCGCGACAGCGGGCAGCACGGCCGTCACCGGCGCCGACCCCGGTGCCGACCGTGCTTGACGCACCGTCTACCCCGACTTCGCTTCGGCACGCGAGACGCGCGCGGACCGCGTGCCGCCGAACCGCACGGGGCTAATTTTGCACGTCGTGCATCTTTGCATATGATGCAACTTATGTCGGAGGTGAAAGCCGCGGGGGGCGGACTGCGCGAGCGGAAGAAGCGGGCCACGCGTGCCGCACTCGCCGAGGCCGCGGTGCGACTCGCCGCCGAGCACGGGGCGGAGAAGGTCACCGTCGAGGCGATCAGTGCCGCGGCGGGGGTGTCGGTGCGGACCTTCTTCAACTACTTCGACACGCGCGACGACGCCTTCGTGGTCGTCGACGTGGACACCGGCGCGCGCATACGGCGCGCCGTACTCGACGCACCGGCCGGACTCTCCCCGCTGGAAGCCGTGCGCGACGCCATGGCGGCGGAACTCGCCGAGGCGGAGCAGCAGCACGAGCTGTGGCGGCTCCAGGCCGAGGTGCTGCACGCCTCTCCGCACCTCCTGGCGCGCGGCGTCGGAGCGCACATGGCCGCCGAGGCGGACCTGGCCGACGCCGTCGCGGAACGCCTCCGCGCTGCGGGCGGCGGCGACCGGCGCGGGGCCGGGCCCGGATCCGGAGCCACCTCCGGCACCACACCGGGCCTCTATCCGCGCCTGCTGGCCTCGGTGGCGAGCACCGCGGTGCGGGCCAGCATGGACTACTGGTCCACCCATCAGGAGGAAGCCGCCTTCCTCGACGTCTTCCACGAGGTGTTCCGCCTCCTGGCCGCCGGCCTTCCGGCACCTTCCGCGTAGCCTCCGCGCCGCACGTGCGCGACCCACCAGACCACCGAAAGAGATGTCGTGACCGCAGTCCAGGCGCCCGACGACGCGCCTCCCACCTCCATGGACAACAAACAGATACTCCAGGCCATGTCCGGCCTGATGGCCGGCATGTTCGTCGCCATCCTGGCGGGCACCGTCGTGTCCAACGCGCTGCCGACGATCATCGCCGACCTGGGGGCCAGCCAGTCCTCCTACACCTGGGTCGTCACCGCCGAACTGCTGGCCATGACCGCGACGGTGCCCCTGTGGGGCAAGCTGTCCGACCTGTTCAACAAGAAGCTGCTGCTCCAGCTCTCCCTGTTCATGTTCGTCATCGGCTCGCTGCTGGCGGGCTTCTCGCACGACACGACGCTGCTGATCTTCAGCCGGGTCGTGCAGGGCATCGGCGCGGGCGGTCTGACCGCGCTCGCGCAGGTCGTCATGGCCGCCGTCATCCCGCCCCGGGAACTGGGCAAGTACTCCGGCATCTTCGGTGCCGTGTTCGCCGTCGGCACCGTCGCCGGACCGCTCATCGGCGGTGTGCTGGTGGACACCGACTGGCTGGGCTGGCGCTGGTGCTTCTTCATCGGCGTGCCGTTCGCCCTGCTGGCCATCTTCCTGTTGCAGCGCACGCTGAAGCTGCCCACCGTCAAGCGCCAGGTGAAGATCGACTGGCTCGGCGCCTTCCTGATCGTCGCGGGTGTCTGCGCGCTGCTCATCTGGGTCTCGCTGGCCGGCAACCAGTTCGACTGGGCGTCCTGGCAGACCGCCGCCCTCGTCATCGGCGGCGTGCTGCTGCTGGCCCTGGCGGTCCTCGTCGAGGCCCGCACCGACGAGCCGGTGATCCCGCTCGACATCTTCAAGAACCGCACGGTCACCCTGACCACGGTGGCCAGCCTCCTCGTCGGTGTCGCCATGTTCGGCGGAACCGTCTTCCTCTCGCAGTACTTCCAGGTGTCCCTGGGCAAGTCGCCGACCATCGCCGGTCTGATGAGCCTGCCGATGATCCTGGGTCTGCTGGTGTCCTCCACCGTCGCCGGGCAGCTGATCAGCCGTACCGGAAAGTGGAAGAGCTACCTGGTGGCGGGCGCGGTCATCATGACCGCCGGTCTCGCGCTGCTCTCCCTGATCGACGCCGACACCCACTTCGGGCTCCTCAGCGTCTACATGGCCGTCCTCGGCGTCGGCGTCGGCATGCTGATGCAGAACCTGGTCCTCGCCGCCCAGAACGACGTCCCCGCCGCCGAGCTGGGCGCCGCGACCTCGGTGCTGTCCTTCTTCCGCAGCATGGGCGGCACGATCGGCACCAGCGTCCTCGGTGCGATCCTCGCCAACCGGGTCGCCAGCGAGATGACCAAGGGGCTGGAGAAGGCGGGCGGCGCCGGAGCGGCCGGGGGCGGCTCGGGTGGCGACGCGCACAGTGTCCCGGACATCAGCACGCTGCCCGCGCCGATGCGGGAGATCGTGCAGCACGCCTACGGCGTCGCCACCGCCGACCTGTTCCTCGTCGCCACCCCGTTCGCGCTGCTCGCGCTGGTCGCCGTGGTCTTCATCAAGGAGAAGCCGCTGAAGACCACCAGCGGCATGGAGCGCCTCGCCGAGGAGGCCGCCGAGGCCGCCGCCGCGCCGACCGACAAGGGTCCCGCGGCGCCCGTCGCCTGAGGCACCCGACGCAGCGG
>NZ_JAVRFH010000075.1:0-23084 GCF_031845825.1 Streptomyces lancefieldiae | reverse complement strand
ATGCGGGACCGTCCGCATCCGGCGCTTCTCAGCCGGTGAAGGTTGTCGCACGTGGTGTCCGTCCGGCGGCGCGAGGCTGGGCGCGACAGGTCGTTCGCGCCGCCGGACGGGGTCGTGGGGCCTCTCGCCGGAACCCGAGGGCTTCTCCCGGGATCCCGAAGAGGCGGGTGGCCGGGACCGCGGCGGTGCGACGGGGCCGGGATCCTCCTCCCCTCAGGTCGTAGGAGGAGCTCCCGGGCCCTTCACCACCGCACTGGCTCGCAGGCCGCCGCGGTCCTCGTCCTGCCCGCGCCGGCGCCGGGCGGTCACCCCTCATCCGGGCCGCTCCGGCGCCTTCGCAGGCCGCGCACACGGTCCCGGCCTCCCCGCCGGGTCCCGTGCGCGAGCTGGTGGGTCAGTCCTCGCGCAGGGCGCGGACCGCCTCCTCCACGCGCTTGCCGTACTCCGGGTCGGCGGCGTGGAAGTGCGCGAGGTTCTTCTGGACCACGTCCTCGCGGGAGACCTGGGACAGGCCGCCGGCGATGTTCGCGACCAGACGCTTCTTCTCGTCCTCGGCCATCAGCCGGTACAGCTCACCGGCCTGGAAGAAGTGGTCGTCCTTGGTGTGCAGCGGCGCCTCGTGGGTGCCGGTGTGGCCGGACACCGCGAGCGGCGCGGCCAGCGGCCGGCCGGTCTCGACCGGGCCGTCGTACGAGTTCGGCTCGTAGTTCTTGGCGGCACGGCCCTGGGAGTTGGAGGCCATCAGACCGTCGCGGCCGTAGTTGGCGGCCCCGCCGGGCACCGCCTTCGGGGCGTTCACCGCGAGCTGGGTGTGGTTGACGCCCAGCCGGTAGCGGTGCGCGTCCGCGTAGGCGAACAGGCGGCCCTGGAGCATCTTGTCGGGGGAGGGGCCGATGCCCGGAACGAAGTTGTTCGGGGAGAACGCGGCCTGCTCGACCTCGGCGAAGACGTTGTCCGGGTTGCGGTCCAGCACCAGCCGGCCCACGCGGCGCAGCGGGTAGTCGCTGTGCGGCCACACCTTGGTCACGTCGAACGGGTTGAAGCGGTAGTTCGCCGCCTCGGCCACCGGCATGAGCTGCACGTGCAGGGTCCAGGACGGGTGCACGCCCCGCTCGATCGCCTGCACCAGGTCCGTCTGGTGCGAGGTCGGGTCCTGGCCGGCGATCTCGGCGGCCTGGTCGGCGGTCAGGCAGCGGATGCCCTGGTCGGTCTTGAAGTGGTACTTGACGAAGAAGGACTCGCCCTTGGCGTTCGTCCACTGGTAGGTGTGCGAGCCGAAGCCGTCCATGTGGCGGTACGACGCCGGGATGCCGCGGTCGCCCATCAGCCAGGTCACCTGGTGCGTGGCCTCGGGGGAGTGCGCCCAGAAGTCCCAGACGTTGTCCGGCTCCTGACGGCCCGAGAACGGGTCGCGCTTCTGCGAGTGGATGAAGTCGGGGAACTTGATCGGGTCCTTGATGAAGAACACCGGGGTGTTGTTGCCGACGAGGTCGTAGTTGCCCTCCTCGGTGTAGAACTTCACGGCGAAGCCGCGCGGGTCGCGGACCGCGTCCGCGCCGCCGAGCGAGTCGGCCACGGTGGAGAAGCGCAGGAAGACCTCGGTGCGTTTGCCGACGGTGCTCAGGAAGTCGGCGTGCGTGTAGCCGGTGACGTCGTCGGTCACCTCGAAGTGGCCGTAGGCGCCGGAGCCGCGGGCGTGCACCACGCGCTCCGGGATGCGCTCGCGGTTGAAGCGGGCGAGCTTCTCCAGGAGGTGCTGGTCCTGGATCAGGAGGGGGCCGCCGATGCCGGCGGAGGCGGAATTCTGGTTGTCTGCGACCGGGGCGCCGGACTCCGTGGTGAGAGTTCGCGCCGTGAGCTCGCGCTGCGACATCGTGGACCTTCCGTGCGAGGGGTCAGCGGAAACTTGTTTCCGCTTCGTGGAGCCTAGGTTTGGGTGCGGGGCGCGTCAACACTTTGTTGAAGTGGGTTCCGGGCGGCACCGCCGCTCGGGCGCGACATGACAGGTGTCAGCGGCGGCGCCGCCCGGAGGTCTGGTGCGGACGTACGTCAGACCTGGGCGCCGGACAGGCGCTCCACGGCCCGCAGCAGGGCCGAGTGGTCCAGGCCGCCGTCGCCCTGGGCGCGCAGCGAGGCGACCAGCTGGGCCACCACGGCGCCGACCGGCAGCGCGGCGCCGACGTTGCGGGCGGCGTCGGTGACGATGCCCATGTCCTTGTGGTGCAGGTCGATGCGGAAGCCCGGCTTGAAGTCGCGGGCCAGGAAGTTGTCCTTCTTCCGCGTCAGCACGGTCGAGCCGGCCAGGCCTCCGTTGAGAACGTCGAGGGCGGCCTTCAGGTCCACGCCCGACTTCTCCAGGAAGACCACGGCCTCGGCGCACGCCTGGATGTTCACGGCGACGATGAGCTGGTTGGCGGCCTTCACGGTCTGGCCCGAGCCGTGCGGACCGCACAGCACGATGGTCTTGCCGAGGGCCTCCAGCAGCGGCTTGGCCTCGTCGAAGTCGGCCTGCTCGCCGCCGACCATGATGGACAGCACGGCCTCGATGGCACCGGCCTCGCCGCCGGACACCGGGGCGTCCAGCACGCGGACGCCCTTGTCCTTCGCCGCCTTCGCGAGGTCGACGGAGGTCTGCGGGGTGATCGAGGACATGTCGACCAGCAGCGCGCCGGACCTCGCGTTCTCCAGGATGCCGTCGGGGCCGTACGCGATGGCCTCGACCTGCGGCGACGCGGGCACCATGGTGACGACGACGTCGGCGTCGCGCACCGCCTCGGCGATCGAGCCGGCCACGGTGCCGCCGGCGGCGGCCAGACGGTCCAGCTTCTCCTGCTCCAGCGTGAAGCCGGTGACCTGGTAACCCGCCTTGATCAGGTTCTCCGACATGGGGGATCCCATGATGCCGAGACCGATCCAGGCGACCTTGGGGAGCGTGCTCATGATGCGTGCCTCTCTGAAAAGTTCCTGCGGGGTGGCGCTCAGCGGGCCGCGCGGGCCTCGGCCGGCAGCCAGTCGAAGGCCTCGGCGCTCGGACGGTCGCCCGGCTTGTACTCCAGGCCGACCCAGCCGTCGTAACCGGCCTTCCTCAGCCGGTCGAGCAGCTCGTCCAGCGGGAGCGAGCCCGTGCCCGGGGCGCCGCGGCCGGGGTTGTCGGCGATCTGCACGTGGCCGGTCTTCGCGGCGTACGCGTCGATCACCTGCGGCAGGTCCTCGCCGTTCATGGACAGGTGGTAGAGGTCCATGAGGAACTTGGCGTTGCCGAGCCCGGTGGCCTCGTTGACCTTGTCGACGACCGCGACGGCGGCCGGCGCCGACACCAGCGGATACAGCGGCGACTCGGGCTTGTTGAGCGCCTCGACCAGCAGGATCGCGCCGATCCGGTCGGCCGCTCGGGCGGCGAGGGCCAGGTTCTCCAGCGCGAGCGCGTCCTGCTCGGCCGGGTCCACGCCCTCGACGCGGTTGCCGTACAGGGCGTTGAGGGCCGTGCAGCCCAGCGACTTCGCGAAGTCGGCGGCCACGTCGACGTTGGCGCGGAAGCGGTCCGACTCCTCGCCCGGGACCGACAGGGCGCCGCGGTCGGGGCCCGGCAGCTTTCCGGCGTAGAAGTTCAGCCCGGTGAGCTGCACGCCCGCGTCCTCGACGGCCTTCTTCAGGGCGTCGAGCTCGGACTGACCGGGGGTGGGCGAGTCGATCCAGGGCCACCACAGCTCGACCGCGGTGAAGCCGGCCGCGGCGGCGGCCGCGGGGCGCTCCAGGAGCGGGAGTTCGGTGAAGAGGATCGACAGGTTGACGTTGAAGCGCTGGTCTGCGGCGGTGCTCAACTTGAAACCTGGCATCGGGTGCCGCGCTCCCTTCCGTTCGCTCATGTTCCGTATTACGGAAGTTCGTTTCTGCGTAATGGAAGATTGCCGGTGGAGCGAGGCCCTTGTCAAGAGGGGTCGGCGGAAACCGTCACGGCGCGTTAGGTTGACCGGGTGCGATTGAGAGTGGAGTTCACGACCGAGCCCTTCGACCTGGACGAGGCGCCCGCGCACGCGGTGGTCGCCCGTGAGGTCGTCGAGGCCGCGGAGCTGGACGAGGTCGACGTGGGCCCGTTCGGCAACACCGCCGAGGGGCGCGCCGACGCGGTGCTCACCGCCGTGGACGCGCTGCTGCGCCGGACCCTGGAGGCGGGCGCCACCCGGATCTCGCTCCAGGTCAACGTGGTCGATGAGAGCGGGCGGTGAGCGGCGTGGGGGAGGAGCCCTTCATCGCCGCCGTGAAGCCCCTGGTCGACGCCATCGGCGGCGAGATGCTCCCGCTGGACGAGGCGGGCCAGGACGACGTCGTGCTCTCCTGGGAGGGCGCCGAGGTCGCCGCCGTGCGCCTGCCGCAGCTCGCCGACTCCCTGGACCACATCCTCGCCGCGATGGAGCGCCGGCACGGCAGGCCGCTGGCGGACCTGGACCGCAAGGCCAAGCAGGAGGTCGTACGCACCCTGGAGGCGCGCGGCGCCTTCTCCGTACGGCACGGCGTGGAGACCGTCGCGAGCGCGCTCGGCGTCAGCCGCTTCACCGTCTACAACTACCTCAACCGCGAGAAGGGCGCCTGACACGAGCGGGCCGTCCGACCGGCCACAACCTCCTGAACAGCAGGCCGCCGCCCGGTAACCGGGCGGCGGCTTTTGTTACTCCGAATTTTCAACAAAGTGTTGACGCGTTGTTTCGGAGGGCGTTAGCTATCGGCACGCCCGTCCAGCACAAGGCCACGGAGGCTCCCGTGACGTCCATTTCCGCGTCGGGCCTGGCCCGATTCAACGCTCTCGAGGAGTCCGCGGCGCTCGCCGAACTCCACGAGGCGTGTGCCTCCACGGCGTGGGCCCGGCAACTGCTCGCAGCCCGCCCCTTCGCCACCACCGAGGACCTGTACGCCGCAAGCGACGCCGCCATGGCCGAGCTGACGGCGGCGGACCTCGCCCAGGCGATGGCGGGGCATCCGCCGATCGGCCGCCCCAAGCCGGGTGACCCGACCTCCTCCCGCGAGCAGGCGGGAATGGCCGGCGCCTCGGAGGAACTCAAGGCGGAGATGCTCGAACTCAACCTGGCCTACCAGGAGAAGTTCGGCCACGTCTTCCTCATCTGCGCCACCGGCCGGACCGGCGAGCAGATGCGGGAGGCGGCTCTGGAGCGGATCGGCAACTCGCCCGAGCAGGAGCGGGAGATCGTCCGCACCGAACTGGGGAAGATCAACCGCATCCGCCTGACCCGACTCGTCGAACAGGACGCCTGACCATGAGCACCAGCACCACCGCCTCCGTGTCCACGCACATCCTGGACACCAGCGTCGGCCGCCCCGCCGAGGGCGTCGCCGTCCAGCTCGCCGCCCGCTCGGGCAGCGAAGCGGACTGGCAGGCGCTCGGCGGCTCCGCGACCGACGCCGACGGCCGGTGCAAGGACCTCCCGGCACTGCCGGAGGGCACCACACACGTACGGCTCGACTTCGACACCGAGACGTACTTCGCCAAGAAACAAGCCGCGGCCCAGCAGGACGCCCCCGCGCTCCGGGACAGCGAGAACGGCCGGCCGGTGTTCTTCCCCGAGGTCACCATCACCTTCGCGGTGGTGCCCGGTGAGCACTACCACGTTCCGCTGCTGCTCAACCCGTTCGGCTACTCCGTTTACCGAGGGAGCTGACCGACACATGACCCGCTTCGTCCTGGGACAGAACCAGTACGGCAAGGCAGAGAACCGCGTTGTCAAGATCACGCGTGACGGCGACACGCACCACATCAAGGACCTGAACGTCTCCGTCGCCCTCTCCGGCGACATGGAGGAGGTCCACCGCAGCGGCTCCAACGAGAACGTCCTGCCGACCGACACCACCAAGAACACGGTGTTCGCCTTCGCCAAGGAGCACGGGATCCAGAGCGCCGAGGACCTCGGCGTCAAGCTCGCCCGCCACTTCGTGGACAACAACGAGCCCATCCACCGGGCCCGCATCCGCATCGAGGAGTACGGCTGGGAGCGGATCGAGACCTCGAAGGGCGGCGCCCGCTTCGTAGGCTCCGAGGAGATCGCCCACTCCTTCGTCCGCAAGGGCCAGGAGACCCGCGTCGCGCAGATCACCTACGACGGCCACGGCATCCAGGTGCTCTCCGGCTTCAAGGACCTGACCGTCCTGAACTCGACCAACTCCGAGTTCTTCGGCTTCCTGAAGGACAAGTACACCACCCTCCAGGAGGACCACGACCGCATCCTCGCCACCACCGTCTCCACCTGGTGGCGGCACAACTGGGACGGCATCGACTCGCACGCACCCGACTGGGACCGCTCGTACGCCGGGGTGCGCAAGCACGCGCTGCAGGCGTTCGCCGAGACGTACTCGTACTCGCTCCAGCAGACCCTCTTCGAGATGGGTGTGCGGGTGCTGAACTCCCGCGACGAGGTCGACGAGATCCGCTTCTCGATGCCCAACAAGCACCACTTCCGCTCGGACCTGTCGCCCTTCGGGATCGACAACGAGGCCAAGGACGGCGCCGTCTACTACGCCGCCGACCGCCCCTACGGCCTGATCGAGGCCACGATCCTGCGCGACGGCGCCGAGCAACTCATCCCGGTCGACATGACCAACCTCTGACGCGGGACGCGCGCCACCGGCCCGGCCGCCGGGGCGGGTGGCGCGCCACACCGGAGGGAACACCATGGCACAGCCTGCAACGGAGCCGGCGAAAGGCTCAAGTTCCACCCCGTCACCGCAGCACACCGAGGACGCCGTCACGTCCGTGCACCCGGTCGACGAGAAGCTCCACCCCTCGCGGCTCGTCCCCGCCGCACTCCAGCACATCGCCGCCATGTACGCGGGCGTTGTCACTCCTCCGCTCATCATCGGCCAGGCCGTCGGACTCGACCTCGAGGGCCGCACCCGGCTGATCGCCGCGAGCCTGCTCATCGCGGGCGTCGCCACCCTGCTCCAGACCCTCGGCGTCAAGGGCTTCGTCGGCAACCGGCTCCCCTTCGTCAACGCCGCCTCCTCGGCCGGCATCGCCCCCATCCTCGCCATCGCCGAGACGAACGGCGACGGCAGCCAACTCCCCGCCATCTACGGCGCGGTGATGGTCGCCGGTGTCTTCTGCCTGGCCGTCGGCCCGTTCTTCGGCCGCCTGCTCCGCTTCTTCCCGCCCCTGGTCACCGGCGTGGTCATCACCCTCATCGGCGTCACGTTGATGCCGGTCCCGGTCGGCTGGGCCCAGGGCGGCGACAAGGCCGCCGCCGACTTCGGCTCGATGCGCAACCTCGCGCTCGCCGCCTTCACCCTCGCCGTCATCCTCGTCATCCAGCGCTTCGGCAGGGGCTTCGTCAAGCAGGTCGCCCTGCTCTTCGGCCTGCTCATCGGCACCCTGGTCGCCATCCCGGCCGGCCTGGCGGACTTCAGCGCGCTGAAGTCCGCGCCGGTCGCCGCGCTGCCCACGCCGTTCGCCTTCGGCGCCCCCGAGTTCCAGCCCGCCGCGATCCTGTCCCTGTGCATCGTGATGCTCGTGCTGATGACCGAGTCCAGCGCCGGCATGCTCGCCCTCGGCGAGATCTGCGACCGCCGCGCCGACGCCAAGGTCATCACCCGCGGCCTGCGCACCGACGGCCTCGCCACCCTGGTCGGCCCCGTCTTCGGCGGCTTCCCCACCTCGGCCTTCGCCCAGAACGTCGGCGTCGTCTCCCTCACCCGGGTCCGCAGCCGCTACGTCGTCGCCGTCGCCGGCGCCACCCTGCTGGTCCTCGGCGCCTTCCCGGTCCTCGGCGCGGTGGTCTCCCTGGTCCCGATGCCGGTCCTCGGCGGCGCGGGCATCGTCCTCTTCGGCTCGATCGCCGTCAGCGGCATCCGTACGCTGTCCGAGGCCGGACTGGAGGACAGCTCCAACATCATCCTGGTGGCCGTGGCGCTCGGCGCGGGCATCATCCCGCTGGCCGCGCCGACCTTCTACGCCGAGTTCCCGGCCTGGGCGCAGACCGTCCTCGGCTCCGGCATCAGCGCCGGCGCGCTCGTCGCGGTCACGCTCAACCTGTTCTTCCACCATCTCGGCACCCGGAGCCGCAGCACGGTTCCGGCACTCAAATCCTCCTAGGGTCCTGCCGTGCCCTCCCCGTGGGTACTCGACTTCCCGCCCACGGGCCTCACTGAAAGACAAGGAAGCAGCATGGCAGCATCATCGGCAGCCGAGCGCATCGTCATCGAGAACTGTGCCATCGCGACCGTCGACGCGGACGACACCGAGTACGCCTCGGGCCACGTCGTCCTGGCCGGCAACCGGATCGAGTCCGTCGGCGCGGGGCGGGCACCGGAGGGTCTGGCGAACGTCGTACGCCGGATCGACGCGACCGGCCACCTGGTCACGCCCGGCCTGGTCAACACCCATCACCACTTCTACCAGTGGATCACCCGGGGCCTGGCCACCGACCACAACCTGTTCGACTGGCTGGTCGCGCTGTACCCGACCTGGGCGCGCATCGACGAGCCGATGGCGTACGCGGCGGCCCAGGGATCGCTCGCGATGATGGCCCGCGGCGGCGTCACCACCGCCATGGACCACCACTACGTGTTCCCGCGGGGCTCCGGCGACCTGTCCGGCGCGATCATCCGCGCCGCCCGCGAGACCGGCGTCCGCTTCACCCTCGCCCGCGGCTCCATGGACCGCGGCGAGTCGGACGGCGGGCTGCCGCCGGACTTCGCCGTGGAGAGCCTGGACGGCGCGCTCGCCGCCACCGAGGCCACCGTCAGGGAACACCACGACGCCTCCTTCGACGCGATGACCCAGGTCGCCGTCGCCCCCTGCTCCCCCTTCTCCGTCTCCACCGAACTGATGCGCCAGGGCGCGGAACTGGCCCGCCGGCTCGGCGTTCGGCTGCACACCCACGGCTCGGAGACCGTGGAGGAGGAGAAGTTCTGCCACGAACTGTTCGGCATGGGCCCGACCGACTACTTCGAGTCCACCGGCTGGCTCGGCGAGGACGTGTGGATGGCGCACTGCGTCCACATGAACGACTCCGACATCGCCGCCTTCGCCCGCACCGGGACCGGCGTCGCCCACTGCCCGTCCTCCAACGCGCGACTGGCCGCCGGCATCGCCCGCGTCCCCGACATGCTCGCCGCCGGTGTGCCCGTCGGCCTCGGCGTCGACGGCACCGCCTCCAACGAGTCCGGCGAACTCCACACGGAGCTGCGCAACGCCCTGCTCATCAACCGGCTCGGCGCCCACCGCGAAGCCGCGCTGAACGCCCGCAAGGCACTGCGCCTCGGCACCCACGGCGGGGCCCGGGTCCTGGGCCGGGCCGCCGAGACCGGATCCCTGGAGGCGGGCAAGCTGGCCGACCTGGTGCTGTGGCGGATGGACACCCTCGCCCACTCCTCGATCGCCGACCCGGTGACCGCCCTGGTCCTCGGCGCCGCCGCCCCGGTCACGGCGTCGTTCGTGAACGGCCGTCAGATCGTCGAGAACGGCAGGCTGCTCACCGTCGACGAGGACGCCGTCGCCCGCTCCACGCGCGACGAGGCGCAGCGGCTGGCGCGCATCGCCGCACAGGGCTGACCGACGCGGCAGCCGGTCCGCCGGCCGTCACGCCCGTACAACCGAACACCACTTGATCTCCGGCCGGGAGGGACGGCTCCCGGCCGGTAACCGTGGACCCGAGCGGGGTCCACGGTGGCCGTCTCCGGGGCGTGCGTTCCCTGCGCACGCCCCCGGAGCGGTCCCCGTTTCCCCGAACGGGGTCCGTCCCGGTCCCGCACGACCACCAGCACCACCTCCCTGACACCCGCGTCAGAGCCGACGTGTAACCGACCGGAGGAACGCCGCCGTGGCCGACCACCCTGTTGACGAGAAACTCCCGCCACTCAAGATGGCGACGACCGGCCTGCAGCACGTGGCCGCGATGTACGCCGGAGTCGTCGCCCCGCCCCTGATCGTCGGCGCGGCCATCGGCCTCTCCGCCACCGAACTCACCTTCCTCACCGGCGCCTGCCTGTTCACCGCGGGCCTCGCCACCTTCCTGCAGACCCTCGGCATCTGGAAGATCGGAGCCCGTCTCCCCTTCGTCAACGGCGTCACCTTCGCCGGCGTCGCCCCCATGACCGCGGTCGTCGCCTCCACCGACGACAAGTCCGACGCGCTGCCGATCATCTTCGGCGCGGTCATCGTCGCCGGAGTCCTCGGCTTCTTCGCGGCCCCCTTCTTCAGCAAGGCGATCCGCTTCTTCCCGCCGGTCGTCACCGGCACGGTGATCACCCTCATCGGCATCTCCCTGCTGCCCGTCGCCTTCGGCTGGGCCCAAGGACCCAGCCCCACGGCCGACGACTTCGGCTCGGCGACCAACCTGGGCCTGGCGGGGATCACCCTCGTCGTCGTCCTGCTCCTGCGCCGCTTCACCCGCGGCTTCGTGAAGCAGATCGCGGTGCTGCTCGGCCTGGTCGCGGGCACGCTCATCGCGATCCCGTTCGGCGTCACGGACTTCGGGCCGGTCGCGGACGCGGACGTCGTCGGCTTCCCGACCCCGTTCCACTTCGGCGCCCCGCAGTTCCAGGTCGCCGCGATCCTCTCCATGTGCGTGGTGATGGTGGTCTCGATGACCGAGTCCACCGCCGACATGCTCGCCCTCGGCGAGATCGTGGACCGACCGGCGGACGAGAAGACCATCGCGGCCGGCCTGCGCGCCGACACCCTCGGCTCGGCGATCAGCCCGGTCTTCAACGGCTTCATGTGCAGCGCCTTCGCACAGAACATCGGCCTGGTCGCGATGACCAAGATCCGCAGCCGCTACGTCGTCGCCGTGGGCGGCGGGTTCCTGGTGCTGATGGGCCTGTGTCCCATGGCCGCCTCGCTCATCGCCGTCGTACCGCGCCCGGTGCTCGGCGGCGCCGGCGTGGTGCTGTTCGGCTCGGTCGCGGCCAGTGGCATCCAGACCCTGGTGCGGGCGAGCCTGGACAAGGACAACAACGTCCTGATCGTGGCGGTCTCCCTGGCCGTCGGCATCATCCCGATCGCGGCGCCGGAGTTCTACCACGCCTTCCCGGAGAACGCGAAGATCATCCTCGACTCGGGCATCTCGACGGGCTGCGTGGCCGCCGTCCTGCTCAACCTGGTCTTCAACCACATCGGCGGCCGGGAGCGGGACGCGGAGGACGTGACCCACCCCATGGAGGCGGGGGAGGAGATCACCGAGGCGTCCCGGGCAGCGGTCACGCCGTGACCCCGAGGGCCTGACGCGGACGGGCCGGTGCCTCTCGCATCGTGGAGAGGCACCGGCCCGGCGTCAACGGGACTCAGGAGAGCGCCACGCAGGTGTTCTCGATGACGCGGCCACCGCGGTCCAGGCCACCGCAGACGAGCAGCGGCTCCCCGCTGAACTCGCGGTTGACGGTGAACCGCGCCTTCGACACTCCGGCCGCGCTTTTCGCGTAGTCACGCACGAAACCACGCAAGGTCCCGGTCAGTCCGTCCCTCGTCGTGACGGTGATGTCCTGGACGTAGTCCTTGCCCTGGTGCGCGGTGTTGACGCAGATGTAGGTGCCGCACTTGGTCGACACCTCGGCGCTCGCCGGTACCGCCGTCACCAGGCCGAACGCGCATGTTCCGGCGAGTGCCACCGCGACCGTCGTCAACCGTCGCCGCGCGCTGGTCACCGACCGAACCATCTTCTGACGTGCGTGCATCGCGTGTTCCCCTCAGTGGCTGTCCCTGAGCTGTTTCGGAGACGATTCATGCTGACACGCACTTATAGCGATGCATATGGGGGCATTAGTTCGCCGGTTAACCCGAATCGCCACGTTCTGCCGCCCGCGACACCGGGCATCGGCGGGCCTTGCCGACCACGCCGGGCCGGTCCTCACAGGCCGAACATCCCCGGCCGAGACGCCAGTTCCTTGAAACGCTGGCGGGGATCGGCCACCAGCCTGCGCTCGCGCAGGTCCATGAGCCCACCGACCGCCTCGATCTCGGCCGCCACGGTGCCGTCCGCCTTGCGGATGGTCTGCCGCATCCGGAACGTCTTGCCCTCGCCCCACTCGAAGGCGCACGTCACCTCGACCTCGTCACCGGCGAGCAGCTCCCGCCGGAAGCGGAGCGTCGTCTCCAGGGCCACGGGCCCGACCCCCCGGGCCACCAGGTCCGCCTGCCGGACACCGGCCGCCTGGAGCAGCGACCAGCGGGCGTGCTCGGCGTAGTTGAGGTACACGGCCTGGTTCAGGTGTCCCTGCGTATCGGTCTCGTACCCGCGGACCGTCACGGGGACGGAAAACGGCTCGCTCACCGCTGCTGCCTCTCGTCGTCGACGTACGGACAGGTCGATCCTGGCACGGAGGTGTCAGACCTTCCGAGGGGAGGCGAGCAGGTAACGGGCCCGCGTGCGCGGCTCGGTGTGCTCCCCGACCTGCCACCCCGCCCGCTCCAGCGTCCCCGCACAGCCCCGCAGGGCGGTGCCGTCCGGCTCGTACACGGCGACGGCCTCCGGCTGCGGTGTCGCGCGCACCCGGTACCCGTCGCCGCCGTCCGGGCCCGCCGGACGGTGCCCGGCCGCCTCCAGGGCGAGCGCGGCGGCCCGTACGAGATGCGTCCGCTCCCATCCGCAGGGCCGGTCCGTGCTCCCGTCGGGATGCGTCATCCGACGCAGCTCCAGCAGCCCCTGCCAGGCGCTTCGCACCTCACGCAGCCGGGCGGGCCCCGCATCGCCCGGCGCGGCCTCCTCCCCGCCCACCCGCGCGGCGAACACGTCCCCGGCGGCCGGTGCGGCGGGCCCGGGGGCCACCGGTGCGGCAGCCGCGTCCGGCTCGTCCGGGGCCTCCCGTATCCGATGCCCGGCCGGCGTCAGGAAGTGGTCGTGCGGCGGACGCGGATGCCGGAAGGCGAGCCCCCGCTTCACCAGCGCCGCGAGCTGGGACTCCGGGCCCTTCAGGCGCCCGGTCACGGGGTCGGCGGCGGCGATGACGCGCCGCTGCGCGGCGGTCGGCGACAGAGCCACGGCGCCCCTCCTTCCCTCACCGGTCACGCCTTCGAAGACTACGACGGGGGTCTGACATTCCACGCGGCGATCACCGGCCGCGCGTGCTCGGTACTCAGCCGGCACAGCGTGCCCGTCCCCAACTGGAACAGCGCCCCGTCCGCCGGCGGAAGCCCCAGGTGCCGCGCGGTCAGCACCCGCAGGAAGTGCCCGTGCGCCACCAGCACCACACACCCCTCGGTGTTGGCGAACGCGGCCTCCACCCGGGCCAGCACCCGGTCGGCCCGCTCCCCGACCTGCTCCGGCGTCTCCCCGGGATGCTCCTCAGGCCCGGGCGCCACCCCGTCCGTGAACAGGAACCAGTCCGGCCGCGTCCGGTGGATCTCGACCGTCGTGATCCCCTCGTACCCGCCGTAGTCCCACTCGTGCAGGTCCGGCTCGATCCGCACGTCCTGCAAGCCGATCAGCTCGGCCGTCTCCCGGGCCCGCTGGAACGGACTGACGAACGCGGCCCCGATCCGGTGCGACCGGATCAACGGCACCAGGCTCCGCGCCTGCTCCCGCCCGTGCTCGGTCAGCGGCACGTCCGTCAGCCCGGTGTGCCGCCCGGACCGCGACCACTCGGTCTCACCGTGCCGCACCAGAAAAAGATCACCCATGCCCCCAGGCTACGACCCGCGCCCCGGTTCGCCCCGAAATTCCGGCTGCTCGGTCGAGCAAGCCGCCGACGCCGGGCTCCGTTGCTCGGAGAACGTCCACCGCTCAGCCGTCACGACTGCCGATGTCGTCGTCTGCGTCGTGAACGATCACGAGACGGTGAACACGGACTACCGGGCGGCGCTCGCGGACTCGGAGCGGGAGCAGTGGGGATACGTTCCCGGTCGAGTCGGACAAGCATCGACCTGCCGTGAAGTGCTACTTCGTCGAAGGCGTGGGCTTGACCTGTGTGCTCGTCGATGGGTTGCGTGGTCCCCAGGTCACCTGCGAGGGGATCTGCTTGATCGGCGCGGTCAAAGGCTCCTCAGTGCAGCGGCGCTGGGGCTGCCGGCTTCTGCCGTGTACATCACCAAGGACAAGCCTGCGCCGGGCAGGCTGAGGGTGTGCCGGTCGATTTCCAGCTCGCCCAGTGTGGGGTGATGCAGGTGTTTTCGCACGCTGGGCATGGGGCGCACGGCGTGGTTACGCCAGCTGCTCGCGAAATCCGGATCGTGGACGGCGAACTCGTTGATCAGCTCTGCGAGCACGTTGTCCGTGGGGTACCGGACGCTGGCCGCGCGCAGTTGAGCGGCTGTGTGTTGAGAGAAATCCGTCTCCGAACCGGGCGCGCCGGTGCAGAGGGTGTCACGGAATCTGGTCGAGATGCGCGTGATGTTGCGCTCGTCAGGTGTGAGACGAGAAAAGTCTGTGATCAGAGCTGCGGCTGCTGCGTTCCAGGCGACGATGTCCTGCCGGTCGTTGACGATGTAAGCAGGGATGCCGTCAAGTCTGCCGAGTAGCTGTTGGGCGTCCTCGGGTACGTGCTCTGGCGCGCCGTCGTTCTCTGCCGGCAGCACTTGTCCGGCCAGGCGGGCCAGATGGTCACGCTCTGCTTCAGTGAGCCGGAGAGCCGTCGCCAGCGCGGACAGCACCTGCGGTGAGGGGCGGGGTGCCCGTGCCCGTTCCAGTCGTTCGTAGTAGCTCACCGACACCTGTGCCAGGGCGGCTACCTCTTCGCGGCGCAGTCCGGGTGTGCGACGGGCGCGGCGGCTTGGTGGAAGCGTCGCTTCGGCCGGCACGTCTTCTGGTCGCAGGTCCTCGCGGCGGCGGCGGAGAAAGTCTGCGAGTTCCTGGCTGCTCACTCCTTCATGGTGTCACAGGAGGGACAGCCGAGCCTCGCACTGTCGGTCCGGGGCTCAGCTGTCCGTTCCCCGCCCGCAACTCCGCTGCGCATGGTGTTCCGGTCGGTTTGTCGACCACGAGGAGGAACGGTGTCCAGCACACCTGAGGAAACTTTTCGCCGCATGATCGACCTGATGCTGGCCAAGGACATGAACGCCGTGGCAGATCTGTGGGCGCCCGACGGAATCGCGGAATTCCCTTTCGCGGCCGGGAACTCCGCTCGCGTTCTCCGCGGACGTGAGGAGGTACGCGCCTACCTCGCTCACTATCCGGAGCTGATGGACATGACGGAGGTGGCCGCGCTCACCGTGCGGTCCACGGATCAAACGGACACCGTCGTGGTGGAGTGGACGGCCACCGGCCGCACCGTGGCCACCTCCCAGCCCTACCGTCTGGACTACATCGTGGTTCTGACGGTCCGTGACGGGCTGATCGCTCTGTTCCGGGATTACTGGAGCCCGCTGTCGGCGGCCGTCGCTGCCGGAGGTCTCGCCGGGCTGATCGACTCGCTCGAAAGGAACGACGCCTGATGTCCGGAGTGCTCGTGACCGGAGGGACCGGCAAGACCGGCAAGACGCTGGTGCAACTGCTCCGCAGCGCCGGCGTGCAGGCTCGGGTCGCCGGCCGGAACCCGGCCGCAGCCGATCCTGACGCGATCCGCTTCGACTGGAACGACCCGACCACGTACGGGCCCGCGCTCGACGGGATGGACCGGGTCTTCCTGCTTGCACCGGTGGAGAGTGTGGACCCGCTACCGCTGGTCGAGCCCTTCCTGCGCCAAGCGGAGCGGGCCGGTATCCGGCGCCTCGTGATGCTCGGCTCGGCCATTGTGCTGCCGAACGCGCCCAGCGCTGTGGAGATGGCCGCTCAGGTTCGGGCTCTGCCAGGAGGTGTCGTACTCCGCGCGTCTGGCTTCATGCAGAACTTCCTGCGCCCGCACCCACTGGCCGAGCACATCCATCGCCTCGGTGAGATCCGCACCGCAGCCGGTGACGGCGAGCTGGGGTGGGTCGATGCGCGGGACATCGCGGCCAGTGCTGCCGCGCTGCTGGCTGACCTGGGGGTGGACGCTCGAAGCGACTACCTGATCACCGGGCCGCGCGGGATGAGCTATCCACAGGCCGCGCAGATCATCACCGCGCAGACCGGCAGACAGGTTCGGGTGGAGCGTATTACGGAGAAGGAACAGGCCGCCGCCTACCATTCCTCCGGAATGCCGACGGAGTTCGCTGACGCCCTTGCCGCCGTCGAGCGCGGAATCGAGGAAGGACGCGAGAACCAAGTCAGCACTGCGGTGCTCGAACTGACCGGCCGTCCACCGCGCGCCTTTGCCGAATTCGTCTCCGATCACGCGTACGAGTGGACGCAGTAGTGCCGCGGCGTCCTCGTTCCACCGAGGACACCTGCTCCTCGCCGTAACCGATCGCCGTGCTCAACTCGGCCTGCGTCAGGCCGGCTCGCTCCTGGCACATCTCCCAACTCCCCGCCTCCGACGTGGAGTCCGGCAGCGGACTCCTCCTCGTCGAGGCGCCGGCCACCCACTGGGGGACGACGTACGGCGACCCGTACACCAAGACCGTGTGGTGCGAGGTCGCCCTCGCCGGGGCCGCGCCTACTGCCGGTAGCCGCTGAGGAAGCGGCCGATCCGTCCGATCGCCGCCTCCAGGTCCTCCGCGTGGGGGAGGGTGAGGATGCGGAAGTGGTCGGGGGTCGGCCAGTTGAAGCCGGTGCCCTGGACCACCTGGATCTTCTCCCGCAGCAGCAGGTCCAGGACGAACTTCTCGTCGTCGTGGATCTTGTGGACCTTCGGGTCGATGCGCGGGAACGCGTACAGCGCGCCCTTCGGCTTCACGCACGAGACGCCGGGGATCTCGTTCAGCTTCTCCCAGGCCACGTTCCGCTGTTCGTGGAGTCGGCCGCCGGGAGCGGTCAGCTCGCGGATCGACTGGCGGCCGCCGAGCGCGGCCTGGATGGCGTACTGGGCGGGAGCGTTGGCGCACAGGCGCATGGAGGCCAGCATGGTCAGGCCCTCCAGGTAGCTCTTCGCGTGCTGCTTCGGGCCCGTCACCACCAGCCAGCCGGAGCGGAAACCCGCCACCCGGTACGTCTTGGACAGGCCGCAGAAGGTGAGGACCACCAGGTCGGGGGCGAGGGACGCGGCCGAGTGGTGGACGGCGTCGTCGTACAGGATCTGGTCGTAGATCTCGTCGGCGAAGACCATCAGGCCGTGCCGGCGGGCCAGGTCGAGAATGCCCTCGACGATCTCCTTGGGGTAGACGGCGCCGGTGGGGTTGTTCGGGTTGATGATGACGACCGCCTTGGTGCGGTCGGTGATCTTCGACTCCATGTCGGCCAGGTCGGGGTACCAGTCCGCCTGTTCGTCGCAGAGGTAGTGCACCGCCTTGCCGCCGGCGAGGGTCGTCACCGCCGTCCACAGGGGGAAGTCGGGGGCGGGGATCAGGACCTCGTCGCCGTCCTCCAGCAGGGCCTGCACGGCCATGGACACCAGTTCGGAGACGCCGTTGCCGAGGAAGACGTCGTCCACGTCGACCTCCAGGCCGAGGGCCTGGTAGCGCTGGGCGACGGCCCGGCGGGCGGAGAGGATGCCGCGGGAGTCCGTGTAGCCGTGCGCCTGCGGCAGCATGCGGATCATGTCCTGGAGGATCTCCTCCGGCGCCTCGAAACCGAAGACGGCCGGGTTGCCGGTGTTCAGGCGCAGCACGCTGTGCCCCGCCTCCTCCAGCGCGTTGGCGTGCTCGATCACGGGGCCGCGGATCTCGTAGCAGACCTCGCTGAGCTTGTTCGACTGCCGGAACTCCATGCGCGGCTTCCCCTCCGGTGACTGTTGTTGCTTGGTTTTACCAAGTGGGAGCTTGGAAAGTCCAACAACTTGTCTACACTGCGTCGCATGTCACCTCGCCGAAGCTACGACCAGTACTGTTCCGCCGCCCGCGCGCTCGACGCCGTCGGCGACCGCTGGACCCTGCTGATCGTCCGCGAGCTCCTGGCCGGTCCGCGGCGTTACACCGACCTGCACGCCGACCTGCCCGGCGTCAGCACGGACGTACTCGCCTCGCGGTTGAAGGACATGGAGCGCGAAGGGCTGACGACCCGGCGCCGACTTCCCCCGCCCGGGGCGGCGTACGTTTACGAACTCACTCCGCGCGGCGGGCGGTTGCTGCCGGTGCTGGAGGCGCTGGGCGCGTGGGGTGCCGGTGAGCTGGGAGAGCGGCGGCCCACGGACGCCGTACGCGCGCACTGGTTCGCGCTGCCCCTGCTGCGGGCCCTGCGGGAGGCCGGGGCGGGGGAGGGGCTGGTCGAAGTCCGGCTGGACGAAGGGGACTTCCACCTGCATGCCGGTGCGGAGGAGGAGGGCCCGGTGTACGGCGACGGCCCCGCGCCGGGGGAGCCCGATGCCCGACTCGTGCTGGACGCGGAGACGTGCGCGGCGCTCAGCCGCGGGGAGCTGGGTCTGCGGGACGCGGTGCGGGACGGCCGGGTCGAGGTGACCGGCGACGGCACTGCGGCCAAGGTGCTCAGGGAAGCGTGAAACGGCAGGAGGCCCGCGGCGCGGGCCTCCTGCCCGAGCGTCACACCGTGGGCGGCACCCGCGTGGGCCGGCCCGACCCGCGGGTCAGCGCGTATCCGCCGATGCCCGCCAGCGCGGCCAGCAGACCTCCGACGCCCGTCCAGACCCACCGGTCCGACCACCAGCCCGACGACCAGCCGTCCTCGGGCTCGATCGCGGACAGCACGGCACCGCGCTCGGAGTCGTCGTTCTCGTCCTTCCCGGACTTCACCGCGATGCCCGGCACCAGCGGCTCGGACAGCGAACCGTCCACCGCCGCCGCACCGCCGATGTCCTTGGAGTCCACCTGGACCTCCGCGCCGACCGGGACACCGAGGTCGGACGTCGGCAGGTTCACCGCGGTCAGCCGGACGTAGTACGTGCCCGGCAGCGGGTCGTTCGCCCACGGCTCCGACCAGGCGCGCACCGTGCGCAGCACGCAGGCCAGCTCCACGGAGGGGGTGCCCTGGGCCGCGGTGCGGGTCTGGGCACCCCACTGGCAGGCCTGGCGGCGGCGCAGACCGTCGTAGACGTCGATCCGCCAGGTCTCGGCGGCGTGCGTCTCGGGCAGCTCGACCGTGGCTCTCACGGTGGGGCGCTGCCCCGCGTCCGCCGGGAACGACCAGTACAGGTAGTCACCCGCGGAGCCGTTCGCCGTGGCTCGCTGCCCCTGCTCGATCTCGGCCGCCGTCCGGAAGGACGTGCCCGCCGAGGTCGGCGCACCGCCGTCCTTCGACGGGCTCGCGGAGGGCGAGGTGTCCGCCGCCGCGGGGGTCGCGGCGAGGCCGAGCAGCAGCGCGGCCGCGCCCAGTGCACGTGTGACACGCATCAGTTGGTCCTCCAGACCGCGAACCGCCAGCGCGACAGCCAGCCCCACAGCAGGCCGGCGAGGAAACCGACGAGCACCAGCACGCCGAGCAGCCACCAGCCTCGTCCGAGGCCGAAGGCGGCCACGTCGTCGGCGTCGCTCGGGCCGTCCACGACGTCGACCGTCAGCTCCAGCGGCAGACCGGGCGTGGTCTTCACCCCGGAGGCGACGGAGAAGGAGTTGGTGACCTGGAGACATACGGTCTCGGCCGGGGCGTCCTCCTCGTCGCTCTCCGCCTTCGGGTAGCGCAGCCCGGTCGAGATGACGTCCGTACGGCCGTTGTCCGCCGCCTCACCGCGCACGATCTCGCGGCCGTGCACCGTGACCGCGCGCAGCAGCACCCCGTAGGACGGGGTCACGGCGCGGTCGGCGGCCACGCTCACCGAGGCGCGCAGCTCCTGACCCGGCTCCACGTCCACCCGGTACCAGCGCTGCTGTCCGAACTCCTCGCGGTCGGTGTACAGCCCCGACTTCAGCGTCGGCGCCTCGGTGCAGACGTCCGTGCCCTCGGTGGCGACCGGTGTCACCACCGGGTCGGCGGCCCGGTCCACCAACTGGTTCACCTTGTCGGTGAGTTCCTCGGTGTGCTCCACCGAGGTGTAGGTGCCGCCGGTCGCCTCGGCGATGCAGCTGAGCTGCCGCCGCATCTTGGCGTTGGGGACCAGACCCAGCGTGTCGATGGTCAGCCCGATGCCCTTGGCGGCGATCTCGCGGGCCACCTCGCACGGGTCGAGCGGCGCGCAGGTGTCCTCGCCGTCGCTGATCAGCACGATCCGCTTGGAGCCGTTCCCGCCGTCGAGGTCGTCGGCCGCCTTGAGCAGCGCGGGGCCGATCGGCGTCCAGCCGGTGGGCGACAGGGTCGCCACCGCCGTCTTGGCCTCGGTGCGGTCCAGTGGGCCGACCGGGTAGAGCTGCGCGGTGTCCTTGCAGCCCGTCTTGCGGTCGTCGCCCGGGTAGTCGGCGCCCAGGGTCCGGATGCCGAGCTGTACTTCCTCCGGCGTCGCGTCGAGCACTTCGTTGAACGCCTGCTTCGCCGCGGCCATGCGGGTACCGCCGTCGATGTCCCGGGTCCGCATCGAACCGCTGACGTCGAGCACGAGGTCGACCTTCGGCGCTTCCGCACCCGTGGGCTCACCGGCCGCCGCCCCGGTCGGGAGGGCGATCCCGGCCGTCAGCGCGGCGAGCAGGGCACAGGCACCCGCCGCCAGCCGTGTTCTTGTGATCATCGGCGGATCCTATTGATCAAAGGTGCCCGGCTCCAAAACGACGGGTGGCTTCGCCTGGTCTTGACGGACGCCCCGTCAGGCCGTGCCGCCGTGCTCCACGGCCGACGTGAACAGCCCTGCCGGACGCGCCCGGTGGAGGACGGCGACCGTGAACCCGTCGGTGATCCTCCCGTCGGCCATCGTCCCCTCCGCCTCGGCCGGCGCCACCGCGACCGCCCGCCTGATCGCCTCCGCCTCGGCCGGCGCGCCGGGGCCACCGTCGTGGGTCGCGCGGAGATCTCCTCCTCCGTCTCCCGTACGGCGTTCTCGTCGCCGGTCGCACCCGGGTCCCCGGGCGGGGGGCACGGGCGCGCGGCGGTCAGTCGGTGGTCCCCCGGGATTCGACGAGGGGGGACCGGTGCCGGTCGACTATTCCCTCGACGATTCTCATCAGTCGGTCCCCCGCCCGGTCGATGCTGCCGTTCTGCGTGCTGACCTGGGCGCCTTCGAGGACGAAGGTGATCTCGGCGGCGGCCTGCTCGGGGTCGGGCAGCCCGGCCTCGGCGCACAGGGCGACCAGCCTGCGGGTCTGCCGAGCCTTGTGCTCCTCGATCACCTGCCGCGCCGGATGGGAGCGGTCGGGCAGCTCGGCGAGGGAGTTGATGAACGGGCAGCCCCGGTGCGAGAGGGTCGGCAACCCCTCGGCGATGAAACGGGCCACGCCGAGGATCTGCTCCTCGGGGCGGCCGGGGTATTCGGCCTCGACCCGGTCGAAGGCCGCCTGGTAGTCGGCGGCGAGGATCCGCAGCCACTCCGCGACCAGGGCGTCCTTGGTCTCGAAGTGCCGGTAGATCGCCATCTTGGTGGTCTCGGCCCGCTCGGCGATCGCCTGGACGCCCACCCGCCGGATCCCCTCGTTCTGGAAGAGCTCTTCCGCCGCGTCGAGGATGCGCTCGCGAGGCGGCAGTTTCGCCACCCTGCTCGGCCTGCTGGCGGTCGATGTCATGACGGCTCCGTGGCGTTCGGTCGGCGGGCGGGCCTTGTGCCCTCTGCTACGGTACCAATCCGTCCCGCGTGATACCGATCGGTATCGTGCGGTACTTGTCGGTAACGTTCTTCCCCCGGGAGTGACAGTGAGAGTGACCGAGTACGTGACCTTCGACGCGGTCGGGCTCGCGGAGCTGGTGGCCAAGGGCGAGGTGACCCCCGCCGAACTGGAGGCAGCCGCACGTGAGGCCGTCCGCGCGGTCGATCCGCGGATCAACGCGGTCGTGGAGACCTGGCCGGCCGACGACGAGCCCACCCCCGGCGGCACGCCGCTGGCCGGGGTCCCTTTCCTGATCAAGGACATCGGTGTCTCCATGGCCGGCCGGCGGATGGAGCTGGGCAGCCGGCTCGCGGCCGGCCACGTCGCCGGCGCCGACTCCTTCCTGATGGCGCGCTTCCGGCGGGCCGGCCTCGTGACGTTCGGGCGTACCGCCACGCCGGAGATGGCCTACAGCATCACGACGGAACCCGTGCTGTACGGCCCCACCCGCAACCCGTGGGACCCGGAGCGCAGCGCGGGCGGGTCCAGCGGGGGCGCGGGCGCGGCCGTCGCCGCCGGCGTGGTCCCGATCGCGCATGCCACCGACGCCGCCGGCTCACTGCGCATACCGGCCGCCTGCAACGGTCTCTTCGGGCTGAAGCCCACCCGTGGCCGGGTCTCCATGGGCCCCGACGTCGACGAGACCTTCAGCGGCCTGGCCGTGCACGGCAGCGTCAGCCGCACCGTACGCGACAGTGCGGCGCTGCTCGACCGGATGCGCGGCCCGGAACCGGGAGACCCCTACTTCGCCCAGCAACCGTCCCGGCCCTACACCGAGGAGGTCACCCGCCACCCCGGCAGGCTGCGGATCGGCGTCCTCCCCCAGGGGTGGGGCGGACGCCGCACCACCGCACCCGTGGCCGACGCGCTCGCCCGCACCGTGCGCCTGCTCGAGTCGCTCGGCCACCGGGTGACGGAGGCCGAGGTCGCCCTGGGGGCCGACTGGGAGGAGTTCGTCCTGGCCAACGCCCGTCTGTCGACGGTGAACCTCACGGCCTCGGTCGACGAACTGGCCGCTGCCTTCGGCCGGCCCGTCGATGCCACGACCCTCGAGCCGGCGACCCTCGCCGGCTATCACTACGGGCAGCGGGTCAGCGGCGCCCAGTTCGTCTCCGCCCTCGCGATCCGCAACCGGGTCGCCCGGAGCCTGGCACGGTATTTCGACGCCCACGACGTTCTGCTCACCCCGACCCTGCCGGAACTGCCCATGCCGTTGGACGCGTATGCCGAGGGCGCCGAGGCGCTGGACGGCCTCGGCTGGATCGACCGCCTCAACGACCGCTCGCCGTTCACCATGGCCTTCAACGTGGCGGGTACGCCCGCCATGTCCGTGCCCGTGACGGCAGACGCCGGGACGGGGCTCCCGGTCGGCATGCAGTTCGCCGCCGGTTACGGGCTCGAAGACCTCCTCTTCCGCCTCGCCGGGCAACTCGAACAGGCGAGCCCGTGGTCGGGCCGGACCCCGGCGGTGTGGGCGGGGAACCCCACGCGCCCCTGAGGTCCCCCGGCTCAGCCGCCT